>CAZFGZ010000202.1:0-4267 GCA_964518585.1 uncultured Dehalococcoidia bacterium | reverse complement strand
TGCCCGCTCGACGAACGGGCGGAGAAGTCGAGTACCAGGGCCCGCCGCACGAAATCAAGCGCGGAAGCGCTTACCTCGGGGCTTCGCCGGAGCGCCTCTTCGACGGCGCCCTCGATGTAGCGGCGGTCGCGCGGAGCCACCTCGAAACCATGGATGTACGTCCGGTAGACCGGCAGGCAGGCCGTCACCTCCACGAGGGCCTGCGTGAGCTCCTCTGGGCTAACATCGCCGCTTGGATCATCATCCGCCAGCCGGCCCAGATGATGCCCCAGGGCGCGTAGCTCCCCCACGAAAAGCTCGCGCATGACTCGCCTCTTGTTCTCATAGACGACGTCCCTGAACCCCAGGCGCGAGCCGGTGAACCTCCGATAGGTCGTATCCAGGGCTCTGAGTCCCCGTGGATCCACGAACACGGAGTTAACGACATTCAGGAAGTCATAGCCGGTGGTGCCGCAAACCGGCCATTCCTCTGGCAGCTCCTCATCACCACTCAGGATCTTCTCAACGACCACGTAGAAGCTCGCGGTCGCTTCCCCCGGCTCTCCCGTTCCGAGGCGCGACTGGAGGCGCCGAAGATAATCGAGTGGATCATAGAGACCGTCGATGTGATCGAGCCGTAGGCCTGTGGCTCTTCCCTCATCGGCCAACCGAAAGGTCAGGGCATGGGTCGCCTCGAATACCTCCGGATCCTCGGCTCGGATGCCGATCAAATCGCTGATGTCGAAGAAGCGCCTGTAGTTGAGGTTCTGCATGCCTTCGCGCCAGAAGGTCAGGCGATACGCCTGATCGGCCAGGAGCTGGTCCAGGCCATGCAACCCTCCTGCGTCTTCCGCTCCCGGCGCGAACAGGGCCACGTTCTCATCGATGAACCTCTTGATCTCCGCATGCGCGTTGTACAGGTCCCACAGCCGTTGCTTGATGGTCTCCCCGTCCCTGCGTCTCGCCTCCACCGCTCCGGCGTCGGCGGCCGTGCGGGCGGGCAGCCGCCCGATGGCATCGACAAGGCCCTTAAGCTCCCGCAAAGCGCGATCGCCTTGTCCCAGCGTCTCCTCCAGCTCCTCGAGGCGGTGTCTGAGAAGAACCTGATACGAGCTAGGGTCCAGCGGAAGCCTCAGCTCGTGATAGCGCACGAAGAAGCCCTCCCCGTCCAGGCCGAGGATGAGTTCGTGATTCTCGAGCGCAGCTCGGTAGGGGCTGCCGAGGATGGGCAAGAGGACCGTACCCTGTGGAACGCCTTCGGTCGGATCGGGGTGCCAGTCAATGTCGAAGAACGAAGCGTAGGGTGAGCTCTGGCCGTTCTCCAGGACGTCAACCCACCAGGGGTTCTCGATGCTGGCGGCCATATGGTTGGGGACGATGTCGAGGAGCAGCCCCATGTCGTGGCGCTTCAGCTCCCGGACGAGCGCCTCGAACTCCGCCTCCGTCCCGAGCTCGGGGTTGAGGCGCGTCGGGTCTGTCACATCGTAGCCGTGGCTGCTGCCCCGCCGGGCCTTGAAGACCGGGGAGGCGTACAAGTCCGTGATGCCGAGCTGGTGCAGGTAGGGCACCAGGGCGCGGGCGTCGGCGAAGCCGAATCGTCGGTTGAGCTGGAGGCGGTAGGTGGCCGTGGGAACCCTCAATTCCGCCACCTATTCGACGCGGACCAGAAGCTTCTCCCCTAGGGCAAGGAAATGGCTGATCCAGGCCTGCGCTGCCTCATCGCCCTGCTCGGCCCGCTCTCGGAGCTTTGGGTACAGCGTTTGCAGCAGTTCGTAGTGAACGTTCTGGGGCATCCAGAGGTCCACCTCGAAGGGGAGGGAGCGCGCCAGGCTTACCGCCGCGTCGAGCGCGTCGAGACGGGCCAGCTCGGCGGGCTGTTCGCGGAAATGGCCAGCCACCCGTTCGCTTGAACGCTTGAGCGAGTACCCGAGGCCGGCCGTGTCAAGATCGATCTGCCAGGTTCTGACCCCTTCCAGGATGCCCTGAATGTGGTCGAGGTCAAGCGCCTCTGCCTCAAAGGCCTGTCGCAGGTCGGCGTTCAGGACCACTTCGGCGGCTGTCCGGAATGCCCTGGGCAGGGGGATGCGCAGGTACGTGAGGAAGCGCATGAGCGGCGCATGGTGCTCATACAGATCCCTGTAGATCCCTTCAGCCTCAGCCAGCGTGGAGTCGAGGATGCGGCTCAAGATCCTGCGTTGCTCATCCCGGAAGAGTGAGGCGAGGGAGTACGTTGACGCTCCGAAGTTCTTGTCCAGGAACCTCACGAGCTCGGGGTAGTCCGCCCTCGAGAACGTCTCAGCCATCTCCTCCACCAAGCTCTCATACGCTTCGTCCCCTGCGAAATCCCGGACGCCCCCGCTTAGGTTGTGGTCGCCGAAGTGAAGCACGCCAAAGGTCAGCAGGGCAGACTCACGGGTGATCTCCGAGGCGATCCTGGCCCGCCCCACTGCGAGTCTCACCTCCCCAGCCTCAGAGGCTTGGTGCTCCTGAAGCTCGACCGTATAGCAGTACACCTTGGCCCTCTCTTCGTAGGGCTCAAACACGGAGCTCACGGCGTAGTGGGCGCCGACCTGACGGAGGTTCACCATGGCTGGTTTCACGCACTCCTCGTAGATGCGGCGGCCGTTTCCGTGTTCGGGCATGTTGCTCTTCGCCCGCCCCAACAGGTCCAGAAAACGGCCCTCGAGCATCTCCCCGGAGAGCTCCTCCGCCAGCTGAATGGCGCGCGCGGCGTACTGGATGACCTGCACCGTCTCAATGCCTGACAGCTCGTCGAAGAACCAGCCGCAGCTCGTGTACATCAGCATCGCATGCCGCTGGAGCTCCAGGAGCTTCAGCGCCGTGACCTTCTCGGCCTCGCTCAACTCATGAACGGCGTGCTCGGCCAGGAATCGGTCGATGTTCTGCGGTGAGCGGTCAAGCACCACCGAAATGTACTCGTCCCGCGCTCCCCACGGGTCTCGCAGGATGTGGCCTGCGCGCTCTTCGTACGCCGGGGCCAGCGTGTCGCGGAGCCAGTCCAGGGCCTCCCGCAACGGTGCGCGCCACGCCTGGCTCCATCCGGGCCCCCTCCCGGTGTTGCAGCCGCAGTCGCTGCGCCACCGCTCCACTCCGTGGGGGCAGCTCCACGATGTGTCCTCGAGAATCTCCACCTGATGAGTCGGTGGGCATCTCTCCAGGTGCTCCCCGTAGTTGGTGAGCTTGGCCAGGCTGTTCGACTGGATGTGGTGGAGGGCATACGCCAGCGCCATGTCGCCGTGGCGGTGGTGATGGCCGTAGGTCTCGCCGTCCGCGGCGATGTTGACGATCTGCGGCCACGTCCGTTCCTCGGAGAAGCCGCCCGTGAGCCGCTCCGCGAACTGCTCACCGCTCGAGAGGAGCCCCTCGAAAGCTGCCGCCCTGGAGATAGGCCCATCGTAGAAGAACAGGCTGATCTCCCGGCCCGAAGGAAGGCGCAGCACGTACGCCCTCGTAGGGTCGATGCGCCCGCCGCTCAGACCACGCCAGGACCGCCCGCCGATCCTGCGAACCCGGCTGGCCTGATGAGGGGCCAGGATGGTGAACCGGATGCCCAGCTCGGCTATGACATCCAGAGTCTCCAGGTCCACGGCGGTCTCAGGCAGCCACATCCCCTCAGGCTTGCGGCCAAAGCGGTGTTCGAAATCCCGTATCCCCCATACCGCCTGGGTATACCTATCGCGCCTGTTCGCCAGCGGCAGGATGACGTGATTGTAGGCCTGGGCCAGCGCCGAGCCGTGGCCCGAAAAGGTCTGCTGGCTCTCCCGGTCGGCCTCGAGGACGGCGCGGTACACTTCCGGGAACTTCTCCTCAAGCCACGCCATCAGCGTGGGCCCGAAGTTGAAGCTGATATTGGCGTAGTTGTTCACGATCTGCACGATCCAGCCGTCGCCGTCGAGGACGCGAGACGCCGAGTTGGGCGCATAGCACTCCGCCGTGATCCGCTCGTTCCAGTCGTGGTAGGGATACGCCGAGTCCTGCGACTCTATCGCCTCCAGCCAGGGGTTTTCGCGGGGCGGCTGGTAGAAGTGGCCGTGAATACAGATGTAACGTTCCATCTAAGAAGCTTCGTCCCTCTCGAAGAAGACCAGCGCCTTCGGACTCAGCGTAACGACGCTTTCACCGTCCGCCTCCAGCACATCCGGCAGGGAGCTTCCGCGGCCCTGCCACCGCTCCTCAGCCGAATCCAGCCGTTTGCGCCAGCGCCCTCCAGCTAGTCGTAGCGCAACGGTAGCCTTCGCGTCGCTGAAGTTCAAGAGGGCGAAGACCT
>CAZFGZ010000201.1:0-4271 GCA_964518585.1 uncultured Dehalococcoidia bacterium | reverse complement strand
CCACCAAAGCCGCCTCATCGACCACCGCGCCCCGCGCCGTGTTGATCAGGAACGCGCTCGCCTTCATCCGCGCCAGCTCCTCCGCGCCGATCATGTGCCGCGTCTCCTCCGTCAGCGGCGCGTTCAGCGACACGTAGTCCGACGCCTCCAGCAGCGACCGCAGCTCCGTAATGGTAGCGCCGCACTCCCGCGCCGCGCTCTCGTCCACGTACGGGTCGTAGGCCAGCACCCGCATGTGGAGCGCCAGCGCCTTCCGCGCCAGGTCCCGCCCGATCGCCCCCAGTCCCACGATCCCCAGCGTCTCGCCCCAAACCGGGGGAAAGCGTGGGCGCGGCCGGCGCCTTTTGGCGCCGCCCCGCATCTCCGCGTCGAGCTGTCGTACCTGCTTCGCGCACGCCAGCAGCAGCATCAGGGCGTGATTCGCCACCTCCTCCGTGCAGAAGTCCAGCACCTTCGCCACCACGATCTCCCGCTCCGTCGCCGCCTCCAGGTCCACGTTGTCCACGCCCACCCCGTACCGCACGATCACCTTGCACCGTTCCAGCGCCCCTATCACCTCTCGCGTGATGGGCGCGGCGCTGACCAGCACCGCGTCCGCCTCTCGCAGGTTCTCCGCCAGCTCCCGCTGATCCGCCGCGCGCGTCGCCACCAGCTCCGCCCCCAGCGGCCGCAGCGCCTCCAGCTCCCGCTCGAACGACTGCCTGCGCCCGGCGTCCGCGTGTACGACCTTGAACCTGGCGACCATTCCCGTCACCTCACACAACACAAGGGCTTCTCTCCCGAACTCGGCGGTGCCATAATAGCTCGGCTCCCTCGACGGGGCCAGTCTCGCCTCCAGATCCGCGAGTCACGGAGGGCCGGGCCGTGCGCACAAACAACGAGGCCGCCGGCTAGCCATGCCCAAGAAAGGACGCTGGCAGCAGCGCTCCGTTCCCCGCCTGCCCCAGGATGCCACCTGGGAGGAGCGGCTCGCCCTCGTGCAGTCCTCCTGGGCCCTCCACCCCTTCTGGAGGCTCCTCGGCGTCGAGGTCGTCGGCCTCGGACCCTCCTACAGCAAGCTCCGCGTCGCCCTCAGCAGGCGCAAGCACGGCCCCTGGCCCCACGGAGGCCTCCTCAGCAGCCTGGTCGACATGTCCGTCGCCATGGCCCTCTTCACCACCTACGGCCCTGACGACGACGATGTCATCGCCCACGCCACCGCCGACCTCAACGTCACCTTCATCGACGCCATGCAGGGCGACGAGCTCTTCGCCGAGGGCCGCATCGTCCGCCGCGCCCGCATCGCCGCCTTCGGCACCTCCGAGGTCCGCGACCGCGATGGCAGGCTCATCGCCCTCGGCCGCAGCACCTACCTCATCCGCCGCCAGGCCTGAGTTGCCAGTCGGGGTTACAGGGGGGGGGCGGAGCCCCCAAGCTTCTTGCCCTCAGCCTTCCCCGTCCGGGCATTCCGCCCCCGCGCAGCGGGCGGGGGGTTTGGGGGGTGTCCCCCCAGATTCGAACGTCTTCCGCTCGTGGTGAGCCTGTCCAACCACGAGCGGCCCGGCGGACCTCTTCGCCGCGATCCATCCCCCGCGTTTGACACACCTCCGTGACTCCGGGAGAATCGTCTCGTCCGCGAAAGCTCTCGAGCCGACGCTGAGGCCAGCCATGAAGCCGCGCATCCGGCGCGTCTCAGCCCCTGGCTGGCGCTGCGCAGAGGTGTGTCGCAAGTGAGCGCCGTCAACGCCGAAAGCACCGCGTCGAGCTACAGGTGGTATGTGCTCGGCTTGGCGGCGCTGACCCACGCCCTCGTCGTCGGCATGCCGATGATGTGCATGCCCGTCCTCTTCGAGGAGATATCAGAGGACCTCGACCTCAGCCTCGTCCAGATAGGCGCGGTCTGGGGCGTAGTCCCGCTCGCCGGTGCGTTCGTTGTCCTCATCGGCGGGATGATGGGCGACCGCTTCGGAGCCCGACGCGTCCTGATCGCCGCCTGCTTCCTGGCAGGGCTCGCCGGAGCCCTGAGAGGGCTGTCAGGCGGCTTTCTGACCCTGGCGGGAACCCTGTTCCTGTTCGGGCTTGTCACCGCCAGCATACCGCCTACCGTCCACAAGACCTGTGGCGTCTGGTTCCCGGGTCGATACCTCGGACTCGCAAACGGTGTCGCATCGACGGGCATGGCGGTCGGCTTCACGGTGGGGTCGATGATCAGCGCCACCGTCCTCTCCCCTCTCCTCGATGGCTGGAGGAACGTCCTCTACCTGTACGGCGCCATATCCGTCATCATCAGCCTCTTCTGGCTCCTGACCCGCGGCGAGCCCGGTCACCCCGAGTCGTCCGCCGGCTACGCGGGTGCCGTGCCCTTTCGCCAGGCGCTGGCACGGGTATTGCGCATCAGGGGTGTCTGGATCCTCGGGTTCATCCTGATGGGCCAGATCGGCTGCGTGCAGGGCGTGCTCGGCTACCTGCCGCTCTATCTGCGGGACGTCGGCTGGTCCGACGCCGGCGCCGATGGCGCCCTGGCGCTCTTCCACGCGACGAGCATGGTGGGCGTAATCCCCATCGCCCTGCTTTCCGACAGGCTCGGCTCCAGGAAAGTGGTCCTCTTCGCCGCGACGCTGCTGCTCGCCGTCGGTGTCGGCCTGCTCTCAGTATCCGGCGGCGCGATAGTCTGGGCGGCGGTCATACTGGCGGGCTTCGTTCGTGACGCCTTCATGGCAGTCCTCATCAGCGCCATCATGGAGATAGAAGGCGTTGGGGCGGTATATGCCGGGACCGCCATGGGCCTGGTCCTGACCCTCTCCCGGCTGAGCGCCTTTGCCTCCCCTCCCATCGGCAACAGCCTGGCTGACCTCGATGCGAGCCTTCCCTTTGCCTTCTGGGCGGCGCTGGCCGCCGCTGCCCTGTTCGGCTTCCGCTTCATGAGACAGGAGCGAGCGGAGGCAGGCACAGTCACCTCCGCGGCGGGTGGCAATGTCTGACAGCGGCCCTGACCGCGAGTAGCCCCGAACCCAATCAAGGAGGTCCCCCATGATCGTGATACTGGCCCGTTTCCGCATGAAAGACGGCAAGGAGAACGAAGCCCTGGACGCCGCCCGCACGATGGGGCAGGCGGTCCGAGACGGCGAGCCGGGCTGCCTCGCCTACGTCTGCCACCGCTCCCAGGCTGAGCCCTCCGAGCTGGTATGGTACGAGGTCTACGAGGACCCCGCAGCCCTGACCGCCCACGCCGGCAGCGAGCACATGCAGGCCTTCCGCCAGCGCCTGCCCGACCTCGTCGACGTCACCCAGATCAAGATAGAGACCCTCGAGCGGCTGGAGGGCTTCGTCAGGGACTCCCTGCCCCAGGCCACCTCGCGTACTATGGCGCGAAGCGCACCGCCGCTCACTTTCTCCTCGGGCCATCACAGCCTTCGGACGCACAGCCCAGGTTGGGCCTGTCTATCCATCGCGCGAAGACTCCGCCCGTTTCCTCGCTCTGTAGGCAGCGCCATACGCGAGCACCCTTGCACGGTAGGCCGGATCAGAACGGTAGCGTTCTCGACTCCTCTCTCTCCACTTCTCTCGATACTTGTCGTGATACCTCGCCCTTTGCCGAGCCAGCGCCCTCTCCCGGTAGGCGGGGTCCTCGCGATAGCGCCTTCGCCTGTACTCGCGGTGCCAAGCGTTCCACCACAGCCGGTATTCGGGATCGCGGCGCCGTTCTCGCCCCCACGCCACTATGTGGGCAATATTGCGAGCGTAGGATTCCGAGGCGCCCCGAGAAAGCGCACGCAGGTAGGCGTCATAGCCGGGATGCTCGTCGCTGAGCGGCTGCCCAGGAGCCAGGCGCCGCTGCGGGCGCAAATGATAAGCTCCGCCAGTAGCCAGGCGCGCTTCAGATGGTGCCTTGACGCACCCGACATCGATGAGAAACATCACCATCCTGAGCTCTTCCGGGCGCACAGACAGGCCACCCAGCCTCAAGTGCCGCAGCAGTTCTCCCTGCGATCTGGCATCACGGCTGCACGCGTTGGCAATCTCAATGGTGCGCTCGACGACTTCAACATGCAGTTGGGCATAGGGTATTGCTCTAATCTTCCGAAGCGCTTTGCCTTCGATCTGTCGTATTCTTTCCTTTGAGACGCCATACGCCTCGCCTATTTCTTGCAGGGTGCGGGCACGCCCGTCGATCACGCCCCAGCGTTTCGAGATGACCTCCCTTTCCCTTTCACTCAGCACATCCAGGCAACTCTCGAAGACCTCGCCTATTGATGCGGCCTGCTGCGTAGCGGGTCCACGGGCTTCATCGT
>CAZFGZ010000200.1:217-4277 GCA_964518585.1 uncultured Dehalococcoidia bacterium | reverse complement strand
CCCCCGGCAGGGGGCAGAGCCCCTGCACCCCCGACTGAGCGAGTTTTTCAGCGGTCTCCTTGCAGCAGCCTGGTCAGGGCGTGCTGGGGAAGTGAGGTGGTCCTGCCCACCCGCCCGCCCTCGAAATGTATTTGGAGTCTGGGGGGACACCTCCCAAGCCCCCCGGCAGGGGGCGGAGCCCCCTGCACTCCCGGCTACGGCGACTGGGGGTGCTTGTCGGCATCGACGATGCGGAGGAAGCGGTGCTTGCCGACGCGGATGGTGGAGCCGGGGCGCAACGTGGCCTGAGGGGCGGCGGCCGTGACGCCGTCGATCTCGACGGCGCCGTCGGCGAGGAGGCGCCTGGCCTGGCTGCGGCTTGGGGCCATGCGGGCGTCGGTCAAGAGGGTGGTGAGGTCGACGGAGGCTTCCTCGCCTTCGAAGGGCAGGGCGAATTCGGGCACGTCCTCGGGTAGCTCGCGCTGCTGAAAGGTGCGGGTGAAGGCGTCCTCGGCGTCGCGGGCGGCGGGCTGGCCGTGGAGGTCGGTGACGATCTCGCGGGCGAGGCGCTTCTTGATGTCCATGGGGTTGACGGAGCGGCCGGCGAGCCGGCGGCGGATGTCGTCGATCTCATCGGCGGGTACGTCGGTGACGAGGGTGAAGTAGTCGATCATGACGTGGTCGGGGATGGACATGACCCTGCCGTACATCTCCTGAGGCGGGTCGTTGAGGGCGATGTGGTTGCCGAGGGTCTTGGACATCTTCTGGGCGCCGTCGGTGCCGACGAGGATGGGGAGGGTGACGGCGATCTGGGGGGGCTGGCCGTAGACGCGCTGGAGGTCGCGGCCGGCCATTAGGTTGAAGAGCTGGTCGACGCCGCCGACCTGGACGTCGGTTTCGAGGGCGACGGCGTCGTAGGCCTGCATGAAGGCGTAGAAGAACTCGTGGACGTAGATGGGGTCGCGGCGGCGGCGCCTCTGGGCGAAGCTGTCGCGCTGGAGGAACTGGCCGACGGTGTAGTTTGAGGCGATCTTGATGAGGTCGGCGAAGGTGAGCTTGCCGAGCCACTCGGCGTTGTTGCGGACGATGGTGCGGTCGGGGTCGAGGACGGCGTAGGCCTGGTCGAGGTAGGTGCGGGCGTTGGCGTCGATCTCGTCGGGGGTGAGCATGGGGCGGACGCTGTCCTTGTCGCTGGGGTCGCCGATGAGGGAGGTGAAGCCGCCGATGAGGAGGACGGTCTCGTGGCCGAGGTCCTGGAACTGGCGGAGCTTGCGCATGGCGACGGTGTGGCCGAGGGTGAGGTCGGGGGCGGTGGGGTCGACGCCGAGGTAGACGCGGAGGGGCCGGCGCTCGGCGAGGCGGTCACGTAGCTCGCGATCCATGGTGAGGCGGATCTGGTCGTCTCCGTATTCGACGCCGCGCATGAGGATGCGCATCTGGTCGTCGATGGAGGGGGGAGGGGTGGGCGACTTCGCTTTGCTCATAGCGACGCGGCCTCGCGGCGGAAGAGCTGGCGGGCCTCCTCGACGTCGCGGCGGATCTGGTGGGCGAGCTCATCGGGGCCGGAGAAGCGGCGCTCCTCGCGCAGGCGGTGGAGCACCTCGATGCGGAGCTCGCGTCCGTAGACCTCTCCTTCGAAGTCGAGAACGTGGACCTCGACTGCGCGGTCTTTGGTCTCGAAGGTGGGGCGGAAGCCGATGTTCGTGACGGAGGGGTAGAGGCCCTCGCCGAGGTGAGCGCGGGTGACGTAGACGCCGAAGGGCGGGAGGGCGAGGTCAGCGGAGACGGCGATGTTGGCGGTGGGGAAGCCGAGGCTCTTGCCGCGCTCGGCGCCGTGGACGACGGGGCCGCGGAGGGAGAAGGGGCGGCCGAGGAGGGCGGCCACGGTCTCCATGTCGCCGGCGGCGAGGGAGTTGCGGACGGCGGTGGAGCTTATGACCTCGCCGTTCTCCTGGAGGGGTGGGAGGGCTTCGACCTCGTAGCCGAGCTTCTGGCCGAGGTCGGCGAGAAAGGCGGGGGTTCCCTCGCGGCGGCGGCCGAGGGCGAAGTCGGGGCCTAAGAGGAGAAGCCTCGGATGCAGCTCGTCGGCCACGATGGCCATGAAGTCGCCGGGCGCTAGCTGGGCGAGCTCGGAGGAGAAGGTGAGGGGGGCGACGAAGCCGACGCCGGTGGCGCGGAGCAGCTCGACGCGCTCCTCAAGGCTTCCCAGGTAGGCGACGGGGGTCTCGGGGTGGAGCACGAGGACGGGGTGGGGATGGAGGGTGATGACGCCGCTGGCCAGGCCTCTTGCGGCGGCGCGCTCGATGAGCTGGGCGACCAGGTAGCGGTGGCCGCGGTGGACGCCGTCGAAGACGCCGATGGTGAGGGCGGTGTCGCCGCCGGGGGCGACCCGACTCAGTTCCTCTCTGGCCAGGCCTGGGATCGTGTCCATGGGAGGGCTAGGGTGTCCGCACCGCGTCGGCGGCGGCGTGGAGGTTGGCGTCGGGGGTGAGCGGTGAGATGGAGCAGCCCGGGGCGAGGAGGAGGCGGCGAGCGCCGGTCTGGCGCAGGGCCTCGCGGACCTCGGCGGCGACCTCGTCGGGGGAGGCGCCGGCGATGGTGGCCTGGTCGACTCCGCCCATGACGGCCTTGTCGGTCTGGGCCAGGCCCTCGGCGAGGCTGGGATTGCCCGGCTGGGAGGAGGCCCAGTTGAAGGCGTGGACGGGGTAGTCGAGCAGGAGGGCGAGCATGTTGTTCTGCCGGCAGACGTGGAGGATGTTGAACCAGCCGGCTGCGGCCGCCTGGAGGACGCGGAGGTCGTAGGGGCGGGCGAAGTGGTTGTACTCGTCGGGGGTGGCGTTGTCGTAGGTGGCCCACTCGACGGTGGGGAAGAAGATGCCGTCGGCGCCGGCCTCGAGGCAGGCGGCGGCGTAGGCGGCGAGGGATTCGGTGACGGCGGCGAGGGCGCGGTGGAGGGCGTCGGGGGCCTCGCGCATCCAGCGGCGGACGGCGTCGCGGTCACCGTTGGCCATGCGGCCGATGACGGAGAGGGGCGAGAAGACCGTCTGGACGAAGGGGGCGTCGCCGACGAGGCCCTCGGCGATGAGACGGAGAGCCTGGATGTGCTCCGCGAAGGGGCCGTCGTGCACGTCGACAGGCCGGACGTTGTCCAGGTCGGAGGGGGACTTGAGGACGTAGTCGACGGTGTCGGGGCCGCGGGTAGGGTCGCGGGAGGGCTTGTAGCGGCAGCCCCAGGCCTCGGCGTAGTAGGTGGCGCGGGGGTTGACCTTCATGTAGTCCCAGTCGTAGCGGCGGTGGCGCTCGAGCATGGCCTGGGCGAGGCCCTCGGGGGTCCACTCGCGGAAGAAGTCGTGGCCCCAGAAGCTGAGGGGGACGCGGTCGACGTCGGCACCGGCGAGGGCGGCCCGGACGCGCTGGTGCTTGGTCATGGATGGCACAGGATGAACCTCGCCGCCGGGTAAAAAAGAGAGGGGATGGCCCCTCTGCCTGATTGGGATACTAGCATCGGGGTAGGGGCGGGTCAAGGAAGGCGGAGCCCTGGAGCCAGGAGGCGGGAAGGTGGAGGCGGGAGAGAGAAGGGGCGGACGGGCGAGCGCCCCTACATCCTTCGGATGTGGGGTGCGGTAGCGTTGGACTAGCACGCTGCTGAAAGAGGTCGCCGCTCGCCCTTCGACGAGCTCAGGACGAGCGGTTCTCAGATTCCGCGCGTGGTGAGACAGTCGGGGCGGTTTGCGAACCGCCCCTACGCGGGGGTGTTCGGCGGCGCGGTGGTGAGGGAGACGAGGAGGATGTCGGCGAAGAGGCCGTCCTGCTGGGCGCGGACGCGGAGGGCCTTGATGAGCTCGAGGACGGCGAGGAAGGAGACGATGACCTCGACGCGTGAGCGGCAGGCGGAGATGAGGTGACGGAAGCTGAGTTTTCCCTCGCGGGTGAGGGCGGCGGTGATCTGTTCGACCTTCTGACCGACGGTGAGCTCGTCGCGCTGGATGGTTCCGACGGGCTCGTGGGGCTGGCGTTCGAGGGCCTCGCGGAAGATGGTCATGAGGAGGTCCATGGTGACGCCATCGAGGCCGAGGGGGAG
>CAZFGZ010000200.1:0-207 GCA_964518585.1 uncultured Dehalococcoidia bacterium | reverse complement strand
CTGGTTGATCTTGTGGGGGTCCTTGTTCCCGCCATGGCGGGGGGGGGGGGGGGGCTTGGGGGGGGGCGGGGGGTGGCGGGGGTAGGCGCGGAATCCCTGGTCCTCAAGATCACGCAGGGAGTCGGCTGCCTCCTTGAAGCGCTTGTACTCCTTGAGGAGACGGGTCAGCTCCTCGCCGACGTCTTCCTCGGGAGGCTCTACGTCCTC
>CAZFGZ010000199.1:0-4290 GCA_964518585.1 uncultured Dehalococcoidia bacterium | reverse complement strand
GTCGGCTGGACCCGACGGAGCCGTGAGCATCATCGTGGACGTGCTGCGGGTGCTGGCGGAGTCGGGGCAGTCGTGCGGGGCATCGCCGCCGTAGGGCTCCAAGGCCCTGGCCTCGAAGCATGGGGGGGGGCGGCCGCAAGGCCGCCCCCTAGATTGTTGGGTGACCCGGCTGGTGGCGGAGCCTATGGAGCTGCCGCCTCCAGCCGCCGCAGCGCCGACTCGAGCCTCGAGAGGCAGCGCTCCCGGCCCACGACCTCCATGCTCTCGAACAGCGGAGGCGATACCGCTCGCCCCGTAACGGCGACGCGCAGCAGCATGAAGAGATCGCGCGTCTTCAGGCTCAGCTCTTCCGCCAGGGCTCGCAGCGTTCCCTCGAGCGCCTCGCTCTCCCACGAGGGCAGCGCCGACACCCGCTCGAGGCCCGACCGGAGGGCCTGCGCGGCTGCCTCCGGCCTCCCCGCGAAGGCTTTGCCCAGAAGCTCCGGCGTCCCGTACTCCAGATCCCCGTCGCGAAAGAAGAAGCCGGTCATCTCGCTGGCCTCGTCAAGGCGCTTCACGCGCTCCCGCACCAGCGGCACGATGCGTCCCACGTACACCCTGTCGATGGGGCGGGGCACGTCGGGGGGCAGATCCCTTTCCAGCCGTTCGGCCAGCAGTTCCGCCAGGCGCTCGGGCGGCAGATCCCGGATGTACGCGCCGTTCATCCAGGTGAGCTTCTCCAGGTCGAACACGGCGGGGTTCTTCACGATGCGCTCGAGGGTGAAGTTCGCGATGAACCGCTCTCGGGAGATGATGGTGGTGCGATCGTCCAGCGACCAGCCCAGCAGCCCCAGAAAGTTGAGCATCGCTTCGGGCAGGAACCCCTGCTCCCGGTACTCCTGCACGGACACGGCGCCGTGGCGCTTGGCGAGCCGGGCCTTGTCCGTGCCCAGGATCAGCGGCAGGTGAGCGAAGAGCGGTGGCTCCCAGCCCAGCGCCCCGTAAAGCAGCGCGTGGCGCGGCGTGCTGGAGATCCACTCGTCGCCGCGCATCACGTGCGTGATCTCCATCAGGTGGTCGTCCACCACGCTGGCCAGGTGGTAGGTGGGGAAGCCGTCCGACTTCAGGAGGACGAAGTCGTCCAGGGTGGCGTGGTCGAAGCTCACCTGGCCGCGGACGAGGTCGTGGAAGGAGGTGGAGCCGGTCAGGGGCGTCTTGAAGCGAACGACCGGCGGCGTCCCCTCGGCGCGGTGCCGCTCGCGTTCTCCCTCCGACAGGTGGCGGCAACGCCGGTCGTAGCGGGGCGGCTCCTTGCGCCGCTGCTGGGCCGCCCGCACCTCCTCGAGCCGCTCCGGCGAGCAGAAGCACTCGTAGGCGTGGCCGCGCTCTATCAGGTCGGCGGCGGCGTGGCGGTAGTGCTCCAGTCGCTGCGACTGGAAGTAGGGGCCGTAGGGGCCGCCCACGTCCGGCCCCTCGTCCCAGTCGATGTCCAGCCAGCGGAGCGCGTCGAGGATGGCCTCCAGGGCCCCCTCGACGAGGCGCGTTCGGTCCGTGTCCTCGACGCGCAGCACGAAGGCGCCTCCCTCGTGGCGCGCGAACAGCCAGTTGAACAGCGCCGTGCGGATGTTCCCCACGTGGGGGATGCCCGTCGGACTGGGCGCGAAACGAACGCGAACCGTCACCGAGGGAACCGCCTCATTCCCAGGCCTCAGCTAGCGGAGGAATCGGGCCGGCACGCGGAGCGCCCCCAGGAGCCCCAGCAGGCCCATCATGGCCAGCGATACCCCTGTCATGACGCCACTGAGGGCGATAGGACGGGCTTGCCCGTAGCCCTTCACGCCGCCCTGCGCGAAATCACCGATCTCGTCCCTCAGGCCGTCCCATCCCAGGGAGATGAGCAGCACGACGAAGGCCGCCGCCACCAGGATGACGATAGGCAGCCCCAGGCTGGCCGCCGCCAGCTCCAGTCGGTTGGGCTCCTGCTGCCCCTGGCCCGCGAACCAGCGATTGCAGTAGTAGTTGACGGCCCCCGGCACCACCACCAGCCCCAGGATGATCGCCCAGGTGATGAAGAACTCCATGCTCGACCTCCCGCCGCAGCTTGACGCTGCTGCTCCCGGCGGCCACCCGCCGAGGCTCGAAACGACTGTGGCCCAGGACTCGCGGAACGGCCGGCGCCCTCCGCCGGCGGCTGGATTGTAGCAGAGGGGGCATGGCCGCCTCAACCGGTCGCCAGGCGCGTGAGGGCGGCTTGCAGGTCTGCGGGCAGGGGCGCTTCGACGTGCACCCGTTCGCCGGTTCGCGGGTGGCGAAAGGCGAGGCGGAAGGCGTGAAGGAACTGGCGCCCCAGGACGGGCGAGCGCCTGCCGTAGATGGCGTCGCCGGCCACGGGGTGGCCCAGGGCGGCGAAGTGCACACGGATCTGATGCGTCCGGCCCGTGTATGGTGTCACCTCCACCAGCGTGTAGGAGTCCAGATATCGGGCGACTCGATAGGCCGTGCGGGCCTCGCGGCCCCCTTCCACCACCGCCATGCGCTGGCGGTGGCGAGGGTCGCGCGCGATGGGGGCTTCGATCACCCCCTCCGGCGGCTCGACGCGCCCGTGGACCAGGGCCAGGTAGCCCTTTTCCACCCGGCGCTCCTTGAGCTGGCGGGACAGAGAGGTGTGCGCACGCTCATTCCTGGCGACGATGACCAGGCCCGAGGTGTCCTTGTCCAGTCGGTGGACGATGCCCGGCCGCCCCTGGGCTCCCACTCCCCTCAGGTCGGGGCAGCGCGCCAGCACGGCGTTCACCAGCGTGTGGGCGCTGTGCCCAGGGCCCGGATGAACCGTCATGCCGGCGGGCTTGTCGATCACGAGCAGGTCCTCGTCCTCGTACACAACGGAGAGAGGGATAGCCTCGGGGGCTGGCTCCAGGGGTTCCGGCGGGGGCAGCGTCAGGCGGACCTTCCGGCCCGGCTCGAGCCGCAGCCCGGCCCTGGCGGGCCTGCCGTCGACGGTCACGAGGCCCTGCTCTATGAGGCGCTGCACGCGGGAGCGGGTCAGCTCCGGCCGTCGCCGGGCCACGAAGATGTCGAGCCGCTCTCCCTCCCGGTCGGCTCTGAGCTCAACCGTCCGGCCCACGCCGGGGAGCCTCCTGGTGATGGCGCGCCCCCTCGTAGAGAGCGAAGAACACGAGCACACCCACGACACCGATGCTGATGGAGGAGTCGGCCACATTGAAAGCGGGCCAGTAGCGGAAGTCGATGAAGTCGGTGACCTCGCCCAGACGGACGCGATCGATAAGGTTTCCCAGCGCTCCCCCGAGCTGAAGCCCCAGGACGCTCCGCAAGAGCATGTGCTGCATGGGGGGATACCAGTAGTAGAGCAGGATGGCAGCTAGGCCGACGAAAGTGGTGACTACCAGGAAGGGCGTCTGACCCTGGAGAATGCCGAAGGCGGCGCCGCTGTTGGTCACGTGATTGATGCGCACGAACCAGTCATCGTCCGGCCAGGTCTCCCCCAGGGCCAGGTTCGAGCGGACCAGTTGCTTGGTCACCTGGTCGAGGACGATGACGGCGATGGCGATGAGGAAGAAGGGCGCGTCGGCCCGCAGCCGCGCCAGCCAGTGGGAGGCACGGGAAGCCGCGCCCACCTCCACACTCCCTGTGCTCTCAGCCATCCATCAGAGGATACCACCTACCGGCGCGCGAACACGAGGGGCCCGCGGCGTGAGCCTCTTTGACCAATAAGCGAAGCCGTTGCTATCATAATTCAGAGGCGCCCACACTCCATGTCCCTGGTGCGCCGGAAAGGAATCCCATGACTCCCGACGTATTCGGCCGGAGGGCCCGCCAGGAGCCCAAGCAAGACAGCAGCCGCCTCCCTCCCGGCCAAAGGCTGACCAAGAACTGGCCCATTTTCATCGAGGGCCGCATTCCGAAGATCGAGCTGGCCACCTGGCGCCTCACGCTGGAAGGCCTGGTCGAGGAGGAGGTCGAGTTCACCTGGGAGCGGTTCATGGCCCTGCCTCAGACCAGCGTGACCTCCGACGTGCACTGCGTGACGCGCTGGAGCAGGTTTGAGAACCGCTGGGAGGGGGTTGCCCTCAGCGAGCTGCTGAAGCACGTCCGCCCCAAGCCGGAGGCGCGACACGTCATGGTGCACAGCTACGGAGGCTACAGCGCCAATGTCGCGCTGGCGGACCTGCTAGGCGACGACGTGCTGCTCGCGCACAGCCACGACGGCAAGCCCCTGACGCCGGAGCACGGCTGGCCCCTGCGCCTGGTGGTGCCCAAGCTCTACTTCTGGAAGAGCGCCAAGTGGGTGCG
>CAZFGZ010000198.1:0-4302 GCA_964518585.1 uncultured Dehalococcoidia bacterium | reverse complement strand
AACGACATAAGCTGGCTGGGCTCGGGCCCGCGGGCCGGCCTCGGCGAGCTGGCCCTCCCCGAGGTCCAGCCGGGAAGCTCCATCATGCCGGGGAAGGTGAATCCGGTCGTCCCGGAGGCGCTCATCCAGGTCTGCGCCCAGGTGGTGGGGAACGACGCGACGGTGGCCTTCGCGGGGCACCGCAGCTTCTTCGAGCTGAACACGATGATGCCCGTCGCCGGCTACAACCTCCTCCAGTCCATCGAGCTGCTGGCGGCCGCGGCCGCGAACTTCGCCGAGCGCTGCGTGGACGGCCTGCGCGCCACCGAGAGAGGCCCGGAGATGGTCGAGAGGGGGCTGGCCATAGCCACGGGCCTGGCCCCCCTCATCGGCTACGACGCGGCGGCGGAGGTGGCCAAAGAGGCGGCAGGCAGCGGGCGCACCATCCGCGAGGTGGCCCGGGAGCGCACGAAGCTATCGAACGAGGAGCTCCAGCGCGCCCTCGACCCTGCCTCGATGACCGAGCCCGGCCTGCCGAGGCGGAAAGAGTAGCAGCCTGCTGCGAAACCTGCGTGGGCCGCTCGCCCTGAGCCCGTCGAAGGGCGAGCGGTGACTCTTTCGGCATCCTGCAACGGACCCCAGCGGCCTGCGCTCAGCCGGGCGGCACCAGACGGCAGATGACGATGCGGGCGCGGCGGCCAGTGCTGGCGGACCTGCGCCATGCGTATCGGCGAGCCCTCCACTCAGCCGATCGGCAGACTCCCACAGTCATCCTTTTGGTCAATGTGCGATTCAGCGACCGGTGCCGAACACCTAGAAGAAGAGAGGTGCGGCGCTGGCCAGGCTAGCGTGCTGCGAGCGGCCGGCGCCAGGTTCTGCTGAGGATGTGGGGAGATGAGATACGCGCTTCCGCTCCTGGGTACTGCTCTAGCGTTTCTGCTCGTGCTGGGGGTGCATGCGGAGGGCCTCGCAGGCGCGATCGGAGTAGTCACCCCGACCGCCACGCCCACCGAGACGTCTACCTATACCCCTACGCCGACTCACACGCCCACGTCTACACCTACGGACACTCCAACGCCCACTCTAACCGACACCCCGACTCATACGCCCACGTCCACACCTACGGACACTCCAACGCCCGCTCCAACCGACACCGCGACCGCCACACCCTCCGACACGCCAACTCATACGCCCACGCCGCCGGAACCGACCGTCACCGTCGCCGCTCCGTCACCCACCACGGCGGTTCCTAGCGCAACTCCTGAGCCAGCTCCGCCGCAAGCTGCAATGGACCAGCCGGCGTTGCCGCCTCCTCGGCGTCCAGACGTTGGTGGCGTGAGCACTCTCCCGGCGACAGGCAACGCTGGGCTGCTTGGAAGCAGCGGGGGCGCCTCTACTCCGTGGATGCTGGCGAGCGCGGGCTGTCTCATTCTCGGCATCGGGAGCCTGGCCCTGAGTCGAGCGACTCGGCGGCGCTAGCAGCTCCCCGGGGAGTAGGGGGCATCGCTGCCGGGCGGCGGCAGGCGGCGCAGGACGATGCGGGCGCGGCGGCGCGCGGCACGCCCGAGCGCATCTCCAGCCGCGGGCCTCGACGACTCAAGGAAAGCCAGCAGCTCGCGGGCGGCGCGGCGGCCACGCTCGCGGGCCTGCGCCTCGCCGAGAGGCTTGTAGCCCTGGAGCTTGCGCGGCCCCTCGAGACCCCCTTCCGAGATGTACCAGTCGCGGATGCCCGGACCGCAGCCGGCCGCCAGGAGCGCCGCCCCCAGCGGCGTGGCCAGAGGGGGCACGCCCCTGGCCAGAGCGCGCGCGGTCGCGGCCCGCTCCGGGCCGTCGTATTCGACCATGAGGTGGCCGCCCGGCGGCACGATCCCGCCCAGCAGGCAGAGGAGCTCCCTCACGCCCCTCTCGCCGATGGCCGCGGTGCGCGTCGCCCCCACGGGGACCGAGCGCCGCGCCTCGCCGACCTCGACCCAGTTGTAGCTCGGGAGAGGCCCCGCGGCATACAGCCCGGCGAGGACCGGCTCGCGGCTGAGGGAGCCGGCGGGATCCACGAGAAACACCTGGAAGTACCGCGCTCCGAAGCGACTCCTGGGCCCCAGGAAGAGACGAAGGCCATGCCGGCCCACGGAGCGGCCGTGCAACTGCGCCAGCGCGTGCGACGGCTCCTCGGGCGCCGCGGTCCAGGCCCCCGGAGACCGCGCCAGCGCCGGCGGGAGGGGAAAGCGCTGCGGATGTGGGGCGTTCTCGGCCATCGCGCGAGCCTATCGGTAGGATTCTAGCACCCGACGCGCCGGTCGCGACGAGGCCCCGGGGCCCGGCCTACGGCTGATAGGTCGGCGCCTCGCCCTCCGGGCGGGCCGGGCGGGCGAGCAGCCACACCATGATGCCGATGGCCGCCAGTCCAAGCACGGCCAGGATGAAAAAGAGGACGAGCGCGCCGGTCTGCGTCTCCTGGGGAAGCGCGCCCACGTCGTACACAGGGCTGAGGTAGGCGGTGCGGAGGAGCTGCCGGGTCACCGACATGAGCCCGATGGTCGCCCCCATGGCCGCGATGCCCGCCACACCCGCCGCGGTGAAGCGCGACGAGAGCACCCCCAGCCCCAGCAGCGCCGCGCCGACGAGCGTGAGCCCGACCCCTGTCCAGAGCACCCCCGTCTCCAGCAGGTCGCCGGCCAGGAACTCGTCTCGCACGGCCTCCGGGAGGGTGACCAGGAACACCGGCCCGATGACGAACTGGAGCAGCGTCGGCGCCAGGAACCAGCGGGCCCCGTAGCGAAGCAGCCAGCCTCCGAACGCCTCGTCGCGGCGTCGCACCAGCAGCCCATAGGCCATCACGGCCAGGCCGGCCACCGCCACGGCCGCCAGCAGGAAGTGGGCGTAGCGGGGGAAGATCGTCGGCTCTGTCACGTGCAGGTACACGGCGTGCCCGTAGTCGCGATACACGTCCCGCCAGTCCTCAGGCGTGAGCAGCAGGACGATGTTGCCCACGTAGAGCAGCATCACCAGCGCGAAGGCGCCGGCCGCGCCGGCCCGCGCGAACTCCACCCATCGCCCCAGCCGCTCCCGCAGCAGCTCCGTCGCATACAGCAGCAGATAGCCGCCGATGACAATGGGGATGACCAGCGCCCAGGGGATGGCCATCAGGATCGACGAGGTGAAGAAGAAGGGGCCGTACAGCACCTGCATGATCAGAAGCGGCGGGATGCCGAGGGTGACGAGCAGCGCGGTGCCGACGGTCAGGACCCGTCCGCTGGGCTGGAGCAGGCGGGAGCGGAAGTCGGGCGGCCCCAGCCGCAGGAGGCCCGTGGCCGCCGCCACGATGGCGCCGCCAACCACCACGTCGACCGCCAGGATGTGGAGAGTCCAGACGGCGACCAGCAGCACCTGAAGCAGCTCGTCGGGTGCCGGCAGCGGCAGCGGGTCGGGATCCGGGATCATGCCATGCTTCTCCCGCTCGGCTCTAGTCCAGGGAGTCCAGCCAGGCGGCCAGGGCCTTCCGCTCCTCCCCCGTGCCGACGAAAGGAGGCATGAAGGGCTTCAGCTCGTCCAGCCGCTGTAGCTGGTAGTCGATGTACTCCTCGCTCCAGTCCGCCACCAGGGGCGCAACCGGGTTGTATCCGCGCACCGTATGACAGGCGGAGCAGTCCAGCTTGAACACCTCCCGTCCGGCCTCCAGCTCGTTGCCGGGCTCCACCCCGCTGACGCTCGACCACTTGGCCGAGGTGAGGACGCCCTCCTGGCTCAGCGCGGCCACCTCATCGACGCGCACCTGGTTCGAGTACATGTAGTCGTAGATAAGGAAGGGCTTCCGCGCTGCCTCGCGGAACATCTCGCTCGAGCCGGTGGCGATGAAGGCCAGCACGAAGATCACGATGGCAAACGGGTAGTAGAACAGGCGTGGATTCAGGTACGGGCCCAGCAGAGCGAAGCCGAAGATGAGCGCCGATAGCACCAGGCTCAGGATCAGGAAGATCTGCGGCACGGCCGCCGCGCCGAAGGCGATGTCGCGGGCCAGCGAGGGCACCTGCGTCAGATACCACACGAGGCCCACCGGCATCAGCAGGAAGGCCACCGCCAGCCACTGGCCCGAGTAGCGCACCATCTTCTCTCGCAGGTCGTCCTCGGGGATGCGGGAGGCGGCGATCAGCGCGAAGGCTCCGGCCAGGGCTACCGCCACCATCGTGCGGAGCAGCGTCGAGGGATAGAAGGTGGCGTTGAAGAAGGCGTCGGCCAGGCTCCTGCTCTCCACCCAATCGCCCGGCGTCATCATGAAGGAGAGGATGCCGTTGATGACGAACAGGCTGAACCAGGCAGCAATGAAGT
>CAZFGZ010000197.1:0-4325 GCA_964518585.1 uncultured Dehalococcoidia bacterium | reverse complement strand
GGCCGTGGCGCCGACCTCTTCGAGTCCATGTCCGCCGAGAACATCGGCGCCATGATCCTGGGCGTCGCCATCTTCGAGGCCACCGGCGACATCGAGTGGGTTCTCTTCCCCCTCGTGCTCCGTTCCTTCGGCATCCTCGCCACCATGGCCGGGCTCATCGCCGTCCCCTTCCTGACCACGGGCCGCGAAGCGAACGCCATGCAGCCCCTCAACAAGGGCTACTTCACGGCCATCGCCCTCTGCGTGGGCTTCCTGGCGCTCGCCACCTGGACCATGATGGGGACGTCCTGGTACTGGTTCTTCTCCTGCGGGCTGGTCGGCCTCGCCACCGCCGTCGCCTTCGTCTTCATCACCCAGTACTACACCTCGGGCGGATGGCGGCCGGTGCAGGAGATCGCCCACGCCTCCAAGACCGGGCCGGCCACCAACATCATCGTGGGGACCGCTGTGGGCTTCGAGACGACCGCCGTGACCGCCATTTGCGTCGGGTCGGCGCTGGTCATCTCCTTCATCCTGGGCTCCCACGCCGACATCGTGGACCTCCCCGACATGACCACCTTCTCGGCGGGCATATTCGGCACCGCCGTGGCCACCATGGGCATGCTGATGGCCGCGGCCTATATCCTGGCCATGGACACCTTCGGCCCCATCACCGACAACGCCGGCGGCATCAACGAGATGGCCGGCGCTCCCCCGGAGGCCCGCGAGATCACCGATGCCCTGGACGCCGTGGGGAACACCACCAAGGCCCTCACCAAGGGGTACGCGGTGGGCTCCGCCGCCCTGGCCGCCTTCCTGCTCTTCAGCGCCTACCTGGACAAGGTGAAGCAGCATTTCATCGACTCCGGCGACCCCCTCTCCGACGGCACCATAGTCACCTCCCTCAGCCAGAACCTGCCCATCGACCTGGCCAAGGTGGAGGTGTTCGTGGGGGGCCTGCTCGGGGTCATGCTGGTCTTCCTGTTCAGCTCGCTGGCCATCCGGGCGGTGGGCCGAGCCGCGGCGGGCATCATCGAGGAGGTGCGGCGACAGTTCCGCGAGAACCCCGGCATCATGGCCGGCACCGTCAGGCCCGACTACGGCCGCGCTGTGGACATCACCGCCCGTGCCGCCCTGAGAGAGATGATCGCCCCCGGCCTCCTCGTCGTGGGCGCCCCCGTGGTAGTGGGCCTGATATTCCGCTTCGCTCGCGGCGGCGATGCCGGCTGGGAGGCAGTGGCGGGGCTGCTCATGGTGGGCACCATCGGCGGGATCATCATGGCTACCTTCCTCAACAACGGGGGCGGCGCCTGGGACAACGCCAAGAAGTACATCGAGGCGGGCCATCTCCTCGACGACAACGGCGTGCCCATCGCCAAGGGCACGCCTACCCATGCCGCCGCCGTCGTCGGCGACACCGTGGGTGACCCCTTCAAGGACACCGCCGGCCCCTCGCTGCACGTTCTGGTCAAGCTCCTGAGCACCATCACCCTGGTGCTGGCCCCTCTCTTCATCTCCTGACCTGCCGGCTGCCGCCTTCTCCGGCTTCCGCAGAGGGCCGCCCCCTGGGGCGGCCCTCTTCCTTGTCTGCCGGCCTGCGCCGGGCCTAGCCCCTCGCTGTGGGCTCAGCGCCGCCCGGCCGATACTTCTCCGGAGGGGGTCTCTCTCCCTCATTGATTTCAGCAGAGGTCTCACTCTTGGCTCGAGGAACCAGCCCCCAGTCGGCAAGACGGCCTCGGCGCCGTTCCGGCGCGTCCGAGGCACCTCGGGAGCAGGTCCGGGTCGCCCCTCTGCCCGCGCTCAGCGAGGCGGAGCTCGCGGCTGCCCTGAGCCGCAGCCTGGACCTCGGCGAGGGCAAGCCCCTGGGCCATGCCCAGCGCGTCTGCTACATCGCCCTGGCCCTGGTCGACTCCCTGGCGCTCCCCCCTGAAACCAGACTCGCCGTCTACTATGGAGCCCTCCTGCACGAAGCCGGCGTCGCCCCCGCCTCCGCCGAGCTGTGTCGCCGCACAGGTATCAGCGAGGAAGACCTCTTCGGCCGCTCACCCCTCGTGTCCCCGGAGGAGGTAGCCGCCGAGCTCCCCCTGACCGATGTCCAGGCGGTCATCGAGCTGGTGCACCGACACTGCGAGGAAGGGGCCGCGGTGGCCAGCCGCCTGGGCCTCCCGTCGGAGGTGGCCCAGACCATCCAGTGCCACCACGAGCGCTGGGACGGCAGCGGCTACCCTCAGGGACTCAGCGGCCAGGACATACCGGAGGCCGCCCGGCTGGTGGCGGTCGGCGACGTGACCGAGTCGCTCATCGCCGCCGAGAGTAGTCCCCTCGCAGCCCGGCGCAGCATCGTGCCGGACCTCGCCCGCTTCGTCGGCAGTGCCCTGGACCCGGAGCTGCTACCCCAGATCAAGACGCTCGTCCGCAGCGACGGCTTCTGGCTCGGGCTCTACGGAAGCGCCGCGCCGGAGCCGCTGCCCTCCCTCAAGCTCCTCAAAGACGGCCGCTGCGCTCCCGCCGCCCTGCACCGCTTCGCCGAGGTCTTCGCCGCCCTCGCCGATGGCAAGGGAGAGCACACCAGGGCGCACTCCCCGCGTTCCGCCCGCTGGGCCGGGCGTCTGGCCTCGGCCCTGGGCCTCACACGGGACCACGTCCGGAGGATAGAGCTGGCCACGCTCCTGCATCACGTGGGGTTGCTGGGCGTGCCCGCCCGCATCATGGCCAAGCCCGACATCCTCAGCCTGGCCGAGATGCAGGTGATGCGCCGGCACCCCAGCTACTCCCAACTGGTCCTCGAAGGGCTGCCCGGCCTGGAAGACGTAGCCGCCTGGGTCCACGCCCACCACGAGCGGCCCGACGGCAGGGGCTACCCGGAGATGCTCGAGGGCGACGCCGTCCCCCTGGAGGCCCGCATCATCGCCCTGTCCGAGACGTACGTAGCTCTGACCTCAGAGCGGCCCTACCGCCGCGCCCTGAGCCGCCAAGACGCTCACCAAGTGCTGCTGGGTGCCGTGGGGAGCCAGTTCGACGAGGAGCTGGTCCGCCTCTTCTGCACGATTGCCGCAGATTCCGGCTAGGTCTTCTCGAAGCGCTCCACGTCTATCACGAAGACGATCGCCCCGCCCGTGCGCACCTCTACGGGCTCCGCCAGCACCGAGCCCTCGCCGAAGAAGGGGAGCGTCTGTACCGGCAGGTACTCCGTGCGCGCGTGACACTCCGTCCGGATCATCGCGATCAGCGCGTCGATCTCGCTGGCCTCCACGCCCGACAGCAGCGTGGCGTTCCCCCGTCGCAGGAAACCCCCGGTGCTGCTGATCTTCGTCGCCGGGTAGCCCTGCTCGACCAGGCGCTTGATCAGCCGGTCGACGTCCGAGTCAGACGCGATGATGATGATCAGCTTGAGGCGGCTGTTCTCCAACGCTGTCCCCTAGCGACGCACCGGCGCCGAGCCGGAGCCCCGCGAGTAGAGAGGGATGCCCTATCCCTCCTCTCCCTCTCTTCGACTGGCTCGCTCCTTCACCTGCTCCCACACCTTCTGCCGTGTCTCCGTGCCCGGCTGCGGCGCCAGGGCGAGAGCTATGGAAGCGCCCAGCATGAAGCCGATCAGGAACCCCAGAATGAACCGTATGCTCACGATCTCTCACCTCCTGCTTGCCTCTACTAACAAAAGAGGCCGCGTACCTCGCTCCTGCCTCGCAGCGCCTTGACCTCCCTGGCCCTGCCTACGAGGTCAACCGACGGGTTCGGCGCAAGCAGCACACCTTTCCCGCGAACTGGGATCCCCGCTGCTGGTCCTCCCGCGCGGGCCCCCCGCCCCCGCCACACAACCACGCAGGGGGATTCGGCGGCCTTTTCGCTATTCCCTTGTGAATCGATGCTAGCAACGGGTCCTATGCTTGTCAAGCCTGATCCCTCAGCGGGCCCCTGCGCCGTCCCCGCCGCTCGCCCGCGGGATAGGCGCGGCGGCCGCCATTCGCCGCCGCCTTGCCGCCCGCTGCGGAGCGGCAACAGGCCCTCAGCGTCGAATAGGGACCGCCCGTGGAGACTTTGAGAGGTCGCTGACGACCGAGACCCATCGCCAGCTATCCCGCGTGCTGATGTGGCTGCTACGGGTACTGTTCTTGGTGTTGCTGCTGTTCTTGTTGCTGCTGCTGTTGCTGCTGCTGGGGCGTGACCGTGGGCGGCAGCGGCAGCGGCACCGCTATGACCGTGGGCGGCACTGGGACAGCTATCACCGTCGGCACCACCGGCACCGGCACGACCGCAGGTGCCGCCGGCACGACCGCAGGCGCCGCGGGTGCGGCAGTAGGTGCCGCCGGTGCGGCCGCAGGTGAGACCGGCGTGGCCCCGGGCAG
>CAZFGZ010000196.1:0-4334 GCA_964518585.1 uncultured Dehalococcoidia bacterium | reverse complement strand
CTGTTCTTCGTCGAGACGAAGATCCTGGCCCACTAGGCCATGCAGGCGACCAAGGGGCCCTACGGGCGACCGGCCTCCAGCCGACGGCGCCGATAGTGGGGCCCCTTTTCTGTCCGAGAGGAGCACGCCTTAGAGCATGAGCGCATATGTGGCCCGCCGCCTCCTCTGGCTCATCCCGGTGCTCCTCGGAGTGGCTGTGGTGACCTTCGCGCTGATGCACGCGGTGCCGGGGGGACCATGGGACCGAGAGAAGCCCCTGTCAGCGGAGGTCGTGGCTAACCTCAACCAGCGCTACGGCCTGGATGAACCGCTGTGGCGTCAGCTCGGCGACTACCTGTGGGGGCTCGCCCGCGGAGACCTGGGCGTCTCCTACATGCAGCAGGACCGTCCGGTAGCGGGCATCATCGCCGATGGCCTCCAGACGTCGGCCACCCTGGGGATGATGGCGCTGGCGGTGGCGGTGGTCGTGGGCGTCGGCCTGGGCATGGCTGCGGCGGTGCACAAGGACGGCCCGCTGGACTACCTGAGCGTGCTGCTGGCGACGCTGGGAGCCAGTGCGCCCAGCTTCGTGCTGGGCATCCTGCTCGTGGTCCTGTTCTCGGTGCAGCTTCACTGGCTGCCCACAGGCGGTTGGGGCAGTCCCAAGCAGGCGGTCATGCCGGTCATCGCTCTGAGCGCCCTCCCTGCGGCCTTCATCGCCCGCGTCACCCGAGCCAGCATGCTGGAGGTGCTGGGGCAGGACTACATCATGGCGGCCCGTTCCAGAGGCCTGCGCGAGCGGGTGCTGCTGTACCGCCACGCCCTGAGGAACGCCCTGATCCCGGTGTTGACGGTGCTGGGACCGGTCGCAGCCGCGCTGGTGACGGGCTCATTCATCATTGAGACCCTGTTCTCGATCCCGGGCACGGGCCGTCTATTCGTGGACGGTGTGTTCGCCCGCGACTACGGGCTGATCATGGGCGCCACCCTCTTCTACACCGCGGTGGTGGTGGTGGCCAATCTGGCGGTCGACGTCCTGTACGCCGTCGTCGACCCCCGTATTCGTTACTCGTAGAGCGAGGTGTGAGCGAGGCCCGACATGACGTCCGTTCTCCCCCGGCAAGCACCAGCCCCGACGCTTCGGCAGTCTCCGGAGCTGGGGCTGCTGCGGCGCCTGGCCCGCAACCGCCTGGCCCTGGCCGGAGGGGTCGTCGTCTTGATCCTAGGGGCGATAGCCCTTCTCGCTCCCCTCATCGCGCCCTACGACTACGCGCGCCAGGACTACGATGCGATCCTGCGGGGACCCTCGGCCAGCCACTGGTTCGGCACGGATGCCCTGGGCCGCGACGTGCTCAGCCGGGCCATGTTCGGTGCTCGCACCTCCCTTGCGGTGGGCGTGGTGGCACAGGCCATCGTGATCGGTCTGGGCCTGACGGTGGGTGTGCTGGCGAGCGTGGGCGGTCGGGCCGTGGACAGCCTGCTCATGCGCCTCACCGACGTGGCCTACGCCTTCCCCGACCTGCTGCTGATCATCCTGCTGCGGGCCATCTTCGGGGGCAGTCTGCTGATGATCATGCTGGCCATCGCGCTGGTGAACTGGACGACAGTCGCTCGGCTGGTGCGCGGGCAGATGCTCTCGCTGCGACAGCAGGACTTTGCCCTGGCCGCACGCTCCCTGGGGGCCGGCGAACCGCGCGTGGTGCTGCGTCACCTGCTGCCCAATGCCCTGGGCCCGGTGATCGTGGTGGCGGCCTTCGGCGTTCCGCGGGCGATCTTCGCCGAGGCCGCCCTCAGCTTCATCGGCATCGGCGTGGCACCGCCCACGCCAAGCTGGGGCTCGATGGTGCAGGACGGCTACCAGGCCATCTTCGCCTTTCCTCATCTCGTCCTGTTCCCCACGCTGGCCATCGCCCTGGTGATGATGGCCTTCACCTTCCTGGGCGACGGTATGCGCGACGCCCTGGACCCCCGCCAAGCATAGATCGGGGCGATGCGAGCCCGGCCGAGAGCCACCGTGTGGCGGACAGAGCTGTGGGTTGGCTCACATTGACACCCCTGTCAGAGCCTGTATCATGGAGTAGCGGCCTGAGTGGATGTGCAGGGAGTGCAGCGTAGATGCAGATCGACTGGGAGAAGACCCTCAACGACATCCTTTCCGATAGGGTCTCCTGTCGCCGCTGCGGCGTCCTGACCCCCAAGATCGTAGCCGGCTACTCCCGTTCCGCCGGCCTCGCTGACTACGCCCCCCGCTGTCAACAGTGCAGTCGCAAAGATGATTGCGACGCCCGTAAGCTGATAGTGGTTTGCGACAGTTGCGCCCGCGAGCTCCGCTTGCGCGCCCGCCAGGTGGACGAGGAGAGCATGATGAGCATGCTCATGAACGATTGCCGCAGGGACCTGGAGGACTGCCTGGACTACCTCGCGGACTACTGGCAAGAGGACCTGGATATTGACCCGGCCGACGCGGACCGACGCCTGGAGGAGGTGGCTCCGGACGTCTTCGAGGAGGAGGACACCTGGCGTCGCCGCCTGGAGAACGAGTACCTCTCCTACCATCATTGGTTCCGGGAGCAGGGCCTTCGCATCCCCAACCCCGGCTGGCGAGGCGAGTACGTGGAGGAGGTGCTGGCCCTGGGCTACAGCACGCTGCTGGGCGAGTAGACGAAGACCCACGAGTCGTTCGAGCGGAGCCCTTCCGCGGGGGAGGGCTCTCATGCTGCGGGGGAGGCGATGATGACGGAACAGGCGATACGCGTCTTCCTGCTGTTCGATAGCCGGGGCGGCCTCACCGAGGAACTGGCCCGGTGCGTGGCCGAGGGGGTGCGCAGCGTGGCTGGCGCGGAACTGGTCTATCGCCGCGTCGATGAGGCCGACATGTCCGAGCTGCGCCGCGTCGATGCCGTCATCCTGGGCTCGCCTAACTGGTCGGGCGTCACCGGCAAGCTGAAGGATTGGCTCGACCACAGCGGCGATCTCTGGGAGTCGGGCGAGCTCGAGGGGAAGGTGGGCGCGGCCTTCACCGCGGGTTGGTCACGCTCGGCGGGGACCGAGGCTACGCTTCTTCAGCTCCTGCACGTGCTGCTGGCCCACGGCATGGTGATCGTCGGGCTGCCCTGGAGCGAGCGGATGCGGCGCTCCGGCTCCTACTACGGGGCCACGGCGCATGGCGAGGTAACGGAGGACGACCGGGAGCAGGCGCGGGCCCTCGGCCGGCGGGTGGCGGAGGTGACGCTGCGGGTTGTGGAGCGACGACCGTCAGGGAGCGCGTAGGAGGATGCGGCTGTCAACGACGACGCAGCCGTGGCCCGGAGATAGCACCTTGACGGGGTTGAGGTCCATCTCCACGATCTCCGGCAGGTCCTCTACCATGGCGGAGACGCGCAGGAGGACGTCCTGAAGGGCGGGAACGTCGCCGGGGGCCGCGCCTCGCCATCCCTCCAGAAGCGGATAGCTCTGCACGGAGCGCACCATCTCCTGAGCATCGACATCCGTCAGGGGGTGGATGCGGAAGACGACGTCCTTCAGCAGCTCGACGTAGACGCCGCCCAGGCCGAACATGATGAGCGGGCCGAATGAGGGGTCCTGGGTGACGCCGATGATGGCCTCGACGCCGCCGTGGATCATCTCCTGCACGGTAGCGCCCTCCATCTCACGGAGCCGCTTCATCTGGCGCATGCGCTCGCGGATGAAATCGAAGGCTCCCCTCACGGCGACCTCCGACGTCAGTTGGAGCCAGACGCCGGCCACGTCGCTCTTGTGGGTGATGGTAGAGGAGGCGAGCTTCAGAGCGACCGGGAAGCCGATCTCGGTGGCGGCGCGGGCGGCCTCTGTCGTGCTCTTGACCAGCCTGGTCCTGGCAACCCGCATGCCGTACGCCTGGAGGAGGCGCGACGAGGCCTCGGCATCGAGCCAGACCGGTTCGCCCGCTCCCTTTTCCAGGGCCTTCTCAACGATGGCCCGCCCGAGCTCGGCGTCCACGTCGTCCAGCTTCGGCACGGTTCCCTTTGCGCGTTGGAGCCACTCGGCGTGTTCGCAGACACGGGCCAGAGCCATGGCCGCCGCCTCCGGGAAGGCGAAGGAGGGCATCAGCCCCTTCTCCCCCGCGCCCAGCTCTGGAGGGGCCCCCCGGGTGCTCAGGAAGCAGGCCAGAATGGGCTTCTGGCCTCGTGCCTCAGCGGCCGCCTCCCTGATGGCCGTGGCAACCGCCTCGGGCAGCGTTACCAGAGGGGGAGTGAAGATGACGATGACGGAGTCCATGCTGTCGTCCTGGAGCAGGATGCGGAGGGCGATGGCGTTGTCGTCGGAGGTGGCGGGAGCGAACATGTCGTCCTGATTCTGCTATGCCGCCTCCGGGG
>CAZFGZ010000195.1:0-4358 GCA_964518585.1 uncultured Dehalococcoidia bacterium | reverse complement strand
CGGCCCTGGTGATGCTGATGACGCCCGGCCTGGCCTTCTTCTACGGCGGCCTGGTGCGGAACAAGAATGTGCTCGGCACTTTGATGCACAGCTTCATCGTCATCGCCATCGTCGGCGTGCTGTGGGTGACGATCGGCTACAGCCTGGCCTTCGGCCCCGACCACTGGGGCATCATCGGCGGCCTCGACTGGCTGGGGCTGAAGGACGTGGGTCAGGAGCCGAACGCAGATTACTCGTCCACGATCCCACACCTGGCATTCATGATCTTCCAGGGGATGTTCGCGATCATCACCCCCGCGTTGATCACGGGCGCCTTCGCCGAGCGCGCCAGGTTCAGCAGCTTCGCCATCTTCATGGCGCTCTGGTCTCTGCTTGTCTACGCGCCCGTCGCCCACTGGGTGTGGGCTCCCGGCGGCTGGTTGCGAGAGCTCGGCACTCTTGATTTCGCAGGTGGGACGGTGGTCCACGTGAACGCGGGCGTGGCCGCGTTCGCCGCCGCGATCATCTACGGGAGGCGGCTGGAATTCGGCAAGGAGGCGATCGAGCCGCATGACGTCTCCATGATGATCCTGGGCGTGGCCCTCCTCTGGTTCGGCTGGTTCGGGTTCAACGCGGGCAGCGCCCTGGCGGCGAACGGCCTCGCGGTCAACGCCTTCGTCACGACGCACGCCGCTGCCGCGGCCGCTGGCCTCACCTGGATGCTGCTGAGCTGGTCGCTGACGAAGAAGCCCAGCGTAGTCGGCACCGGCGCGGGCGCGGTGGCCGGTTTGGTGGCGATCACCCCGGCCTCCGGCTTCGTCGATGTGATGCCGGCCCTCGGCATCGGTGTCGGCGCAGGCGTGTTCTGCTACCTGGCGGTCCAGCTCCGCCACCGCTTCCACCTGGATGACTCCCTCGATGTCGTGGGCGTTCACGGAGTCGGCGGAGCCTGGGGCGCCCTGGCAACGGGCATCTTCGCGAGCGTGGCAGTGAACGCAGCCGGCGCTGATGGCGCGCTACGTGGGGCATGGGGACAGCTTGGGGCACAGACTGCGGGCGTTGCGGTGACCATCGCCTACTCGCTGTTCATGACGATGCTCATCCTGCGCGTTCTGGACTGGGTCCTGGGACTGCGCGTCTCCGAAGAGGAAGAGAGGGTCGGTCTCGACATCTCGCAGCACGGTGAGCGCGCCTACGCGTTCGAAGGGCTGAGCGCGGTGAGCGTGGCCGAACTGACGGTGCGGAAGACGCGGAGCGGCGAATCCGCGCCGGGTCCGGCCACAGGGGGGCGCTTCGGGTTGAGGGATTCAGAACGTGGTGATGGGACAGTATAATGGCGACCGAGGGGTGAGGGAGGCGTCGGGGCATACCCGGCGCAGGACTATTGGGGGGTTTAGCACAAAGACTCTAGAGTGAGGAGGATCCAGAGAATGGTCGAGAAGGCTAGCAAAGAGTACGTCCTCCAGACCTGCAAGGACCAGGACGTGAAGTTCATCCGCCTCTGGTTCACGGACATCCTTGGCATCCTCAAGAGCTTCACGATCACCTTTGAGGAGCTAGAGGGGGCGCTGGAGGAGGGCATGGGCTTCGATGGCTCGTCAATCGAGGGCTTCGCCCGCATAGACGAGAGCGACATGGTGGCCCTGCCTGACGCATCGACGTTTCAGATCATGCCCTGGCGCCCTCGAGAGAAGGGCACGGCCCGCATGTTCTGCGACATCTACCAGCCGGACGGGGACCCCTTCGAGGGCGACCCTCGCTACGTCCTGAGGCGCAACCTGGAGCGGGCCACCGACCTGGGCTACACTTTCTACGTCGGACCTGAGCTCGAGTACTTCTACTTCAAGAGCGCCGACTCCCCCGAACCACTGGACCAGGGAGGCTACTTCGACATGACCACCCTGGACGCCGCCACCGACCTGCGGCGAGACGTGGTTCTCGTCCTCGAAGCGATGGGCATCGGCGTCGAGTACAGCCACCACGAGGTCGCCCCCAGCCAGCACGAGATCGACCTGCGCTACACCGATGCCCTGACCATGGCCGACAACGCCATGACCTATCGCCTGGTGGCCAAGGAGGTGGCCCTTTCCCACGGCGTCTACGCTACCTTCATGCCCAAGCCTGTGGCCAATTGGAACGGCTCTGGCATGCACACGCACATGTCCCTGTTCAGAGGGGATCGTAACGCCTTCTTCGAGCCCAGTGACACCTACCACCTCTCTGCCCTGGCCAAGGGGTTCACCGCAGGCCTCCTCCGCCACGCTCGTGAGATAACTCTTGTCACCAACCAGTGGGTGAACTCGTATAAGCGGCTGGTCCCGGGCTACGAGGCCCCCTGCTACATCACGTGGGCCCGCCGCAACCGTTCGGACATGGTCCGGGTGCCCGAGTACAAGCCGGGGAAGGAGATGGCCACCCGCATCGAGTTTCGCTCACCCGACCCTGCCTGCAACCCTTACCTGGCCTTCGCCGCCATGCTCGCGGCGGGGCTGGAGGGGGTCGAGAAGGAGTATCCGCTGCCGGAGCCGACGGAGGAGAACGTCTTCGAGATGTCCCTGGAGGAGCAGGAGGCCCGGGGCATCGGCACGCTTCCCGGCAGCCTTATCGAGGCCATCCACGAGGCCGAGCAGAGCGATCTCCTGCGGCGCTGCCTGGGCGACCACGTCTTCGACAGCCTGATTGCCAACAAGAAGATCGAGTGGGATCTCTACCGGAAGCACGTCTCCGGTTTCGAGCTGGAGCGGTATCTGCCGATCCTGTAGGAATCCCCGGCAGCAGGACGAAGTCGATGAGCAGGCCTCGCCACACGCGCGGGCTGGCATGCGCGTGTCTGGCCTACTCGCCCTGCTCTCGTCCCAGCTCGGTCAGCCGCGTGCGCAGCCCATCCAGGCGGGAGCGGGCGGCCGCCAGCCGCTCCTCCTCCTGAGCCACGATCTGGGGAGGGGCCTTCGCCCGGAAGCGCTCGTCGGCCAGCTTCGCCTCCAGCCGGGAGACCTCTCCCTCCACCTTCTCTACCTGGCGGGCGAGGCGGGTTCGCTCTTCCCTCAGGTCGAAGAGCCCGGACAGGGGCACAACCACCCGCCCGTGCGATAGGACGCTGGTAAGCGCAGCCTCGGCCGGCACCTCCTTCTCCGGGCTTACGACGTGGAGCGGGCGGGCTCTCGCCAGAGCCGAGATGATATCCACGCTGCCGCGAGCGGCGTCATACACGCTCCCCTGGGGCACCACGTAGGCCTCGACGAAGCGAGCGGGATCAACCGACTTCTCGGAACGGATGTTGCGTATCGCTCGTGTGTAGTCCATGACGGCGGCCGCCCGGCGTTCCGTCTCCTCGTCATGCCAGCGGCCGTCGGCCTGGGGGTACGGGCAGACGATGAGCGCCTCGGCCTCTCGATCCGCCAGGTGCTCGGAGAGAGTTTGCCAGAGCTCCTCCGTCACAAAGGGCATGTACGGGTGCAGGAGGCGCAGGCCGGTCTCCAGGACGTGGACCAGCACCGGTAGGGCCGAGTTGTCCCCACGGGCCAGGCGCACCTTCGACATCTCCACGTACCAGTCGCAGTACTCACCCCAGAGGAAGTCGTGAATCTGGCGGCCGGCTTCGCCGAACTGATAGGACTCAAGGAGCTGCTCGACGCTGGCCACCAGCCGGTGGAGTCGCGAGAGGATCCAACGATCCTCCAAAGCCATAGCCTCTCGCTGCTCCAGCGCAGGCCGGGGCACCCCCTCGGCATCCAGCCGGGAAATGACGTAGCGGGCGGCGTTCCACAGCTTGTTGGCGAAGTTGCGGCCGGCCTCCAGCCGCTGCTCTGAGATCCGCATGTCGTTGCCGGGGCTGCCGCCCGTGGCCAGGGCATAGCGAAGGGCGTCCGCACCATAGCGGTCAATGGCCTCTATGAGCTCGAGAACGGGCGCCTGGGCGTGGCCCACCTTGGACTTGCTGATCTTCTCGCGCTGCTCGGTTCGCACCAGACCGTGCAGGTAGACCACCCGGAAAGGCTCCTCGCCCCTGGGATGGCCCTTCATGTTGTACAGGCCCATGAAGATCATGCGGGACACCCAGAAGAAGAGGATATCGTAGGCCGTCTCCATTACGGAGGTGGGATAGAAGTAGGCAAGATCCTCGGTCTGGTCGGGCCAGCCGAGGGTGGAGTGGGGCCAGAGGGCCGAGGAGAACCAGGTGTCCAGCACGTCGGGGTCGCGCCGGAGCTTGGCCGAGCCGCACTCCTGACAGCCCGAGGGCTCATCGACACTCACCGTGAGGGCATCACAATCCTCACAGTACCAGACAGGGATGGGATGGCCGAACCAGAGCTGCCGGGAGATGCACCAGTCACGGATGTTCTCCATCCAGTGCATGTAGAGACGGTTGAACCGCTCGG
>CAZFGZ010000194.1:0-4395 GCA_964518585.1 uncultured Dehalococcoidia bacterium | reverse complement strand
AGTAAGACGCCACAGCGCGAGGGGGCTCCGCCCAGCAGAGTGCGGGCGGCCCTATCCCCAACTCGCCCCGAGTCGCATGCTGCCGCCCGCGGCTCGGGAAAGGGATACCTGCTCCGGGAGAGCAACCCATAGCCTCTTGGCTGGGGCTCCGACTCCTGTACCCCGGACCACGAGAGTTCCTGGTAGCCCGCTAGGTGCGGCTCTCCACCTCGTCTTTGAGACGGTCTACTAGCTGGAAGAGCGGCAGGGGGCCCAGGTCCTCGCCACTCCGACAGCGGACGGCCACTGCCTCCTGGCTCTGTTCGCGGTCGCCCACCACCAGCATGTACGGGACCTTCTGAAGCTGGGCATCGCGTATCTTAGCGTTCATGCGCTCGCCGCGGTCGTCCACGTCCACCCGGAGCCCCTCGGCCCGCAGCTCAGCGGCTACCGTTCCGGCATATTCGATGTGCCGGTCGGCGATGGGTATGACGACGGCCTGCACAGGAGCCAGCCAGAGAGGGAAGGCCCCACCGTAGTGCTCCAGCAGCACCATGAGGAAGCGCTCCATGGAGCCCAGCAGCGCTCGATGCACCATGTACGGCCGGTGCTCCCGTCCGTCCTCACCGACGTAGGTGATGCCGAAGCGCTCGGACATGTTGAAGTCGAACTGGATCGTGGTGAGCTGCCAGGGCCTGCCCACCGCGTCCTTCACCCATATGTCTATCTTCGGGCCGTAGAACACACCGCCGCCCTCGTCGACCTCGTAGGCAAGTCCTGCCCGCTGTACCGCCAGACGCAGGGCTTGGGTGGCCTGCTCCCACTGCTCGTCCGAGCCCACGGCCTTCTGCGGCCGCGTGGCGATATACACCTGGAAGTCGCTGAAGCCAAAGCTCCGCAGCATGAACATCGAGAACTCCAGCGTGCGGCTGATCTCCTCCTCCACCTGGTCGGGCCGACAGAAGATGTGGGCGTCGTCCTGGGTGAAGCCGCGCACCCGTGCGAGCCCGTGGAGGACCCCGCTGCGCTCGTAGCGATACACCGTCCCCAGCTCGGCCAGACGCATCGGCAGGTCACGGTAGCTGCGAAGGGCGCTACGATAGATCTGGATGTGGAAGGGGCAATTCATGGGCTTGATGAAGTACTCCTGCCCATCCACATCCATCGGCGGATACATGTCCTCCCTGTAGAAGTCCAGGTGGCCGCTGGTGCCCCACAGGGCAGCCTTACCGATGTGAGGCGAATACACGAGCTCGTAGCCAGCCTGGTAATGCTCCTGGCGCCAGAAATCCTCGATGACGGTGCGGATGCGACCGCCCTTGGGATGCCAGTAGACCAGCCCCGGGCCGTACGCCTCGTGGAAGCTGAAGAGGTCCAACTCTCTGCCCAGGCGGCGGTGGTCACGGCGCTGCGCTTCCTCTATGCGCTGCAGGTGATCATCCAACTCCTCTTGCGTCTCGAACAGAGTGCCGTAGATGCGCTGCAGCATGGGCCTGCCCTCGTCGCCCCGCCAGTAGGCCCCAGCCACGCTGATGAGCTTGAAAGGCCCGATCTGGCCAGTGCGCTCAACGTGGGGCCCCGCGCAAAGGTCGGTGAAGGGGCCGTGCCGATACAGACTCACCTTGCCGTCCTCTATGTCCTCGATGAGCTCCAGCTTGTAGGGCTGGTCTGCGAAGAGTCTACGCGCCTCCTCTTTGGACACCTCCTCCTGGATGAAGGGGTAGTCAGCGGCGATGCTCTGGCGCATGCGATCCTCCATCACCGTCAGGTCGTCCGGTGTGAGGGAACGCGGCAGGTCGAAGTCATAGTAGAAGCCGGTCTCAATCGGGGGGCCGATGGCGAACTTGGCCTCGGGAAACAGGGACAGCACCGCCTCAGCCATGACATGGGAGGCGGAGTGGCGCATGCGGTTCAAGCGTTCCTCCTTTGACATCCCGTCGATACCTGTACTCATGTGCTTCCTCCAAGTAACCAAGGAGCCTCCCGTCTCGAGGGACGGGAGGCTCGCTCTCGTGGTTCCACCCTGCTTCGGTCGATGACTGCGATCATCGACCCTCCTTCAGCCGCTAACGGGTGCTTCCGGGGCCGCCTACTAGCTCTGGTGGAGCGTTCGGAGCCCAGCTCGCAGGTGGTTTTCGCGGCGCGGAGACCGGGGCGCTTGCAGCCACTGCACCCCTCTCTGAAGGCCCCGCCTGCCGCTTCGACAGGCAGCTCGCCGCTACTTCTCCTGGTTATTGCCGATCACTATGGTGGGCGGTACTGGATTCGAACCAGTGACCTCTGCGATGTCAACGCAGCGCTCTAGCCAACTGAGCTAACCACCCGTGATTTCATGCTAGCAGACGATGATAGACCGGTCAACCGAGTTTCCTTTTCGGCCCTGCAACGACTATGCTATGTTGGGAGTGTCTGGAGAGTGATTCGGAGGGCGGTGGGAGGCTGCTCATCGTGCGCTCCGTCCCACGGCGGAGTACAGATTGTTGCTGCGCAGTGGGGCCTTGTGCTATACTCCCGCCGCTGTTGGGCCGCTAGCTCAATTGGTAGAGCAGCTGACTCTTAATCAGCCGGTTCCAGGTTCGAGTCCTGGGCGGCTCACCACATAGCAATGACTGGCCTTGGGGAAGTGTCGGAATTGGTAGACGAGCATGATTTAGGATCATGTGCCGCAAGGCGTAGGAGTTCGAGTCTCCTCTTCCCCACCATGAGACCGTGAGCTACACCGCAGCCCGCACCGCTGACCGGCTCAGCGAGCCAGCACACCAGGAGGATGTATGGCGCCTCTGCTTCAGGTGAAGGACCTGCAGACTCACTTCTTCACGGAGGAGGGGGTGGTTCGGGCGGTCGACGGGATCTCGTACGATCTGGAGGAAGGCGAGACCATGGGCCTGGTAGGGGAGAGCGGCTGCGGCAAGACCGTGAGCGCGCTCTCTCTACTTCGGCTCATCCCCAGGCCCCCCGGCAAGATCGTGGGCGGCGAGGTCCTCTTCGAGGGCGAGGACCTCCTGCGAATCGATGAGGACGATATCCGCCACGTGCGCGGCAACCGCATCGCCATGATCTTCCAGGAACCCATGACCTCCCTCAATCCCGTCCTCACCATCGGTCGGCAGCTCACGGAGGGGCTGGAACTGCACCTGAAGATGGACCGGGCGGCCGCGGGGAGACGATCCATCGAGCTCTTGGAGATGGTCGGTATCCCCGAGGCACCCACTCGCGTTCATGACTACCCCCACCAGTTCTCCGGCGGCATGCGCCAGCGCGTCATGATCGCCATGGCCCTGTCCTGCAACCCCAAGCTGCTCCTGGCCGACGAGCCCACCACCGCCCTAGATGTCACCATCCAGGCCCAGATCTTGGAGATCCTGGCGCGCCTCAGCCGCGAGCTGGGTACCGCCGTCATCATCATCACCCACAACCTGGGAGTGGTAGCCCGCTACGCCAACCGCGTGAACGTGATGTACGCGGGCAAGATCGTGGAGTCGGCCAGCGCCGCCAAGACGTACGGCGACCCTCGACATCCGTACACCATAGGCCTGCTGAAGTCGGTGCCCCGGCTGGACGAGGCCAAGAAGGACAAGCTGGTGCCCATCGAGGGCGTTCCGCCTGACCTCATCAGTGTGCCCAAGGGCTGCTCCTTCTACCCCCGCTGCCCCTATCGCCTGGACCGTTGCCAGGAGGAGGAGCCACCGCTGATGCTGACGGACGAGAAGCATTATGCCGCCTGTTGGGTGGACGTGAGGGCAGAAGGTGCGAAGAGCCATGGTGAGTGAGGCAGAGGCCCGGGAGCGCATCGGGACTGCCGGCGACAACGTTCTCGTCGACATCCGTGATCTGAAGGTGCATTTCCCGGTAACAGCGGGCATCATCTTCCAGCGCAAGATCGCCGATGTGAAGGCAGTGGACGGCATCTCCTTCGCTATACGCCAGGGCGAAACCCTGGGGCTGGTCGGAGAGAGCGGCTGCGGCAAGTCCACCACCGGCCGGGCTATCCTCCAGCTCTACCGGCCCACCGCCGGACAGATCCTCTTCGCCGGGACGGACTTGACTACACTCAAGGGCGGCGCCCTGCGGGCCATGCGGCGCAAGATGCAGATGATCTTCCAGGACCCCTATGCCTCCCTGAACCCCCGCATGTCCGTGGGCTCCATCATCGGTGAGCCCCTGGCCATCCACGGGCTTGCGAAGGGAAAGGCGCGCCGGGAGCGCATCCACGAGATCATGCGCATCGTGGGGCTGAACCCCTTCTACGCCAACCGCTATCCCCACGAGTTCAGCGGGGGTCAGCGTCAGCGCATCGGGGTGGCGCGGGCGCTGGCGGTGGAGCCGGACTTCATCGTGGCGGACGAGCCCGTGTCAGCGCTGGACGTGTCCATCCAGGCTCAGATCATCAACCTGCTAGAGGACCTTCAGGAGCGG
>CAZFGZ010000193.1:0-4410 GCA_964518585.1 uncultured Dehalococcoidia bacterium | reverse complement strand
CCGCCTCCGGCGGCACGGGGCACACGAACGCGGGCGGTTTCGAGCCCGGCCTCCCCGGACACGCCCACCATCGGCTTGCCCAACCCTCTCCTCAAAGGGGAGATGTCCCTGGAAGAGACCATCTCGAAGAGGCGATCCAGAAGGGAATTCGAGGATCATCCCCTGACTCCGGAGGAACTTGGCCAGATCCTCTGGGCCGCCCAGGGCATCACCGACCAAGAGGGCCTCAAGAGAGCTGCCCCTTCAGCGGGAGCGCTCTACCCTCTGGATCTCTATGTTGTCGTGGGCAGAGGGGGCGTGGAGGGATTGAGGGAAGGAGCGTACCACTACCACCCTCAGAGCCACTCCCCGGAACTCGTCTCGAGTGGAGATAGTCGCCAGGCGTTGGCCCAACATGCCTCAGGACAGATGTTTGTTGGGGAGGCTCCAGCAATTGTGGTGGTGACCGCAGAGTATCAGCGGACTACTAAGAAATACGGCGAACGCGGAGTCCGCTACATCCACATAGAGGCGGGACACGTGGGCCAGGACATCTGTCTTCAGGTGCAGGCCCTGGGGCTGGCTACCGTGACGGTCGGAGCCTTTCAAGACGAGGAGGTCACCCGGACGGTGGGCCTGCCTCCCAACCATGAGCCGCTCTACATCATTCCGGTTGGGCATCCCAAGCTGTAGCGAGGGTCAGCCATTCTCGAGCGACTACCACGGGACGCGTCCAGCCCGACCTTGGCTTGGCCTCGCCCGTGACCTAAGGCGCGGGCACCTCCAGCAACAGGCGGTTATTCGACTCGTCGCTCTCCAAGACAAGGTCCTGCGGGTCGACCTCTGCGACCAAGCGCTGGCCTGCCGGCGCTTCCAGCCCCGTGCGAACATCGATCCTTTGCCCGGGAGCCAGACCCCCCACGGGTGTCGTCACCGTGGCCAGGGGCAAATCGTTCTCGTCGGAGATCGCGACCTGGATGAGCGAAGCCTCATAAGGACCGGAACCCTGGTTCCGCACAGTGAAGATCAACATCCCATCGATGACCAGCGGTGGGATGACGATTGTCAGGTCCGGCAGCGCCTGCTCCTCCGGTGGAATCGGGGTCTGCGTCGGCTCCGGCGCAGCGGTTGCAGTCGGGGCAACGGCGGCGCTCGGGACGCGAATCACCTGCCCGACCGCGATGAGATTGGGGTCAATGATATCCGGATTGGCCTCGAGCAGCGCCTCAAGAGTGATCCCGAGCCGCTCAGCGAGCGTAAGCAACGTATCCCCGGGCTCGATCGTATAGGACTCGCCAGACGGAGCGACTGGAGGAGGACTGGGTGCGACCTGCGCCGGTAGGACTTCACTAAGCGGGGTCTCTTCGGGCTCCCGCGTATCCAACGGGCCACACGAGATGGCCCCCAGTGCAGCAAGCAACAGGGCAAACGGGAAGCCAAGCCTTGTGCACGGGCCTACCTTCCCTCGCCGACAAGCCTCAGAAGAGCCAGACAATGCAGCCTCCATGCCGCCAACCCATTATACGTTCGCATGATGCCCCTCGGCAAATTCGGAGCCCATTGGGGCGAAGCTTCGGGCGCCAGGTCGCACGCCGCCCGGCCCGGTCTGTCTAGGAAACCACGGTCCTATCGCTTCGCACCACCCACTCCACTAGGTCCGCCGTCGAGGCCAATTCCGCCGTCTCAAGCATCTGCTCGGGCTGCAGGCTTCGCTCACAGAAACACACCCGGCATGCCTTAACCCGGAGCCCTTCCTGGTCGCGGCTGCCGGCGGCCCCTAGCGACTGGGCATGCCGATGTCACCCACAGGCATCTGGGGTGGATCCTGCCCCTTCTCGGCGGCGAAAACGCTGTCCTCCAGAGAGGACATGTTCACCTAGTGCCCACGATGGAGGGCGACGAGGGAGAACCTGAGGGCCGTCTGGACCCGTTGGCTGCCGTACGGCGGCTCGGCTGTCACGACACTGATGCTGGCCATGAGTCGCGTTCCCTTCTTCCTGGAGATTCATCCGGAGGTAGCTGCGCCCGTACTTTGAACCGATTCCCCCGCCCAGACGCCATCACGGCCCATTCTCCTCTCACTTTGTGACAGGTGCCCTTGTCTGCGATTCAATTCAAGAAGCCTCCCAAGATATAGCCAGATTTGCAGCAATTATTAGCCCTTAGGGGGCCGAATGGCCGTAGCACACAGGCATTTGTCCGCTAGAATCACGCCTATACACTTGTGTAATATGGCACAAACAGCATATGCTTAGTGAGCACTCACAATGACCGGGCTGTCCCCGTCCAAGTTGCCCGCTCGCGTAGACCCAGGTACAGGGCTCAGGCCCGGGAGGTAACCTAGTGGCCAAACTCAGCCGAAGGAGCTTCCTCAAACTCTCCGCCGCTGGCGGAGGCGGCAGTGGCTTGCTTCTGTTGGCAGGTCTTTCCGACGCGCACGCACGGGGGATGGGAGACTTCCCTCTGCACAAGAGAATCGGCGAGATAACCACGATATGTCCCTACTGTGGGGTGGGGTGCGGCGTGCTCATGGGGGTGGAGGAAGGGAGGATTGTCAACACGGAGGGTGACCCAGATCATCCGATTAGCGAGGGCTCGCTTTGCCCCAAGGGTGTCGCTCTACATGAGCTGGCGAATAGCGAGCGGCGTTTGACCAAAGTGCTCTATCGTGCTCCGGCAAGCACGGACTGGGAGGAGAAGCCGTGGGATTGGGCCATTGAGCAGATTGCCGGGAGGATCAAGCAGACCCGCGATGCAAATTGGGTGGAGAAGGATAGCGATGGCTACGTGGTCAATCGCACCGAGGCCATAGCATCAGTCGGCAGCATATTCCCGAATGCGGAAGCGGCCTATGCTATGAGCAAGTTTCAGCGTTCCTTAGGCATGGTTTACATCGAGAATGGAGCTAGAATCTGTGTCTCGTCTGCTGTGGCTGGCAACGACGAAACAGTGGGTAGAGGGCCTGCGAGCAATCACTGGATAGACATCGGCAACAGCGACTGCGTACTGGTCGTCGGCACCAATTGCGCAGAGAACTTCCCCGTTTCCATGAAGTGGATCATGAGAGCACAGGAGAGAGGCGGCAAACTCATCCATGTTGACCCGCGCTTCACGCGTACCTCGGCCAAGGCCGACCTCTACGCTGGCCTCAGATCAGGCACTGATATCGCCTTTTTCGGGGGGATGATCAAGTACGTCCTCGATGACATGGCGTCAAATCAGGGCAATTACAACCTGGAATACATCAGGGAGTATACCAATGCCTCTTTCCTGGTCGATCCGCGGTTTGGCTTCGAAGACGGTCTGTTCAGCGGCTACGATGCGGCCAAGAGGAGTTACGACAGATCGACCTGGCAGTATCAGTTGGATGGGGCAGGCAACCCCAAAATGGACAAGACCCTCCAAGACCCAAACTGCGTGTTTCACCTGCTGAAAGAGCACTTCGAGCGCTACGATGTGGATACTGTCTGCAAGATAACGGGGACGCCGAAGGACACCTACCTTGATGTCTGCCGCACCTATGCTGCTACCGGTGCAGTGGGGAAGGCTGGAACCATCATCTTCTCCGCGGGTGCCTGCGAGCACACCCACGGGACACAGAACGTCCGAAGCTACGGGATATTGCAGCTTCTCCTAGGCAATATGGGACTTGCCGGCGGAGGGCTCAATGGTATCACCGGGGCTAGTAATGGTCTTGGCTGTACACTACAGGGTCGGCTCTACCACTGGTTGCCCGGGACTCTTCCCCCACCCAAGAACAGCCAGCAAACGATGGCCGAGTACGTGGATGGTGGTGGGCACGCCGCGCGCATGACCAGCCTGCTTAAGGCGTGGTATGGGGATAATGCTACGGCAGCGAATGACTATGGCTTCGATTGGCTGCCGAAGACGAGCGACGATTATTCTTGGGTTCCCCTGTTCAATGCGATGAACGCCGGGACCATAAAGGGCCTGATCTGCTGGGCGATGAATCCCGCTGTCAGCGCGCCCAATAGCGGTGCCACGCGAGAAGCGTTGAGCAAGCTAGATTGGCTTGTCTCAATTGACCTGTTTGAATCGGAAACCGCTGCAGTGTGGAAGCAACCTGGTGTTGATCCAGCCAAGAACAATACGGAGGTCTTCCTCCTGCCTGCAGCCAGCACGTTGGAGAGCGAGGGAAGCATCACTAACACCAGTCGTTGGATGCAGTGGCGCTACAAGGGAGTGGCACCTCCGGGCCAGGCCAGGGAGGACCTCTGGATCATCGATAGGCTTGTGCGCGAAGTGAAGGACCTCTATGCGACCGAAGGCGGGCCTTGCGCTGAGGCTATCACGAACCTGGCCTGGGACTTCGGTGACCCGCCCGACCCTCACAGAGTAGCCAAGGAAATCAATGGGTACGAATTGACCACCGGCAAGCTACTGCCGAACCTAACCGAGCTCAAGGCCGAT
>CAZFGZ010000192.1:0-4416 GCA_964518585.1 uncultured Dehalococcoidia bacterium | reverse complement strand
ATGATCCGCTTCGGCGGGCCTTTGGCCCTGGAGACCGGCGCCGGCGACCGCGAGGAACAGGATGGCCAGGCCCGCGAGCGGTTCATGGTCGCCATCGGCCGGCTGCTCCCAGAGCGGTACTGGGGCTTCTACACCGAGCCGATCGCGCGTGAGGTGAGGGGTGGGCCGCCGCCGCGTGCGGAGTGAGGGCGGGCGGGGGCGCCCCTGCCGAGGCGCGCACGCGTATCTGGCTGGCCTACTGCATCCTGACACCGGCTTGAGCGGGGCGCCTCAAGTACTAGTACTCTATTGAAACTAACGACCAAACTCTGGTAGAATCAGCCTGCCGGAGGATGGAGGCGTCGTCCAGCGGTGGCAGGAGCCCTCCTATCTCGCACCGTCCCCGTCGAGAGGTGGCCTCGGTCGTACCATGCCTGCCTCGCGGCGACTGATGGAGCCTGTCGCCCGCCATCCGGCTGATCGATGGCCCTCGCGGGAGGATATCGTGCCCGTCCGTCAGCGGTGCGCGTCGGCCGGTGGTATGGTGAGGGTTGCCGGCCGGGGGCGGCGGGCGACGTGGCCGAGACCGGGACAGGGTCCCGTCGCAGTCCGCCTGGGCCGAAGGGGGTTGACATGGCTGTTCATCACGACGTCCTAGTGATCGGCGCCGGCCTGGCCGGCATGAGAGCCGCTCTGGAGGCCGCGCGCGCCGGCGTGGACGTGGCTATGCTCTCCAAGGTCCAGCCTCTGAGGAGCCACTCCGCCGCGGCCCAGGGGGGCATCAACGCCGCCCTGGGCGAAAACGACTCCTGGGAGACCCATGCCTTCGACACCACGAAGGGCAGCGACTACCTGGGCGACCAGGACGCCATCGAGGTCCTCTGCAAAGAGGCTCCGGGCGACATCATCGAGCTGGAGCGCATGGGCACCGTGTTCAGCCGTCGCGACGACGGCCGCATAGCGCAGCGTCCCTTCGGCGGCGCCGGTTTCCCGCGCACCTGCTACGTGGCCGACATCACCGGGCAGGCCATCCTCCACGTCGTCTGGGAGCAGCTCATCGGCGCCGACGTGCGGTCCTACGAGGAGTGGTTCGCGCTCTCCCTCATCGTGGACGATGGAGTCTGCCGGGGGGTGGTCGCCCTCAACATGCTCACCGGAGATATCATGCCCATCCAGGCCAGGGCGACCGTCATGGCCACGGGCGGCCTGGGGCGCGTCTATCACCCGACCACCAACGGCTTCATCTGCACCGGCGACGGGATGAGCCTGGCCTATCGTGTCGGCGTACCCCTGATGGACATGGAGTTCGTGCAGTTCCACCCCACCAGCCTCAAGGAGAGCGGCGTGCTGATCACGGAGGGCGCCCGCGGCGAGGGCGGCTATCTCCTCAACTCCGAGGGCGAACGCTTCATGGGCAAGTACGCGCCCGAGAAGATCGAGCTGGCCAGCCGCGACGTGGTCTCCCGCGCCGAACAGACCGAGATCGACGAGGGCCGCGGGGTCGACGGCTGCGTCCTCCTCGACCTCCGCCACCTGGGTGCGGCTCGCATCAAGGAGCGTCTCCCTCAGATCCGCGAGCTCGCCCTCGACCTCGCCAACACGGATGTGATCGAGGAGCCCGTTCAGGTCCGCCCGGGCATGCACTATGAGATGGGTGGCATCAAGACCGACGTCGATGGCGCCACGGCGCTCCGCGGCCTCTACGCCGCCGGCGAGTGCGCCTGCGTCAGCGTCCACGGCGCGAATCGCCTCGGCGGCAACTCCCTGCTGGAGACGGTGGTCTTCGGCCGACGCGCCGGAGCGGCGGCCTCCGGCTTCGCGAGGGATGCCTCCAATGTGACCGTCCCTGAGACCGTGGTCATGAGTGACCTCGACCGCATCCAGGAGCTTTTCTCCCGCGCGGACGAGGGCGAGAACGCTGCGGCTATCCGGCGTAAGCTGGGCGAGACCATGCGCAGCAACGTCGGCATCTTCCGAACCAAGGAGGAGCTTCAGTCCGCCTGCGACACCATCTGCGAACTCAAGAAGCGGTACGCGCGTCTCAGGGTCGGCCATACGGGCAAGGTCTTCAACACCGAGCTTCTCTCCGCCCTGGAGCTGGGCTTCTCCCTGGACCTGGCCGAGGTCATGGCCGTCTCCGCGCTCGCCCGTAAGGAGAGCCGGGGCGCCCACACCCGCCGCGACTTCCCCGAGCGCGACGACGCCAACTGGCTCAAGCATACCGTGGCCTACTGGACACCCGACGGGCCGCAACTCGAGTACACGCCCGCGACTATCATCCGCTGGCAGCCCGAGAGGAGAGTCTACTGATGCGCGTCAACCTCAAGGTCAGCCGCTACGACCCCCAGTCCGACGGTGACGCCGGCTACCAGTCCTACAGCCTGGACCTGCCGCACGATGCCACCGTCCTCGACGCCCTCATTCAGGCCCACGGCTACATCGACGGCAGCCTGGCTCTGCGCTACTCCTGTCGCAGCGCCGTCTGCGGCTCCTGCGCCATGCGCATCGACGGTCAGGCCCGCCTCGCCTGCAAGACGAAGGTGTTCGACCTGGTCCGCGAGGAGGGCCAGGAGGTGCTGGTAGAGCCCGTGGGCAACATGCCCACCATCAAGGACCTGGTGGCGGACATGGAGTCGTTCTGGGGCAAGGTGCGTCAGGTGCGGCCCTGGCTCCATCCGGCCGGCCCCGAGCCCGAGCGCGAGTATCTGGTGCCCCATTCGGCCATGCTGGACCTGGCCGGTGCCATGAACTGCATCATGTGCGGCGCCTGCGTCTCCGACTGCACGGTGCTGGAGGTCGATCCCGATTTCGTCGCGCCGGCGGCCCTCGCGAAGGCGTATCGCTTCGTGGGCGACCCGCGTGATCGGGCGGGCAGCGACCGCCTCCGCGCCCTCAGCGAGTACGGCGGCGTCTGGGACTGCACCCGCTGCAACATGTGCGTGGAGGTCTGCCAAAAGGGCGTGGCCCCCATGGACCGCATCCTGGCCCTGCGGCGCAAGGCCATCGAGGAGGGCCTGGAGGAACACGTAGCCGCCCGCCACGTCATCGAGTTCGAAGAGCAGCAGCGCAAGGCCAGCTGGATGGGGGTGTAGGCCGTGACTACCACAACCGAAGCACAGCGCAACATGAGCTACGCGTTCTTCCCCGGCTGCGACGTGCCTCGCAAGAGCACGCCCGAGCTCTACGTCTCGGCCGTGGGGCTGTGTCAGAAGCTCGGCATCGAGTTGGAGGAGCTTGAATACGCCCCCTGCACCGGCTCGGGCATGATCCAGTCGAAGGACCAGGCCCTGGGCGACACCTTCAACGCCAGCACCCTGGCCATGGCCGAGCTCACCGAGAAGCCGCTGATGACCATCTGCTCGACCTGCCAGGGGGTGATCGGCCAGGCCAACTTCCGCTTCAAGGAGGATCCCGACTACCTGGGCGAGGTCAACAAGACCCTCCAGGAGGGCGGACTCGAGTACAAGGGCACGACCGAGGTCAAGCACCTCCTCTGGGTGCTGACCGAGGACTTCGGGCTCGACAGGCTGCGGAGCGCGGTCGTGCGGCCCCTGGAGGGCCTGCGCATCGCGCCGTTCTACGGCTGCTACCTGCTGCGCCCATCCGCCATTCTCGGGTACGCGGAGAACCCGTCGCGGGCTAGCGCCCTGGAGGAGCTCATCGAGGCGCTGGGCGGGACGGCGGTCGACTTCCGGGGCAAGAAGCTGTGCTGCGGCTACCCCATCGTCAGCGACAACGAGCGCAACGCCAACGCCATGATCGCCAACCACACCCTCGAGGCGAAGGAGAAGGGCGCTGACGTGATGGTCACGCCGTGTCCGCTCTGCCACATGAACCTCGACGGCGCTCAGCCCGCCGCCGCGGACCAGAAGGGCGTGCGCATCGGCCTGCCGGTCCTCCACCTTTCGCAGATGGTGGGGCTGGCCGTGGGCATGGACGCCTCCGGCCTCGGCTTCGAGCGCCACACGGTCAGCACCAAGGACGTCCTGGCGAAGGTGTAGGGGCGGGTCGCGCAAACCCCAAAAGCAAAATCGCCGCCCCCGGGGGCCGCCCGCGACCAGTGGCGGTGGGGGCCAATGTCAGACCCCCCCCCCGTGACTCCCCAGCTTCTTCCGCTGTTGGCACTGCACCCTTCCCTGTAGGACGGACTGAAATAGCTTGACATATGTGATATCCTTGTAGTGTTCCCCGCACGACTTGTGACGCAATTGGGAGGTGAGCTATCCCGACCCGGCGAATCGCTATCCCCGGCCTGGTTTCGCTTCTGGCGGCCGCGGCGATCGGCACCGCGGTGCTCGTGGGGAGCTCGGAGACGGCCGCCACGCCTGTGCCGGGCGACGAGAAGAACACCATAGACGTCATCCCCGCTGACTCGGGTGCTGTCCTCCTCGGCGACACCTTCAGCGTGGAGATCGAGCTCACGGAGGCGGAGCTGGC
>CAZFGZ010000191.1:0-4469 GCA_964518585.1 uncultured Dehalococcoidia bacterium | reverse complement strand
CGTAGTACGCGTCCGCCACCGCCGCCTCGAAATGCCCGCCCTCGAGCGCAGACTCTGCCGCCTCACGAAAGCGGCCCGCCTTCCAGATTCGCTCTTCGTCGCGCATCCAGCATCTCGCAGGCAAGCGAAATTCATCCGCATGTTACACGCCCACCCATCCCCTGTCAACTCCGCTCCCCCAAATCACCGCGGCTCTCAGTCCCGGGGCTCACCCTAGAACCCATCGGCGCAGAACGGCGGATAGAGCGTCGCGAAGAACGCGTCCGCCGCCGCCAGCGCCTCCTCGCTGCGGGCTGTGGCCAGCCCCGCCAGCGCCGCGCCGCTGGGCGAGAGGTAGCCGTTGAAGACCGGCGCCAGCGTTGTCGCCGACAGCGCGATATCCGCCTCGCGCGAGGTCCTCTCCACGTTCACGGCGCCGTCCGCGACCTCGGCGCGCCAGGTGCCCCCGTTCCAGGGCGCCGATCTGTCCGTCACCCGCAACGTGAGCGACAGACTGCGCTCGGGGTCCGCGGGCGGCCGCAGCCGGAGCGCTCCCTCCACGTCGCTCACGCGGAGCATCAGATCATACTCCTCTTCGATCTTCACCTTCGTCGCGTCATCGACCACGCTCACGAACGGGTCGTCGGGCGGCGCGCTCCAGGTGATCTTGGGTGCCACGTCGTGCCTGAGCAGATAGAGGACCAGGTTCAGATAGGCGTCCGTCGATAGCGCCACCAGCTCTCGCACCCAGAAGTCCGGCATGAAGCGCTCCGGACGGGTCGGCTGCGCATAGACGACGTACCCCTCGGGCTCGCCCTGCCCGTTCTCCCACAGCGCCACGTCCGACGCCGCCGGCTGGCTGCCGCCGAAGACCGCCTCGCGCCACCACACCTCGATCCGATGTAGAGGGCCGTTGCGCCTCGCCGAGTGGCGCCGGTACAGACGGTCCGCCTGCGCCCAGTCATCGGGGCTCAGCATGCGGAAGCGTCCCCGCTCGCCCGGCTGCGCTATCAGCGCGATGTCCTTCGGCGCGAAGCCGTACTGGCGCCGGATCGACGCGATCTCCCACCCGTAGCGCCGGTAGAGGTTGGGGTGCGGCGTGTGAAGCCCCGAGAGCACCTGGCCGCGCTCCCGCATGACCTCGAGCGCGCGGCGCAGCAGAGCGCCGACGTGCCCCTTCCGCCGGTGCTCCGGAGACGACACGACCGGACCCACGGCGCCAAAGGGGAGGCCGCGCCCGTTGATGCGTATCATGGACGGCAGGACGCGGACGAAGGCCGTCATCTCCCCATCCTCGAATGACGCCAGCGACCACTCCGTCGAGTAGAAGCGCCTGGCGCGCTCCACCAGTGACGCCAGGTCACGACGCTCGGGCTGGTTGAACGAGTACGCCGTGATGAACTCGGCGCGCTCGATCTCATCTTCTCTAATGGGCCGGATCTCAAGAGACATGGCTTCTCCTCAACGAAACAGCAGAGCCGCGCATCGGTGCGTGCGCGGCTCTGTCCCTGGCTACCGTCGGCTACCGCTACGGTGGACGATAGGAAAGAGGCGCGCACAGCAGATTTGCTCGGAACAACGTCGGCACCTCCTTCCTTCGAGCCTTGGCTAGACGACGGTTATCATACGCGCTTGTTCCGGCACCGTCAAACTCGGGCAGAGCACCTCTGCTGGACCGGCGCGCGCCCACGACAGCCACCGCGATGGCGGATGTCAAACGCCATCCACGGTAGCGCTGCAGCCTATCCGACTAGGGCCGGCGTCCCAGCAGGATGATCTCCCAGTCCCCCCGCTGCGGCGGTCGCTCGGTGTAGCCCCCGGCGATGCCCCCGTACACGCCCAGGCACCCCAGCCCGGCTAGGCGGCACATCAGCCGCAGCTCGCGGGCGGTGAACGCCAGGTCGAAGACGTCTTCCGGGTAGTCCGGCTCCCCCTCGAAGAGCTTGGTCTGGGAGCGGGGCTCACCTCGATTGTCCAGAGGGTCGAGCTCCCAGAAACGCTCGGCGCCGCTGTAGACGTGGCTGGCGCAGACGCTCACGCGGCCGCCCGGCTTCACCGCCCGGCGCATGCCCTCCAGGATGGCCAGGTTCTCCTCGTCGCTGGGGACCAGGCTGAAGGCCCCCTCGCACACGCTGTAGACGGCGTCGAACTCCGAATCGTAGTCCATGACCCTGGCGTCGAGATGCCGCAGCTCCACGTCCACACCGGCCTCGCGCGCGAGTCTCTCGCCCACCCTCAGCAGGCCGCGTGAGACGTCGATGCCGCTCATCCGGTATCCGCGCCGGGCCAGCTCGACCACGTGTCGCCCGACCCCACAGCCCACGTCCAGCAGCCTGTCGCCCGGCCTAACACCGAGGACACGCTCCAGGTAGTCGCAGTCCGGGACCGTGCTCCCCACCCAGGGGTATTTCAGGTATCCCTCGCCCAGGGCATCGCCGAAGGCTTCGTACCATGCTGGCTTCAAGGCAGTTCCTCCTAATGTGAGACGCCGCGAGCGCTCCGCCCGCGGCGTCGGAAATTCGTGTCCTCGTCGGCCTCAGCGGGCCGACCTCACGAACGAAGCGATCTCACATCGAGTCACCGTCAGCACAAGGGCCAGCATACAACGCCCCCATCGAGCGAAAGCTTCGGGCATCGTACGCTGCCCGGGCCCGCCTGTCAACCGCCTGGCGCATGCACGCGCTTGCCGCGACGGCCCTTCGAATCGAAGAAGGCGCTGGCGGAGGCGACGCTGGCCGCGCTGGGGTGCTAAGATACCGCCGTGAGCACCATCGCCTTCATCGGAGGGACGGGGCCCGAGGGCAGAGGCCTCGCGTTTCGCCTCGCCCTGGCGGGCCATAGCGTCATCATCGGCTCGCGCAAGCGCCAGCGCGCCGAGGCCGCCGCCGCCGAGATCCGCGAGCGGGCGCCCCGGGCCCAGGTCGCTGCCGGCCTCAACGCCGACGCCGTGCGCGGGGCCGACATGGTCTTCGTCACCGTTCCCTTCGAGGCCCAGCGCGATACCCTCGCCTCCCTGACCCACGACATCGGCGAGCGCCTGGTGGTGAGCACGACGGTGCCCCTCGTCGTCGAGAAGGGCCGGGCCGGCATCGTGCCCGTCCCCGAAGGCTCGGCCGCCGAGCAGGCCCAGGCCCTGCTCCCGCAGGCTCAAGTCGTGGCAGCCTTCCACAACCTCAGCGCTAACAAGCTACTCGAGGGCGACGCCCCGCTGGAGATGGACGTGGTCGTCTGCGCCGACGACAAGGAGGCCAAACGCACCGTCATGGCCCTGGCGGAGGAGGTCCGCGGCCTGCGCGCCGTCGACGGCGGCCCCCTGGCCAACTCCCGCTACGTCGAAGATGTCACCGCCCTCCTCCTCAACATCAACCGCCGCTACAAGGCCCACGCCGGCATCCGTATCGTAGGGATCTGAGATGCAAGCGCCCCAGATCACGGTCACCGGCCTCACGGCCATGCCCGAGGTCCGCCAGGGCGATGACATCTCCCGCCTGATCCTCGACGCGGCGGGCCGTCAGAAGCTGGCCTTCGCCCCCGGCGACGTGCTCGTGGTCACCCAGAAGGTCGTGTCGAAGGCGGAGGGCCGCGTCGTGGACCTGGACGCGGTAGACCCCTCGCCCTTCGCCCGCGCGATAGCGGCCGACTGGAACCGAGACCCCCGCGTGGTCGAGGTGGTCCTGCGCGAGAGCCGCCGCGTCGTCCGCATGGACCGGGGCGTCCTCATCTGCGAGACCCACCACGGCTTCGTCTGCGCCAACGCGGGCGTCGACGCCTCTAACGTGGGACGCACGGGCCGCGTTACCCTGCTGCCGCTGGACCCCGACGCCTCGGCCGAAGAGATCCGCCGCCGCGTGAGCGAGGCCGCCGCTGCCCACATCGCCGTCATCATCTCCGACACCTTCGGCCGTCCCTGGCGCGAGGGCCACGTCAACTTCGCCATCGGCGTCGCCGGCATGGAGCCCCTCCAGGACTACGCCGGCCGGACCGACCCCGCCGGCTACGAGCTTCGCCTTACCAAGATAGCCCTGGCCGACGAGCTCGCCGCCGCCGCCGAGCTGGCCATGGGCAAGCTCGATCGCGTGCCCGCTGCGGTCATCCGCGGCATCGACTACCCTCGAGGACTTGGGACAGGGCGTTCGCTCCTGCGCGACGCGGAGCGAGACATGTTCCGCTAGGTTGCCTCGGGCCTACCTCGCCCCCGGTATCGTCAGCACGGCCCCCGTCAGGAACCGCGCCCGCTCCGAGCAGAGAAAGGCCACCACCTCCGCCACGTCCTGAGGGCCCGGACGGTCCCGCCTCGCCCACATCGGTCCGCCTCGCACCGCCTCCACCGCCTCCTCCAGCGACACGTAGGGGATACGCCCCGGCGCGACGGCGTTGATGGTGATCCCGTGCGCCATCTCGCGAGGGGCCAGCGTGCGCGTCAGCCAGTGCCGGGCGGCCTTCCCCAGGGGATAGTCCAGGGGCACTTCCGGTGGCCCGGCGCGCCAGTC
>CAZFGZ010000190.1:0-4478 GCA_964518585.1 uncultured Dehalococcoidia bacterium | reverse complement strand
CACCACCGACCGCCTCGGGGCCATCGGCCGCGGCGAGGGTATTGCCGCCCTGGCCGTCGCCCTGCTACAGTAGCTAGTTGGCGATCGCCTATGAAGCGTTTCAACCTGTCTGATTCGCCCTCTGTTCCTCTGCGGCGCCCTCGCTTCCGGCGCAGGCCCGTTCGCTGCGTCTGTCTCCCGGGGTGTCCCTGAATCCACGGGACGCCCCCGAACAGCGAAGAAATCTGCCTGAAGGAGGGAAGCGAGCGTGTCGCTCCTCAGAAGCATCCGTAGAGATATCCAGGCCGCCCGGGAGCGCGACCCGGCGGCCGTCAGCAACCTGGAAGTCATCCTGGCCTATCCGGGCTTCCACGCCCGCCAGTTGCACCGCCTGTCACATGCCCTCTATGAGCGGCACGTCCCGGTGCTCCCTCGTGTCATCTCCCACCTCAGCCGCGCCCTCACCGCCATCGAGATCCACCCCGGCGCCAGCATCGGCGAGGGCTTCTTCATCGACCACGGCATGGGCGTCGTCATCGGCGAGACCTCGGTCATCGGCGACGACTGCCACCTCTACCAGGGGGTCACCCTGGGCGGCACCAGCCGCCTGCGCACCAAGCGTCACCCGACCCTCGGCAACAACGTCGTCGTCGGCGCGGGCGCGAAGCTCATCGGCGCCATCACCATCGGCGACAACTCCCGCATCGGCGCCGGCTCCGTCGTGATCACCGACGTCCCGCCCAACGCCACCGTCGTCGGCGTCCCCGGCCACGTCGTCGCCTTCCAGACGCCCGGCACCGACACCATCGAGCGGCTGCCCGACCCCGGCTGGGACCGCACGACCGAGCTGGAGCAGCGCGTCGCCCAACTGGAAGAGCGCCTTCGGGCCCTGCAAGAAGGCCGCGCCGCGCAACAGCCCTCTCCCCCGGCCACCACTGGACAGGAGGAACAGCCGTGAAGCTCCTCAACACCCTCTCCCGCCAGCTCGAGGACTTCGTACCCCTCGGAGACGTGGTGAAGATCTACGTCTGCGGCGTGACCCCCTACGACGAGAGCCACGTCGGCCACGCCATGAGCTACATCGTCTTCGACGTCCTCCGCCGCTACCTGGAGTACCGGGGATACAGCGTCAACCACGTCCAGAACTTCACGGACATCGACGACCGCATCATCGCCCGCGCCGCCCGCCTCGGCGTGGAGCGGCAGGAGCTGGTGGAGCAGCTCATCGAGCGCTACTTCGAGGACATGCACGCCCTCAACGTCCTCGACGCCCACGAGTACCCTCGCGCCACCCACGAGATCCCGGAGATGCTCCGCATCGTCGAGGGCCTCGTGGAGAAGGGCTACGCCTACCCCTCACACGGCGACGTCTACTACCGCGTGGGGAAGAAGGAAGACTACGGCAAGCTCTCCAGGCGCAGCGTCGACTCGCTCCTAGCCGGCGCTCGCGTTGACCCCACCGAGGGCAAGGAGAGCCCCGCCGACTTCGCCCTCTGGAAGGCCGCCAAGCCCGGCGAGCCCTCGTGGGACAGCCCCTGGGGGCCCGGTCGCCCCGGCTGGCACATCGAGTGCTCCGCCATGTCCCTCAAGTACCTGGGCGAGCAGATCGACATCCACGGCGGCGGCGAGGACCTCATCTTCCCCCATCACGAGAACGAGATCGCCCAGACCGAGGCCTTCACCGGCAAGGCCCCCTTCGTCCGCTACTGGCTGCACAACGCCTGGGTGAAGATGGGCGAGGAGAAGATGAGCAAGTCCCTCGGCAACTTCATCACCATCCGCGAGGGGCTGGAGCGCTTCGGCGCAGACGCCATCCGCGTCTGGGTCCTCACCTCCCACTATCGCACCCCCCTCATGTACACCGAGGAGGCGCTGGAGTCCGGCAAGCGCGGCGCCGAGCGCCTGCGCCTGGCCGCCCGCGCCGCCAGCTCCGACGGCAGCGGCCCGGCCGTCGACCCGGCGCCCTACCGAGAGCGCTTTCTCGAGGCCATGGACGAGGACCTCAACACCCCCAAGGCGCTGGGCGCCCTCTTCGAGCTGGCCCGCGAGGTCAACCGCGCCCGCGACGAGAGCCGCCCCATCGAGAAGGCGCAGGCTGCCCTGATCGAGCTGGCCGGCCTGCTGGGCCTCACCCTCACCGAGCCCGAGGTGGGCCTCGCCGCCGCCCCCTTCATCGAGCTGCTGATGAGGACCCGCGACGACCTGCGCAACGCCAAGCAGTTCGAGCTGGCCGACCGCATCCGCAGCGGCCTCGCCGAGCTACGCATCACCCTCGAGGACACCGCCCAGGGCACCGTCTGGAGGCGCAAGGGCTAGCCGGGTGCTCACAAACCCAAGTGGGCCGCTCGTCCTGAGCGCGTCGAAGGGCGAGCGGCCCATCTGGGTTTCTCAGCAGCCTGGTAGGGCTTCCCCTGCGGGAGGGGCGTCCGACCAGCGCCCGCCTTGACACCACCTCCTCCGCGCCCTACACTTTCGACACAAAGGCTGTGACGGAGACGAGTAGGGCGGTGGAGCCGGCGAGCGAGTCCGGTACGGTGTGAGCGGACCCGGTGGCGCCCCCCGAAAATCCCTCCCGAGCCGCCGACCGAACGGACGTTGGAGCCATGGAACCAGCAGAGCACCAAGCCACTGGTTCTAGGGTTCCAAGGTTCCAGGCGCCGCAGGCGCCCCCAGTAGGCTCGGCCGGAGCGCCCACCGTTAGCGGGGGCAGGGGCATCACCTCACGACGGGTCGTGCCCCGGCGAGCGGCCCGCCTCTGCGGGCAAGTAGGGTGGTACCGCGGGTACGCAAGTTCGGCCCGTCCCTAGAGGGGCGGGCCTTGTGTTTGGATGTGCCGTGATGTTCAAACCAGTCCCCACCAAGGTTGACTTCCCCGCCCTCGAGCGCGAGACGCTGCGCTGGTGGCAGGACCAGGGCATGATGCAGAAGTACCTGCGCCGCAACGATGGCTCCCCCCGAAAGTGGTCCTTCATCGATGGCCCCATCACCGCCAACAACCCCATGGGCGTCCACCACGCCTGGGGCCGCGCCTACAAGGACCTCTACCAGCGCTTCAAGACCATGCAGGGCTTTCGCCAGCGCTACCAGAACGGCTTCGACTGCCAGGGCCTCTGGATCGAGGTCGAGGTCGAGCGCCAGCTCGGCTTCTCCTCCAAGCGCGACATCGAGGCCTTCGGCGTCGCCGAGTTCGTCGAGGCCTGCAAGGAGCGCGTGCGCAAGTTCTCCGCCCTCCAGACCGAGCAGTCCATCCGCCTCGGCTACTGGATGGACTGGGACAACTCCTACTACACCTTCTCCGACGAGAACAACTACACCATCTGGCACTTCCTCAAGACCTGCCACGAACGCGGCTGGCTCTACAAGGGCCACGACGTCATGCCCTGGTGCCCCCGCTGCGCCACCGGCATCTCCGAGCACGAGATCGTCACCGAGGGCTACCGCGAGCTCACCCACCCCAGCGTCTACCTCAAGTTCCCCCTCAACGAGCGCCCCGGCGAGTCGCTCCTCGTCTGGACCACCACCCCCTGGACCCTCAGCTCCAACACGGCGGCGGCCGTCCACCCCGACCTCATCTACGTCCGCGTCCGCCAGGGCGACGAGATCTACTACCTGGCGAAGGCCGCGCTCCCCGCCCTCCACGGCGAGCACGAGGTCCTCGACGAGCTGCCGGGCAAAGACCTGCTCGACCTCACCTACCAGGGCCCCTTCGATGAGCTGCCGCCGCAGCGCGGCGTGCAGCATCGCGTCATCCCCTGGGAGGAGGTCAGCGAGACCGAGGGCACCGGCATCGTCCACATCGCGCCCGGCTGCGGCGCCGAGGACTTCGAGCTGAGCAAGGAGTTCGGCCTGGCCGCCATCGCCCCCCTCGACGAGTCCGCCACCTTCGTCGATGGCTTCGACTGGCTGAGCGGCAAGAAAGTCGAAGAGGTCACCCAGCCCGTCTTCGACGACCTGGCCCGCAAGGGCATCCTCTATCGCACCGAGGACTACACCCACCGCTACCCGGTCTGCTGGCGCTGCGAAAGCGAGCTCGTCTTCCGCCTGGTGGACGAGTGGTTCATCTCCATGGACGAGCTCCGCCACCAGATCATGGACGTCACCAGGAAGATCCGCTGGATCCCCGAGTTCGGCCTGGCCCGCGAGCTCGACTGGCTCGCCAACATGGACGACTGGATGATCTCCAAGAAGCGCTACTACGGCCTCGCCCTCCCCATCTACGAGTGCTCCTGCGGCCACGTCGAGGTCATCGGCGGCGACGATGAGCTGCGCGAGCGCGCCGTCGAGGGCTGGCAGGAGTTCGAGGGGCACTCGCCCCACCGCCCCTGGATCGACGCCGTCAGGATCAAATGCCCTAAGTGCGGCGAGAAGGTCTCCCGCATCAAGGACGTGGGCAACCCCTGGCTCGATGCGGGCATCGTCTCCTTCTCCACCCTGGACTACCGTCACAACCGCGACTACTGGCGCGAGTGGTATCCCGCCGACTGGATCTCCGAGAGCTT
>CAZFGZ010000189.1:0-4507 GCA_964518585.1 uncultured Dehalococcoidia bacterium | reverse complement strand
TACTGAGGGAAGATCAACAACGCACGCGGCTGCCTTTGAGACCTCTTGGACCCCATCAATGAATGTTATGGGGCCGCGGATGCCAGTGTCAAACACCGGACGCAAAGCCGCCCTCCCCCGCTGGTCCCAGGCGGAATGTGGCCCGGCCGGACGGTAGCCCCGGCCCCACCGCACCTGCCGCCGGCGTGCGACCTGTCCGAGCCAGAAAGGGGCCTCCTGCGCATTCTCCCAGCCCCGCATGGGCGGCGGGTGTTCTTGATCGCGCTTCTTCGTGGTATAATCCCGGCGTTCTGAGTGAGGACCCTGTTCTGATAGCCATCAAGGGGAGGTGCAGGCTATGTCCAAGCAGGGAAGCTACTGGCGAGGGACCCTGGAGCAGAGAATCTCCAGACGACGCGCCTTGCAGGCCGCCGCCTTTGGCACAGTCGGACTGGCGGGTGCCGCCGCCATCAGCTGTGGGGGGGGAGAGGAAGAAGTAGCCAACGGGGAAGCGACTCCCACAACCGGCCCCGTGGAAGAGCTCCGGCCTACTCCGGGCGGTATCTACGTGGGAACCATGGCTGATCTGTACAACATGGATCCGCACAAGCCTATCGCCTTCCTCACCCACGTCTTCGCCTCCTGGATCTACAGCCGCCTGATGCGCTATGCCTGGGCCTACGGCCCGCTGCCGGACGAGCGCTGGTTCGAGGCGGAGCCCGAGCTGGCCCAGAAGGTGGAGAACCCCGACGACCTGACCTACATCTTCACACTCAACCCGGAGGCGAAGTGGCAGAACATCGACCCCACCTTCGGTCGCCAGGTAACGGCCGAGGACGTGGTCTTCTCCTACAACCGCTATCAGGAGCTGTCACCCCAGGCGGTCAACATGGGGATGGTGGACAGCGTCACCGCCGGGGCGGATAACCTGACGGTGACCTTCAAGCTGAAGCACCCCTTCGCCCTCTTCCTGAAGAGGATCGCTTCCCCTCAGGATCTCTGGATACTCCCGCCTGAGCTGATAGAAGCCGACGGCGACGCGGAGAAGCGGGCGGTCGGCTCGGGCCCCTTCATCTTCGGACACTACAACCGGTCGGTGGACTTCGCGTTCACGAAGAACCCCGACTACTGGGAGCAGGACCAGTATGGAAACCACCTTCCGTACGTCGACGCTTTCAATCTCGTCATCATTCCCGACCCCAACGCGCTGGTCAGCCAGTTCATCGCCAAGAAGATATATGCCATTGCCTGCCAGCCTAAGCTCGTGCCAGAGGTGATGTCCGCCGTCCCCGACGTCGAAGTAAACCGGCAGGTGCGCGACCTCACCAGCTTCGTCTACTTCCAGGACTCCAGCTACCTCAATGACGAGGGGCCCTTCAACGACGAGCGGGTGCGCCGCGCCGTGTCCATGGCCATCGACCGCGATGGACTGCTCGCCCTGGTCACGGCGCCGGGCGAGGAGGAGCCTGGCGATTGGTGCAACATCGTCCCGGCCGGCTTGGGCAGGCAGTGGTGGCTGGACCCGAAGAGCGCGGAGATGGGCGACGCCGGTAGGTGGTACCAGTACGACGTGGCCGAGGCCAAGAAGCTGATGGAGGCCGCCGGCTACGGCGACGGCTTCGATATGCGTCTCCACTACAGCAGCACCGTCTACACCAATCTTATCCCCTACTACCCGGTGGTGGCTGAGGCCCTGCCCGGCCTCCTGAGGGAGATAGGAATCAACCTGACCCTGGTCCCGGAGGACTACATCGGCCAGTACATGCCGGAGACCTATACGAAGGGCAATTTCGACGGCATGGCCTGGGGCCTGCTATCGGTGTTCACCGACGCCCTCATGTATCTGGCCAACAGCTTCCTGCCCTACGGCGAGGGCGGCGGCCGCAACATGTCCAAGGTGCGCGACGAGCAGCTCATCGCAGACCTCGAGGCAGCATCTCGCGAGCCGGACGTCGAGGAGCTGCGCACAAAGCTGTTTGACATTCAAAGGTACATCTCGGACATGATGTACTACGTGCCCGGCATCAACCCGCTCGAGTACGCCCTTGGCCATCCCTTTGGGAGCCCGACCATCAGCTCGACGGGGGGAGGTAGCTACGGCTACGGCACCGAGAGATCTATGTGGGGCTGGCTTCACCCGGAACACCAGACCCCGTCGTAGCCGGTGCGCGCCCACACGTGTATGACTCCGGGAATACACAGTCGGCCGGGGTAGCTGTCTTAGGGCGGCTACCCCGGCCTTGCAACGCAGAGCGCCTTGAGTAGATACATCATTCGCCGCCTAGTGTTGCTCGTGCCGACCATGATCGGGGTGACCATTCTGGTCTTCCTGCTGATCCGCTTCATGCCCGGCGACCTTGTCCAGCAGATCTCCGGCGAGAATGCCATGCTCACCGAGGAGGAGCGGCAGGGGGTGAGAGAGGAGCTGGGCCTGGACAAGCCCGTGTTCCAGCAGTACTTCGTCTGGATGTCCGAGATCCTCAGGGGTGACCTCGGGCAGTCGTTTCAAACCAAGGTCGCGGTGACCACCGAGCTGAAGAACCGCCTGCCCGTCACTCTGGAGCTGGGGATCCTTGCCATACTCCTTTCCCTCTGTGTTTCCCTGCCCATAGGGGTTCTCGCGGCCATACGGCAGGATACCATGCTCGATTATGTGGCTCGTAGCGGAGCTATAGCCTTCCTTTCTATCCCCTCTTTCTGGATGGGAACCATGGTGGTGGTGCTGCCGAGCAAGTGGTGGGGGTGGGCGGCGCCCCTGTACTACAAGGACCTGTGGGTGGACCCCGTGGATAACCTGTACATGCTGATCATACCGGCCGCCATCCTGGGCATGCTGCTATCGGGTACGGTGATGCGCATGACCAGGGCGCAGATGCTCGAGGTGCTGCGCCAGGACTACGTGCGCACCGCCTGGTCGAAGGGGTTGCGGGAGCGTACCGTGGTGATGAGGCACGCCATCAAGAACGCCTTCATCCCAGTCGTGACCATAGTCGGCCTTCAGATTCCGATCCTGGTGGGGGGAACCGTCATCCTGGAGAGCATCTTCGGTGTTCCCGGTATGGGACGCTACCTGCTGTTCTCTATCGGCTCGTTAGACTACCCGGTGGTGCAGGCGATAGTCCTGATCATTGCCGGCGCGGTGGTCCTGACCAACCTCGCCGTGGACCTGACGTACGGCTATCTAGACCCGCGGATTCGATACGCGTAGAACTATCCGCTAGGAGAGGCTGACCGTGGCGTCCGTTGACCAAGCGGATATCGCGGACTACCTGGCGCTCCGTCCTGCACGGAAGCCCTGGGTTCGGTTGCTTCGCACCCTGTGGTGGTTTATTCGCAGGAAGCCCCTGGGTGCGCTGGGAGGGTTCTTCGTAGTGGTCGTGCTCCTGGTGGCTGTCTCCGCCCAGTGGATAGCCCCCTACTGGTACGATGACCAAACGTGGAGCGAGGCTATGGAGGGCCCCTCGGCCAGACATCTCTTCGGCACCGATGACCTGGGGAGGGACATGCTCAGTCGCGTTATGTACGGAGCGAGGGTCTCAGTGGTGATCGGCTTTTCGGCGGTGGCCATCTCGGCCGTCGTTGCTACCTTTATAGGCATCATTTCCGGCTACTACGGTGGCTGGTTTGACACCCTGTTCCAGCGGCTGGTGGACATCTGGATGTCCTTTCCTCCCCTCGTGCTCCTTATCGTCGTTGTCTCCACGTTCTCACGCGGCGGCGATTTCTGGGACAGGGTCATGGCCATCATCATCGTGATGGGCGTTATCATGGCGGCGGGCTCGTCTCGCGTGATTCGCGGCGCTGCCATATCGATCAAGAACAATCAGTACGTAGAGGCGGCACGGTGCATCGGTGCCAGCGACGTGCGGATCCTGGCGCAGCACGTGCTGCCCAATGTCTTCGCCGTCATCATAATCCTGGCCACGGTTCAACTCGGTGCCGCCATCCTCGCTGAGTCCTCTATCAGCTTCCTGGGATGGGGCGTACCTCCGCCCTTCCCATCCTGGGGACAGATGCTGAGCAACAAAGGCATCCTGTTCATGAGAGCGGACCCCTGGATAGCGCTCTGGCCGGGCCTGGCCATTGCCCTGGCCGTCTACGGCTTCAACATGCTGGGCGACGCCCTTCGCGACGTGCTGGACCCGCGCCTGCGAGGCGGCCGCTAGGCGCCACTCACCAACCTGACCTGGGACCGTGACTCCTGGGTGGGAATGCCCGGCCTTGGCGCTCTGCCTGGTACCTTCCGCTGCCCCCGGGGCAGGAGGGAGCTAGGCCGGCTACTTGACCTTTTCCACCTCCACGCGAATCGCCCTATCGATGGGCGCGGGCTGCCACTGAAGCACCCAGTAGCGCAGGTGGCCGTACCCTCCCGCCAGGTGCAGCCACTTCACCATCCCCGGCTCCACGTTGGCAGAGTCCTTCCACTCCCGGTGCATGTACGGCTCGAAGCCGTTATAGGCGATGACCTGCCCAGGCATCACCGAGGGGGAGATCTTCACGGGCACAGAGAAGGAGCCCATGTCGTTGT
>CAZFGZ010000188.1:0-4522 GCA_964518585.1 uncultured Dehalococcoidia bacterium | reverse complement strand
GATATGAAGACGTGCCCCCGCTCGATGGCCGCCAGCACCGCCTCCTCGTCCAGCGGCTCGGGGGCGAGGACCCACGTGGTCGGCTCACCCAGGCCCCACGGCTGCGCCTCATGCGCCGGCGGGACGGAGTGGACGTCGCTGCCGCCCACCGCGACGATGCGCTCGCCGCGCGCCAGGTGCCGCTCCCACAGCTCCAGCGACTCCCAGTTGAGCAGCCGCCAGGGCGCCTGCCACACCTCCATGCAGCGATAGCCGGTCACCTCCGTGAACTCCCACGGGTTGGCGAACTCATGCTTGCCCTTCGGGTGGTTGATGCAGAACAGCCTCCCCTGCCCGTGCACCGACTCCATCACCCGTTGCACCGCCTCACTGTCCTCGCAGCGAAAGTCCACCCACTCGCGCAGGCCCCACACGTTCGCGTGGCCCCAGTAGGTGGTCCACTCCTGACCGGGCAGGACGACGAGACCCACCTCGCCGAGACATGCTATCTCGCGGTGGTGGCTGACGGTGTTGTGGTCGGTGATGGCCAGGAACTCCAGGCCGCGCTGCCTCGCCCCCGCGACCAGCTCCCGCACGGTGTTGTAGCCGTCGCTGTGGACGGTGTGGGTATGGAGGTCGCCGCGATACCAGCGGCCCGGGCCGGAGGACGGGGCGCCGCCCCGGGCGGGCTGCGGGCCCAGAGGCGTGGCAGCCGCCTCGATCTCGGCGTCCTCCACCGCCACGTCGAGGTCCACGTTCACCCAGTAGCGGCAGCTCGGCGTGACCACGAGCTCCCGGCTCAGCATGAGGTGCCACTGTCCGGCCTGGAGAGCGCCGGGCAGGTAGCCGGGGGTGGCCTCATCGGCCGTGATGAAGAAATTCGAGCGGGCGGTGCCGCTCCAGCCCCGAAAGCCGCTGGTGAACAGGTCGATGCCCCGGCTGTCGAAGATGCCGATGTCGACGTTGTTGGCGGGACCGTCGCCGCCGTCCTCGGTCCCCTTCTCGTAGTGGTAGCTGACCTCGACGCGGCTAGTCCGGGGCGGCACCTCGAACGGTAAGTATAGGTACGCGCCCTGCTGCTTGTCTTCCCGGGTGATGCGGCCGTGGAACGAGAGCTTTTGCCTCACACCTTCGAGTCTAGCGCTGCCGACCCTAACGGGGAACACTCCGCAGTCGCGCCACCGCCGTAGACACGCGCACCGGAAAGCGAGCAAGGAAGCGGGCTCTGCGCCCCCTTCCACTTCCGCGAGCGACGGGTCAGGCTCTAGTCAGCGCTGGGGCGGCGCGCGGCGCGCATCGCCCAGCTTCGGGCTAGAAGACGTCGTCCGGCAGCACCCATGACGGGATGTGACGGTAGTATTCCGGAGGGTTCGCCTCCCTGATCCCGCGCAGCGTCGCCGCCGCCAGTTGGACTCGGCCGCGTCGGTCCTTCCACTGTGACGCGAGGCCCTTCTCCTCCAGCGAAGCGAGGTGTTGCAGCAGCGCCCCGTCGCTGATGTCAAGGAAGACCTTGATGTCCTCCAGCGTCATGTGCAGGCCCGGGTTGACGCGGTAGTCCTCGGCCAGGACCTTGAGGATGTCGGTCTCGCTCTCGACCGGCTTCGGCGCGGGCGCTTTCCCGACCGGAATGGGCGTCATTAGCTCCTCATCCATCACGCGGACGGGTGCCTTGAGGAGGTCGGCGTACTCGCGGTTGCCCATCCTGTAGATCAGCAGTCTGAGGATCTCGCTGGTTCCCGCCGCGATCTGGCTGAGCTTGGCGTCGCGCAGATAGCGCTCAACGGGGAAGGTTTGCATCACGCCGTTTCCGCCCATGCACTGTATCGCCTCGGTGGCTATCTGAAACGCTGCCTCGGACCCGTAGAGCTTGGAGAGGGCGGCCTCGACCGGGATCTCGCGGCCGATGTCGGCGGCATACGCGGCGTAGTAGACGATGAGCCGGGCAAGCTGGTACTTGGAGTACATGTCCGCGAGCTTGGCCTGGTTGACGGCGATTGAGCCGGTCCGGTCGCCGAACTGGACACGGCGCTCGAGGTGTTGGCGGGCGTAGCGTATCGACTCGCGCATCGAGCCCAGGTAGCTGGCGGCGTTGATGACGCGCTCCTCGTTAAGGCCGTCCATCATCACCGTCCAGCCCTCGCCCTCGGCCCCGATGATGTTGGACATGGGCACGCGCACATCGTCGAACCGAAGGTAGCAGTTGTAGACGCCGGCCGTGCCCGCCCACTCGTTGACTCTCTCCACGTGGAAGCCCGGCATCCCCTTCTCGATCACTATGCCGGTGAGGTGCCGGTACCGGGTGCGCTCGGCCGGGTCGAGGCTGGTCTTGGCGTAAGTCATGTAGATGTCGGCGGCTGCGGCGTTCGTCTGGAAGCGCTTGATCCCGTTCACGACGTAGTGGTCGCCGTCGCGGACCGCCGTCGTCTGTATGGAGGCGATATCCGACCCGGCGTACGGCTCGGTCATCGTTATGCACCCGAGCAGTTCGCCGGTCGCCAACCGGGGCAGCCACCGCTGTCTCTGCTCTTCCGTGCCGGCGTGCAGGATCTGAGTCGTGCCGCCAAAGAGTGAGGTGGTGTAGCCTGGGGCCACCGGGCCGGCCCGGCGCACCTCCTCGCACAGGATGCAGGCCCCGGTGATGCCCCATTCCTCGGAGTGGCCGCCGTACTTCTCCGGGATAGTGGCCCCGAACCAGCCCTTCTCCCCGATCAGTCTTATCGCTTCCCAAGGGTACTCCTTCTTGACGACGCACCTTTCGCCCATCGGTTGAAGGACTTCCGTTACGAACTGGTCCGTCTCCTCCAAGAGACGCCGCTGAGAATCATTCCACCAGGGGTAGTCACGCATTGCGCACCTCCCAATACGCTCACTTGGACAAAGGGCCATTCGCCGATGGAGGCGAGAGGACCCGTCGAACCCGTCGCCGCCCCTCATTCTACATGGACAGCCTTCGGGTATCCAAACAAAGTGACGTCTCAAGGGGCGCCGGGAAGCCGGACCTGGGGCAGGGGGCCGCAAAGGGCACGCCATAGGCGCGGTTGCGGGCTGCCCATCGGGGAGCGAGGGCTGACGCCCTACCGCGCGCTCCCGCCGCCAGCGGCCCGCTCCATCGCCCGCCCGAGGCGCAGAACGGCCTCCGCGATCTCCGCCTCCGCCACGAAGCTGTACGCCACCCTGACGTACTGGTCCCCGGAGCCGTCCGGAAAGAAGGTTGCCCCGCCCACACAGGCCACCCCCTCCTCAGCGGCCGCCTCGGCCAGCGCGACCGAGTCCGCCCCCTCCGTCAGCTCCAGCCACAGGAAGAAACCCCCCTGTGGCACGTCCCAGCGGGCGAAGCGACCGCACCGTTCGTCCAGGGCGGCCAGCATCGCGTCGCGCTTGCGTCGGTAGATCCCGACGACCTCCCCCACGTGCTCGGCCAGCAGCCCAGAGGAAGCGTACTCCGTAACCACCCGCTGCACCCATGGGCTCGTCCCCAGGTCGAATCGCATGCGCAGCAGAACATCGATGATCGGCTGACCGGCCATCACCCACCCCAGGCGAAGCCCCGTCGCCAGCGTCTTGCTGAAGGTGCCGAGCCTCACCGCCCCTTCGCCCTCCGCCAGGGCGAAGAACGAGGGCAACGCCTCGCCCTCGAACCGGATGTCGCCGTAGGGGTCGTCCTCGACGATGAGCACGTCATGGCGGCGGCACAGCTCCACCACCCCGCGCCGCCGCTCCAGGCTCATCGTCACGCCCGAGGGATTCTGGAAGTTGGCCATCGTGTACAGCAGCTTGGCCCGCCGGCCCTCCCGCCGAAGCCGCTCCAGGCATTCCTCCAGAGCCTCCGGCGCCAGTCCGTGCGCATCCTTGATAGGCACCCCGACCACCTCGGCTCGACAGGAGCGTATGGTGCGCATCGCCCCGGGATAGGTCGGCGCCTCCACGATGGCCGCGTCGCCGGGGTCCAGGAAGGTATCGCAGACGTTCGCCAGCCCCCCGGCGGCGCCGTTGGTGATCGTGAAGTGCTCGGCGCCCAGCGCGACCCCCTCCCGGCGATGGGCCTCGGCGGCCAGCCACTCGCGCAGCCCCACGAAGCCCTGCGGCCCGCCGTAGCGCAGCGCCTCCGCCCCCTCGCGGCGGAGCACCCGCTCCGAGACCGCGACCAGGTCCTCGATGGGCAGGTAAGCGGGGTCGGGCACGCCGCCGGCGAGCATGATAGGCGGCACCGGCGGCGGCTCGCCGCGTGCTCCCGCGCCCCAGTACGCGCCCGCCACCGCGTGCACGCGCCCCGACAGCTTCGCCTCGAGCTGCTCCGCCTCCCAGTTGCCGCCGACTGCCCTCGGTCTCTTCTCGGCCATGCCCATATGCCTCTCGCTGCGCCCGCCGCACCCACGGCCGGCCGCAGCTACCGGCTGATTATAGGGCGGGCCACAGACGTTGTCGAACGCGCCGTCGAGGGGCGGCGCGGGCGCGATCCCGAGTGGCCAGCCTCTTGCCAAATGGGAATTCCATAGGGGCTTCGCCCCTCTGGCGGGGGTCTGGGGGTGTCCCCCAGATTCCA
>CAZFGZ010000187.1:0-4660 GCA_964518585.1 uncultured Dehalococcoidia bacterium | reverse complement strand
CTTCACGCTGGCGCCGCCCGACCCGGCGAACCCCAACGCCGATATCTTCTTCTCCGTGGACCCCGCGTCGGTCGGCCTGGCCGGCACCGGCGTGAGAAACGAGACCGTTGGCTGCCAGCCCGAGCCGGAGGCGGACGAGTTCGGCACTGGCGGAGGCGCCACCAACTACCAGTACTTCGACGGCGACGGTGTCGCCTCCTGCGCCAACCCGGGCGCCCCGTCCCTCGGGCTGACCGAGCCGCCTCCTGTGGGGGGGCCTAGCGACGACCTGGACGCCCTGGACCCGCTGAACCTGACCGCTTCGGGGCCGCCCATCTTCGGCTCCCTGGACCAGCTATCGCCGTCGCTTGGCTTCTTCCCGTGGCTCCCGATGTCGGCGGCCGACATCTTCGTCGACTTCGGCGGCGGTATCGCGGGCTTGTACGCGCCCGCCGTCGTGCTCGGCCTCGACATGATGGGCCCCAACACCGACGACATCGACGCCCTGTCCATCGACGATGCCAACGGCGACACGACGTACACGCCGGGCGTCGACAAGGTGTGGTTCTCCCTGACCAGGGGCTCGATGACGCTGGGGCTCATCGGGGCAAGCGCCGCCGACATACTGGCGCCGGATCCGGCGGGTGGTCCGCCCATCAGAGTGCTGCCCGCCATGCTGCTGGGCCTGACGCCGGCCGACGAGCTGAACGCCCTGAAGGCCTACCAGCAGTCGCCGTGCGTCTTCGCAGCCGACGACGACTGCGACGCCTGCTGGGACGCCAGCGAGCCGGGGCTGGGCCCGCCCGCCAACCCGGCGGACCCGTGGGATTGGTACGACGTGCCTGTGCCCACCCTGGCTAGCGGCGGCCACATCAGCGGCGACCCCAGTGGCCTGGACAACAGGGACCACGCCATCAGCATCATCAACGATGTGCTGGCGGTCCTTGAGTACTCCGGTACGTCCCTGGCCGGCCCGCCCAATGCCGCAGGCAGGGACTACGACGATGACGTCAACGGCGACAGCGTGCCGGACGGTGTGGCCTACGACCGCTCGGTGGGTATCGCGCGGTCGGGCGTGCCCGACGGCGCTGTGAGCATCATCGTGGACGTGCTGCTGGTGCTGGGCCAGTCTGGCCAGAGCTGCTAGCCGCCGTAGCGGTGAGGCATGTCTGGAGGCAAGCACGGGGCTCCCCTGCCGACGAGCCGGGGAGCCCCTGCCGCAGAAGGCAGGCCAGGGGGCTGCCGCCGGCCCGCCGCCGGGCATGGTACGGGAAGAAGCAGGGCTACCGCGCCAGGGTTGACGCGGCAGCGCGGAGCGTCCTAGTGTGAAGTTGCGGTGTATAATAGGGGGGGCTAGCGGACTCTGTCCGGTTGAGCGGGGGGTAAGCCAATGCGCGTAAATCCGTCCTTTCGGCCAGCGATCTTGGTGGTGATACTGTCAGGTGGGATGCTTGCCATCGTGGCCGCCGCGGCAATCATGTTGCTGTCCCCCGGCGTCCCGACGACCACGGCTGCCGGCACCAACAAGATAGCGCTTGATGCCATCCCCGGAGGGGGTGTCGACGCCAGCAGGACAGTCACAGGCACGGGCCCCTTCGACGTTGACCTTCTGATCTCGGAGGTTGGTGAGGCCTACAAGGCCTACCAGCAGTACACACAGTGGAACCCGGCGCTGCTGGCCATCGACAACGCCGTGTTCCTCTACCCCGACGGTCTGGTGCTTTGCGGCCAGAGAGTGACAGCCGCAGACAGTGTTCAGGGTGGCTGTGCCGGCATGAGCGCCACCTCGTACGTGGGAGTGGTCGAGACTTTCACGTTCCATTGCCTGGCCGACGGCACCACCACGCTCCATCTGGTAACGCTGGTGGAAGACCCTCAGTTTGGCACGACGACCGTGCGGGCGCCGGGCGACATCATCGATACCCAACTCGTAGACGCCCAGGTAACCTGCCAGGGGATAGGGCCCGCGGAGACGCCTACGTTCACGGCTACGCCCACGTCCATAGGCACGCCCACACCGACACGAACATCGACGCCGACGGCGACAGCAACGGCGACGGCGACCGCTACGCCCACCCGCACTGCTACCCCGACACCGACGCCCGGCACGCCGACCTCTACACCCACACCCGGGGCCTGTCCGGACACCGACGGGGACGGCCTGACTGACTGCGAGGAGGTGGAGACCTACGGCACCGATCCCGGCAACCCCGACACCGACGGCGACGGGCTCAGCGACGGCGACGAGGTTCACGTCCACTTCACCCACCCCTTGAACCCCGACAGCGACAGCGACGCCCTGTCTGACGGGGACGAGGTCAACATCTACGGTAGCGAGCCCCTCATACCCGATACCGATGGCGACGGCTGCGCTGACGGCGAGGAGGCCGGGCCTAACCCCGGCCTGGGCGGCCTCCGGGACCCCGTGAACCCCTACGACTTCTACGATGTCCCGGTACCCACTCTGCACGATGGCGGCACCCTGGCCGGCAAGGACAAGGCTATCAGCGTCCTCAACGACGTGCTGGCCGTCGGGGATTACCTGGGCACCTATGACGACGGCCCTCCCAATGACCTAGGCATCGACTACGATGAGGACGTGGATGGAGACACGGTGGACGATGGGCTGGCGTACGATCGCTCACTCGGCGTGGACATCGACGGCGACACGCTGGCGGACCTCTCAGACGCACCCGACGGGACCATAAAGGTCATCGAGGACCTGCTACTGGTGCTGGCCCAGACAGGTGACAGTTGCCAGGCGCCGCCGCCCATACCCTGCCCGGACAGCGACGGTGACGGCCTCACCGACTGCGTGGAGACCGATGTCCTGGGCACCGACCCCCTCAACCCCGACAGCGATGGCGACGGCCTCGGTGACGGCACCGAGGTCATCGTCTACAACACGAACCCCGCGAACCCCGACACGGACGGCGATGGAATCTCCGACGGGGATGAGGTGAAGATCCTCGGCACCAACCCCCTTGTGCCCGACACGGATGGCGACGGCTGCTCCGAGGGGGAAGAACTCGGGCCGAACCCCGACTTGGGCGGTACGCGCAACCCGCTCAACCCCTATGACTTCTACGACGTGCCGGTGCCCACGCTGCACGTGGGGGGCACCATGGCTGACAGAGACAAGGCTGTCAGCGTACTCAATGATGTCCTGGCTGTCCTCGAGTACTCGGGCACGTCTGAGAACGGGCCTCCGAACGCGATCGGACGGGACTACGATTTCGACATAGATGGCAACACGGTCAAGGATGGGCTGGCCTACGACCGCTCGGCTGGCCCGGTGTGGTCTGACACGCCTGACGGAGCCATAAGCATCCTTGTGGACGCCCTACTGGTGCTGGCCCAGACCGGCGACAGTTGCCGGCTGCCCCCGTAGGAGCGTGCTCATGGTGCTTTCGCAGGATCGGCAGGGTTCGACGATCAGCGGGGTTTGACAATGATGCGATGGTGGCTGGGTTCCGTTCTGGTATTCTGTCTGCTCGCCGTCGGCTGCCAGGGCAACGGCGATGAGCCCACGAACGAGCTCATGGAGACCACGCCGATGCCTGCTTCCCTGGCGCTGCCGACACCCGAGGCTGACCCCACTATCACCGACAGCCAGTTCGACTTCCCAGCCAAGGGGTACAGCGTGCGCATTCCCGAGGGCTGGACTGCCTTGCCCAACATCACTGGCACTGCCGCCTTGACTGTGGATGCGTTCTTCAGTCCGCCGGAGGAACAGCAGGGGGATGTCCAACCGAACATCTCGGTCATGTGCGAAGCCACCGTCGAAGGGACAACCGTTAAAGCCTACTTCGAAGGCAAGCGGGACTTGATGCACAGGGTCACAGGAGTGGAACCCGAGGTCACCGAGACCGAGGTAAGCGGTCAACCAGCCTATGCCATGCAATACCACCGTGAACTCCAAGAGCCTCGGGCGGACTACTCGGACGTGATATTCATGAACGAGAGGTGTGCCTGGACCATCCGCCTGCTGGTCCCTGGGGGCCAGCGCTCCAAGTACGAAGCGACTCTGAATGACTTCGTCGCTTCCTTTCGTCTGCTCCCCTAGCGTGCGAACGTATCGAGGATCCGTTCGTCACGCTGGCGAGGGTTGCGCACAATCGGCGGGCACGGCCATAGCCAGGTCAGACCGCCCCGGAGATGGTCTCGCCCGCAGTTCTTCCCCGCAGCGGCCCAAGGTGCTATAGTCAGCGCAAGGCGAAGTTGAGTGACGTAGGCCAGTTGTAGCGTTGGGCTTGGCCTCCCGCGCCCTTACGAGGTTGGTGAAGAAGCATGAAAACTCGTGTCTGTCTTATGGTAGCGGTGATTCTGGCAACGATCGCCCTGGTGGGCTGCAACGGAGGAAACGGGGAAGACGAAGAGGCTGGCCCAACAGCGACTGCTTCGGCGGCTGTAGAAGAGACAGTGATTGTCCCGGCGGATGGGGCGACGGCGGCTCCCGGGACGGCCTCCCCTGAGGCGACGCCGGTGGCCGCTCCAACGACGCCTCTGGAGAGCAACGGCATGGCTGTGGACGCCCTGCCGGGAGGGGCTGTTGACGTCGCCAGGACCGTCGCCAACGGTACGTCTTTCGAGGTCGATATTGTCGTCACAGTGGCTCCCAACGCCTACAAGGCTTACCAGTACACGATCGAGTGGGACCCGACGGTGCTGGCATATCAAG
>CAZFGZ010000186.1:0-4726 GCA_964518585.1 uncultured Dehalococcoidia bacterium | reverse complement strand
CGGCGGTGTTGAAGGCCTTGATCACGTGGTCAAAGGCCTCCTGGGGCGAGGAGGGCGAGTAGGCGACGATCTCGTAGTCGCCGTGGGAGCCCCACTTGCACTGCATCATGTCGCCTTGCCCCACCAGGGTGGGGAGGCCGGTGGAGGGGGCGCCTCGCTGTATGTTGACGACGACGCAGGGGGCTTCCATCATGGCCGCCATCCCTATGTTCTCCATCATCAGGGAGAAACCAGGGCCCGATGTGGCGCTCATCGCTCTGGCCCCAGCAAGGGAAGCCCCCACTAGGGCGGACATGCTGGCCAGCTCGTCCTCCATCTGGAGGAAGATGGCCCCCACCGCTGGCAAGCGGGCGGACAGCCTCTCAGCCGTTTCCGTGGAGGGGGTGATGGGGTAGCCGGCAAAAACATCGCAGCCAGCGGCCAAAGCCCCTTCGGCGCAGGCGTAGTCGCCCAGCAGGAAGTGGCTGCCGGTTAGCACACGCTCTTCGGGACTCATTCGGCGACCTCCTCCGTGTAGATGGCGAACTCAGGGCAGATGATAGAGCAGAATTGGCAGGCGATGCATGCTTCTTCTTTGCCTTCGGCTACCACCGGATAGTGGTAACCCTTAGCGTTCATTTCGGAGGTCTCTTCAAGGACATCTAGGGGACAGAAGTCGATGCAGAACTTGCACCCCTTGCATCGCTCGGGGATGATGAAAAGCTGCCCCCGTGGGATGGGGATCCTCTTCGCGTCCAGGGGCCGGCGCGTCTGTAACGTAACCATAGTTCGTGCCTCCGCAAGCGGTCGCCGGCCTGCTCGAGACAGGGCCTAGCTTGGCCCCCTGACGGGTGCGTCGCAGACAACTGGGACGCTGCGCTCACCCCGGGCGCTGACGCGCTAGTTTCTTCGCGCGAGGCCCCTCCCAACAGAGGTCGGCGACCGTGGTGGACCCCATCCGGTCCACCGCATAACTTATGATCTCCTGCCCCACCGGGTAGGCCGGGCAGGATAGCTCACGTCCACATTCTCCGGGCGCCAGGAGGCAGCGGTCCACCCGAATAGGGCCGTCCACCGCCTCGATGACGTCCAGCATCGTGATCTCTTCGGGGGAGCGGGCCAGAGCCAGGTGCCCCAGGCGGCCCCGCTGGCTCCGCACCAAACCGGCCCTGACCAGAGACTGGGAGATGCGTCCAACGTAGGCGGGGGAAACTGATTGCCGGCGGGCCACCTCTCGAATGGGGCCCTCTCCAGTGATAGCCAGGTCAAGCACCACGCGCATGGCGTAGTCGGCCTGGCGACTGAGAAGCATCGCTCCTCCTCGAATTGTCTAAATTTCGGAGACATTTAGATGTTAAACATTTGCCCGAGCCTGTGTCAAGGGCATTTGTTATCCTTTTCACTATGCATTCTCTATTCGCGTCATGGATGTCGCCCATAGAGCGGCGAGGGCCCCGCCCGAAGCCACGCCTAGACCCCGGGCACGCCGTACATCTGATCGGGAGCCAGGAGGTGGGGAACTCGCCGTCGGAGGGCCCTGCGCACCTCGTAGCACATGTGGCACTCGTCCACGTAGCTCTCGGCATGGGGCACCTCGAAGGCGCGAGCCAGCTCGGCTGGACCCCCCGCCAGAAGCGGGCCGCAGACGGGATGCCTGGTGCCGTCATAGTGCCTCAGCATCTCCGCCAGCGGCGTTTCCCAGACGTTGCCCATCACCAGTCCCTGGCAGATGTGGGCGTATCCCTCGGGGTCGAAGTGCATGCGAACGGGGTCAGCCAGGTCCTCGTGGGGGCAGGACGTCAGCTCCCACCATGGCCGCCGCGGCAGGCCTTCGACGAGCGTCTCGGCGGCTCGCCCTCGGAAGCACACAGCTCCGCCCGTGATGGCCTCGCCCGACCGTTCGCCGGGCAGCCCCACGCTCTGGGGCGCCGTCAGAATGCTGATGCTGCTGGTGTGAAGCCCCAGCCCCTCCGCTGCCCTCATCGCCACCTTCGGCGGCGAGTCCTCGCCCTCCGAGCCGTGGTACGCGTCCTCGCTCACCGTGAGTTTGTCCATGCCCTGCTGGGCCAGCGGCCGCAGCCACAGCAGGGCGTCTTCCTCGGAGACGGCCCAGTAGGCATTGGAGAGCACGTCAACGGCCCAGCCGCGGGCCTTGACCTCGCGGACGGCTTCGAGGACCGTCGCGTAGTACAGGAACGGCTCGCCGCCCTCGATAGCGACGTAGTTGACCTGCCCCAGGTCCTCGCCCTGCCGCAGGATCTCCCGCACCTGGGCGATGGTCATGACGCCGGTCTGGAAGGGGCTTCCCCAGGCGAAGCAGTGGTCGCACTCAAAGGTGCACTGGTAGGTGAGGAGGAGGTGAAGCTGGCTGAATTGGCTCATCGCCGCCTCCGCAGCACGATGGGACCTAGTCCCGCAGAGCCTGGAGGATGGCTCGTAGCTTCTCTCGGTCGGCCTCGCTGCGAACCGGCATGGCGAAGCCGACGGTGGTCACGATTCCCCCCAGGCGCCTCTTCATCCTCTCGGCGATCTGGTCATACGTGCCGATCACCGCGAACTGCTCCAGCATCTCGTCGCTGATCTCGTCGGCCATCTCCTGCCACCTGCCCTCGAGGGAGAGCGCGTTCAGCTTCAGGCAGGTGTCTCCCCAGCCGTGCTGGTCCATGACCGGCTTGTAGGTGCGGGTCGAGCCGTAGAAGGAGATCTGCTGCTTCGTGAACTGCTTGGCCTGCTCCATCTCCTCATCGTTGGCGCCGGTGACGATGAAGCTGCCCCCGCTGATGTCCAGCTCCTTCAGGGAGCGACCGGCCTTCCTGGCCCCCTTCTCCAGGTTCGGGAGGATGACCTCCCGCAGGTACTTCGGGGTGTTGAAAGCGTGCAGGCGGATGCCGTCGCACAGCTCGCCGGCGAGGCGGCAGTTGTAGGCGTTGACGGCGGAGATATAGACCGGGATGTGCGGGTGCTCGATCGGCCCGGGGTTGAAGTAGGGGGTCATGAGGGTGAAGGTGTAGTGCTCTCCCTGGAAGCTGGGCCTCGTGCCGTTCTGCCAGCAGTCCCAGATCGCCCGCAGGCAGAGAATGTACTCGCGCAGCCGGGGCCCTGGTGCGCTCCAAGTCGTGCTGTAGCGCCGCTCGATGTGTCCCTTGACCTGGGTGCCGAGGCCCAGGAGGAGGCGCCCCTTCGAGAGGGCCTGGAGGTCCCAGGCGATCTGGGCGACGGCCATCGGGCTGCGCGGGAAGGCGATGGCCACGGCGGTGCCCAGGGTGATGCGCTGTGTATGCTCTGCCGCGATGGCCAGGGGCAGGAACGGGTCGTGGCCCGTCTCCACCGTCACTATGCCGTCGTAGCCCAACTCCTCGGCCTGGCGGGCCGCGCCGGGCACATCGGACAGGTTCCCCGGCGGCACGATGGTCTCGACTCTCATGGGGCCTCCTTAGGGCGGCGTCTGGTCTCCTGGCGAATCCCGCCTGGGCGCGGGCCGGACGTGGCCTCGGCCATCATATCTTCCGCGCGGCAGGTGTCAATTCCGTGCGGGTCTCTGCGCCCCGCGGCGCCGGGCCTTAGGCCCGGCCGGGGGCGTCGAAATCGAAGAATGCCCCCTTCTCCACGTCCACCAGCCCGCGGTCCGTGAGCTTGAGGCTGGGGATGACCGGTAGGGCCAGGAAGGAGAGCACGGCGAAGGGCGAGGGAACCCCGGCGCCCAGGGACGCGGCTGCGTCCTCGGCGTGCCTCAGGGCTGCCGAGACCTCCTCCAGAGGCTCCGGCGACATCAGGCCGGCCACCGGCAGGGCCAGCGACGCGAGCACCTCGCCGTCGGCAACGACCGCCAGCCCGCCTTCGAGGCGTGCCACCTGTCGGACCGCCGCGTAGAGGTCGCGGTCCGACGCGTCGGCGCTGGCCGCCACGATGTTGTGGGAGTCGTGGGCCACGGAAGAGGCGATAGCCCCGCGCTTCAGCCCCAGGCCGCGAACGAGGGCGACACCCACGTTTCCCGTGGCGTGGTGCCGCTCCACCACCGCTATCTTGAGGATGTCGCGGTCGGGATCGGGCAGGATCTGGCCGTCGCGGACGAGGGCGCTCTCGGTGCTGCGGCCGGTGACGATCTGGCCCGGCACAACGTCGATGACCGGGTAGGTGGGACCGCGGGCGGCCAGGGTGAAGCTCTTCGGGCTCAGGGAGCCCATGCGGAAGGTGTGCAGAAGGTCGTCGCTGATGGGGCTCTCGGCGGAGAAAAGGGCCTGGCCGTCCTCGGCGACGAGGCTTCCCTCGAAGTAGACCTGACGAGCGTGCAGGTCGCGGAGGTCGTCGCAGACCACCAGATGCGCGGCGTAGCCCGGCGCGACCGCGCCCAGAGTACGCAGACCGAAGTAGGTCGCCGGGTTGATGGTGGCGAGCTGGATGGCCCGGACCGGCTCCAAACCCAGCCGAATCGCCTTGCGCAGCACCGCATCCATGTCCCCATCGTGCAGGAGGTCGTGGCAGGAACGGTCGTCCACCACGAACATGCAACGGGGGTAGGTGAGGTCAGTGACCAGGGGCAGCAGGTCCTCGAGGTTCTTCTCGGTGGTGCCCTCGCGGATCATCAGGTACATGCCGCGGCGGAGCTTCTCGCGCCCCTCCTCGAGGGATGTGGTCTCGTGGTCGGAGCGCATCCCCGCGGCCAGGTAGGCGTTAAGTGGCCGCTCGCGCAGACCGGGCGCGTGGCCGTCGAGGACCCCTTCGCCGGCCGCCTCGATGCGTCGCAGCA
>CAZFGZ010000185.1:0-4747 GCA_964518585.1 uncultured Dehalococcoidia bacterium | reverse complement strand
GCACGTAGTCGGTCGAGTCGATGGCAACCCCTCCTTTCTCAGGAGCCGCGCTGGCCTCCCGCGCCTTCCACCCCGCGGGCAGCGCCCCTGCGTGCCTCCCCCGCTACCCGGACGATGGCTTGGGCCTCCGGCAACCCCCGGCCCGTGCCGGGTCCGTCGTTGCCTTTGAACGAATGGTGCGGAAACTGCCGGTGCTGTCCGAGCCATCGGTCTCCTCGGCGCTAACCGTCGGTGATCCCTCTTTCCTGTAGGGCGCGCTGGAAGACGCGCCTGGCCAGGGGCGATGCCTCCACCTGTTTCAGCACGTACTCGTCCACAACCTCCGTCGGGTCGCCGTCCCGCACCACCCGGCCGCGGTCAAGGAGAATCGCGCGGTCGGCGAAATCCTTGAGGGTTCCCACACTGTGCGTAACCAGGACTATGGTCGTAGAGCGTTCTTTCAGCCGGGCGAAATGGTCGAAACATTTCTCCTGGAAATTGGCGTCGCCCACGGCGAGGACCTCATCGATCACCAGGATCTCAGGCTGCACGTGGACCGCGACTGAGAAGCCAAGGCGCAGATACATGCCTGAGGAGTACGTCCGCATCGGCTGATCCGCGAACTGCTGAAGGCCGGAGAACTCGATGATCTCCGGCACCTTCTCTTTGGCCTCCCTCTTCGGGAGACCCATGAAGAGGGCATTCAGGTAGGCGTTATCCCGCCCTGTCGCCTGTGGGTGGAATCCCGCTCCCAGGTCCAGGAGGGCGGCGAAGCGCCCGCCGATGCTAACCTTCCCCGCCGTCGGAGGGGATATCCCCACCAGAATACGCAGGAGCGTGCTCTTTCCCGAACCGTTCGGCCCTATGATGCCCACGATCTCGCCCCGCCTGACGCTGAGTGTCACGTCGCGCAGCGCCCAGAACGGCTCGCGTGGCCGGAGCTGTCGCATGAGCGTCCGCGGTCGCGTCACCAGGTCGCGGAGCTGCCAGGGTCTCTTCGGGTTCAGATAGTACCGCTTGGAGACCCCTTCCAGGCGCAGCATGAAATCGTTGTCAAAGTGCATCGGCGAAGTACTTCTCCAGGGCGCGGAAGACGCCCAAGCCGAGCACGAGCAGGGCAGCGGTGAAGACCATGGTCGGCCACAGCTCCGTGCCGGGGATCGAGCCCTCTAGGAACAGCTTGCGCCAGCCGTCCAGCAGGGGCGCGACGGGATTCAGCAGCAGGATGGGCTTGAACTGCTCCGGAACGCGATCGAGCGGATAGATGATCGGCGAGACGTAGAACATGAGAAGAAGGACCACGCCCAGCATCGGCCCGAGATCCCTGAAGAAGACGCTCACGGAAGACACAAGCGCGCTCAGTCCGACCAGGAGCAGTAGCTGGAGGGCAAGCAAGATCGGTATTCCCACGACCCAGGCCACGTCGGCATCGATACCAGCCACGATAACGAAGAGAGCAAGCACGGGTAGCGCACAGAGAAACTGCACAGTATTGTAGAACACCACCGAGAGCGGCAGGATCAGCCGTGCGAACCGAACCTTCTTGAGAAGGCCGCCGTTGGCGATCATGACGCCTGCCGCTTGCTGGACGCTGCCCGAGAACCAGAACCATGGGAAGAGTGCCGACAGGAGGAAGACGGAGTAGTTGGGGACGTCCAGCCGCAGCACCCGGCTCAGCGCGAAGTACAGTACGAACCCCATCGCCAGGGGACGCGCGATCCACCAGAGATAGCTGAAGAACGTGGCCTGGTAGGTCACCCTCAGGTCTCGTGCCGTGACAGCGATCAGGAGATCCCATGCGGTAGACGCAGACCTTGCCGCTGCCGCCAAACCGACATGTCTAGTCGCCGTGGCTTCCACTGAACTCCAGGCCCTGCAGTCAACTGCTCTGCTGAAGAGCAAACCCGCGTCGCCGGTTCGTCCGGTGCGTCCGCCAGGCCCGTCCAGCGTCAGTGAGGACCCTGCGGACCGTAGTGCACATTATGAATCTGGACCTAACCTCTGTAAAGCCTGCAGGCGCCGGGCCGGTGTCGCACGGCGTGCCGGGCGGCGCCCTTGGCGGTCCGGCGAGAAGACCACCAGCGGACGAACACCGGTACGCCGCCCGCCACGGCATCTGCCACACTATCGGCGGCGTCTGCTATGATAGGCTCCGTTAGGCCGCTGCTCGGCCAGGCAGTCTGTGGCCATGCGAGAATCGGAGTCGAGCTCCGCGGGGTCAGAGGACTCATCCGTGCCTAAGCCATCCGGAGCAATCATCCATCCCTCGGTCGCTATCCTCACTGTCAATACGAACGGCGCGGACTTCATGGCGGAGTTCGGGGAGTCGCTCGCCAGGATCACCTATCCCAGCTACCGTCTCGTCGTCGTCGACAACGCGTCCACCGACGATTCGCTGCAGATCCTGAAGCGCTCCCACCCCGAAGCCGTGGTCCTTGAGAACGACGCCAACCTGGGATTCACCGGGGCCTGCAACCGAGGCCTCGCGTATTGCCTCGACCAGGCCTTCGACTTCGTGCTCCTCCTCAACAGCGACGTCACTATGGAGCCGGACTTCCTCGACCATCTGGTCGCTGGCGCCGACGGGCGGACCATGACCGCGCCCAAGACGTACCTCTATCACCATCCAGGGCGTCTTGATGACTCAGTGGGCGAGTTCGACTGGACGCGCGGCGTCTGGAAGCAGCGGATCCTGGGCAAGCTGCCGACCCCTGACTTCGACCGGCCGCGTCCCGTCGATAGCGCCAACCTCTCCTGCCTGCTGGTCCCCAGCGGCCTCCTGCGGGAGGTGGGCCTGCTGGATGACAACTTCTTCATCTACTATGACGATACCGACTTCGTCCGGCGCGCGCGGAACAAGGGGTACCGGCTCTGGTTCGTGCCGGCCGCCGTGATCTACCACCAGAAGGGCGCGACCATCGGCGGGACAGAGAGCCCCTTCGGCCTCTACTACCTCACCCGCAACCGGCCCTATGTCATCCGGAAACACGTTTGCTCGCGCCTGCGTCGCGCCGTGTTCTGGGGCTACTACCTGACCGGCCGCCTCATGCGCCTCGTCGAGTTCCTGGCCAGGCGTCGGTACGATCTCGCGAAAGCGATGCTCCTCGGACTCGTCGACTACTGGCGGGGCCGCATGGGCAAGACGGTCGAGCGTGACAGGTGGCCGGGCAGGGCACAGGCGGGCGCCCCCGACCTCAAGATGCGGAGCCAGCGGAGTGCCAAGACTTGACCCGGTCGCAATGCATCCCGTAGTCTTGACTCGCGTCGCTCTCGCCGTGGCAGGCGCGCCGCAGAAGAACGCGCAGTCGGTGCGCGTGGTCAGCCAGGTGCCCGAGCGGGAGAAGCCAAACACTATCCGTGTTCTGCTCCAACCTGTCGGCCACCGCTAGTCGGTAGAGCGGCGATGGCACCATGACCACTGTGCTCGTCACCGGCGGCGGCGGCTATATCGGCTGCATCCTCGTTCGGAAGCTCCTCTCCCAGGGCTTCGCCGTGCGGGTGCTGGACCGCCTGTACTGGGGCCGCCAGCCCCTCCAGGAGGTCCTGGACCGGATCGAGCTGATCCACGGCGACATCCGCGACCTCCGCGACGAGTGGTTCCAGGGGATCGACGGCGTGATCCACCTGGCCGGCTTCTCCAACGACCCCACCGCCGAGTACGACCCTCAGGCGAACTGGGAGATCAGCGCCGTCGCCACCGAGAGCCTGGCCCTCACCTGCAAGCGGCTGGGCGTGCCTCGCTTCACCTTCGGGTCCAGCTGCTCCCTCTACGACGGACTGCCGCCGGGCGTCGACTACGACGAGGACCAGGAGGTGCACCCCAAGGGCGCCTATGCCCAGGCCAAGCACTACGCCGAGGACCGCCTCCTGGAGCTGGCAGACGAGCGCTTCTGCCCCGTGATCCTGCGTCAGGCCACGGTCTTCGGCTTCAGCCCCCGCATGCGCTACGACCTGGTGGTGAACACCTTCGTCAAGGACGCCTTCCGGGCCGGCCGGCTGAGCCTGCACGGCGGCGGCCAGATGTGGCGGCCCCTGGTCGACGTGGAGGACACCGCCGAAGCGCACATCGTCTCCCTCATGGCGCCCGCCGAGAAGGTGCGCGGGGAGATCTTCAACGTCGTGCAGGACAACTACCAGATCCGCGCCCTGGCAACGATGGTCTCCGGCGTCCTCCGGCTCGAGAAGCGCGAGATCGTCCTGGAGGAGGTCCCGCTGCCTCCCTACGTGCGGGACTACCGCTGCTCGAACGAGAAGATGACCCGCGTGCTTGGCTTCACGCCTCAGATCACTGTCCTCGCCTCCGTCGCCAACATAGTGGCCTCCATCAACCGCGATGCCTTCACGGAGTTCGATCACCCCCGCTACTACAACATCCGCTGGATGGAGCTGCTGAGCGAGGTCCACCAGAACCTGAGGCCGTTTCAGAGCGTTCTGCGCGAAGGCGCGTAGCCCCGTGCGCACCCTCCTCATCGGCAGCCGCGGCCAGTTGGGCAGCGACATCTGCCGCGTCTGGACCGACGAGCTCGTCGCCCTCCCCCACGAGGCGCTGGACGTCTGCGATCGCGACCAGGCGCACAGCGTCATCTGCGGCGAGGCGCCGGCGCTCGTCATCAACACCGCCGCCTACCACCGGGTCGATGAGTGCGAGGGCAACGCCGCCCGCGCCTTCGAGGTCAACGCCCTCGGCGCCAAGAACGTCGCCGACGCCGCACGCGAGGCCGGCGCCGCCGTCATGTTCATCAGCACCGACTACGTCTTCGACGGCGAG
>CAZFGZ010000184.1:0-4752 GCA_964518585.1 uncultured Dehalococcoidia bacterium | reverse complement strand
CGCAGAGAGATGAAGGCCCCTTCCTGGAGGAGGAGAGGAGACTGATCAATGCCATAGCTGAGCGATTGGGACGGGTCGCCGAGCGCACGCGCGCGGAGGAGGCGCTGCGTGCGAATGAGGAAAGGTACCGCCACATCTTCGAGAGCATCCGCGACACCTTCTATCGGACGGATGCCCAGGGCATCATCATGGAGATCAGCCCCTCGGTTGAGCGGTTCGGGTACACCCGCGAGCAGTTGATCGGCACCCAGGTGAAGGAGGTCTATGAGGGCCCCGAGCAACGATCGGCACTGCTCAAGGCGATCATGGAGGGGGAGGACCTCACTGATTATGAGATCCGGCTGAAGACGGGCGACGGTCGGGTGGTCGACATCTCCGTGAGTGCTCACATGCTTCGTGGCCCCGATGGCGTCTTCGCCGGCACTGAGGGTACCCTCAGGGACATCAGCCGGCGAAAGCAGGCGGAGGAGGCACTGCGTAGCCGCGCCGCAGAACTGGAAGACCTCAACAGACAACTGGTACACGCACATGACCAACTCTCCAAGTCACGAACGCAGCTGGCAGAGAAGTCTGCGCTGCTGCAGAGCGTTGCCGAGGCTCAGGTCGTGTCCTCTTCGGGGAGTTTTGAGGTGACAGCTGGCAAGGTACTAGGCCGCCTGGCCGCTCTCGTACCGGCTGACCTTTTCGCCCTTGCGGTCGTGGCCGAGGGCAAGCCGCTGCTCCTTGCCTTCTCCGCTGCGAGGCCGCGCTGGCAGCTTGCAGATGAGATACGCCGCCAGCTATCGGAGGCTGCCGAACTGGTGCTGGATCGCAAGCTCCCGGGGACGCTCTCTATCGCGTTCGAGCCCATCACCGGCGGCTCGGCGAAGCTGGAGGCCATCCGGTCGCACGTGGTTCTCCCCCTGACATCGCCCGACTTGGACAGGCCGCTCATCGGCGGAATGTTCAGCGGCCAGGCAGACGCCTTCACGGACGATGATGTCGTGCTTTTCACCGCCGTGGGGGTCAGCCTTGCCTCCTTCTACCTGACGCGCCTTGTCCGTGCCGAGGAAGAGGACCTGAAGCGGAGGCAATCGGAGTTCGTCGCCACCGTCTCCCACGAGATCCGAACCCCTCTCCACTCCATCTGGGGCTTCGTCAGACTGCTGCTGGAGGAGAAGGTTGAGGACGAGGAGACCCGACGGGAGTTCCTGGGGATCTTAGATCGCGAGTGCGCGCAGCTCGCCGCCCTGGTCAGCGACTTCCTCGATGTCAGCAAGATCGAGGCCGGCAAGATGGAGATGCGAGTGCGGCCGTTTGCAGTCGATGAACTAGTGGCGAGGGCAGTCGTCCAATCCAGCACTGCGGCTGAGGAAAAGGGCATTCCCATCGAAACCGATCTGCCGCCGGAGCTACCGGCGGTTCAGGGAGACGAGGAGCGCCTGGGCCAGGTGCTGGTGAACCTGCTGAACAACGCCCTCAAGTTCAGTGAGGCCGGCGGAATGGTCGCGATAGGGGCAAGAGTAGAAGGGCCGGAGCTGGTAGTCAGCGTTCAAGACCAGGGCATTGGCATGCCGAAGAAGGATCAGCCCCAGGTATTCGAGAGGTTCTATCAGGCCGATAGCTCAGGTACACGCCCGCGGGGAGGCACCGGCCTGGGGCTCTACATAAGCAGACAGATCGTGGAGGCGCATGGGGGTCGGATCTGGGTGGAGAGCAGGGTGGGCAGGGGTAGCACCTTCAGCTTCGCGATTCCCATCGCAGCCGAGGCTACTGAGGGCGTCGAGACTGACGAGGCTGCGTAGCGCTAGCGGCAAGGAACGTACCCCTCTCGCAGTACCGTCAAATCTGCCGTTTGAGAGATAGCAGCCCCGCAATGGGCGCCGATAACCCTTATGGAAAGGGGCGATTCGCGTCGGGTATGTGTGCCTCTGACCGCGAGTGCGCGCCCATGAACACAATACTCCTTGGGAGGGGAACACCATGGCGGAGAAGATACTTGTTGTCGAGGATGACCTCTCTGCCCTCCGGCTGATTAGCTTCACCCTGGAATCTGCGGGCTATGAGGTCATTTCGGCCGTCAACGGTTTCGAGGCCCTGCGGAAGGCCCAGGAGGAGGCGCCGGATCTGTTGGTGCTCGACCTCATGCTTCCCGGAATCGACGGGTACGAGGTCTGCCACCGGCTGCGCTCCAGGTCGGTCGGCCCGGGGGCCCATCTTCCGGTTCTGGTGTTGTCCGCCAAGTCCCAGGAAGCGGACCGGGCCATGGCTGAAAAGGTAGGTGCTGACCTCTATCTCACAAAGCCCGTCACGCCAGAAGAGATCACGGCGGCAGTGCATAGCCTTATTTCCCAACGCCAAGAGCGACATGCCTGAACCAATGTCAGCGTCGCCACAGAAGAAGCTGGACGAGATTCTAGTCGATGCTGGATTGCTCACGCGGGAGCAGCTTGCCCAGGCGACGGAAAAGGCCGGTCACCTCCGATGGTTGCTAGACTATCTGCTTGACGAGGGACTGCTGTCCGCAGAAGACGTAGCGATGGCTCTCAGCCTTCAGCTCAACCTGCCAATCATCGACCTCAAGCGCCATGTCGTGCAGCCCGAGGCACTCAGACTCGTTCCGGAGTGCTACGCCCGCCAACATACCCTGATCCCGATAGACGTCGTCGACGATGCCTTGGTCGTGGTGATGGCTGACCCAACGAACGTCCAGGTCCTAGGAGACCTGAGTGCACAGGCTAAGATGTTCATCAAGCCCGCCGTCGGCATCCCCAGTGACATCCGTGAAGCCGTCAACCGCAGCTACCGGGCCAGCGCCGAGATCGAGGAGCACGTTAGCCATGTGGCCCCGCCGGTGGCCGGGCCGGCAGCCGGGGAGGCGCTCACGTCAGACCTGACCGCCCAGGCCCCCATCGTCCGAACAGTTGAGCTGCTCATCGGCCAGGCAGTGCGAGACGGGGCGTCGGACATTCACCTGGAGGCCAATGCAAACTCCCTGCGCGTCCGCTATCGCATCGACGGGGTCCTCCATGAGGTGCAGACCCTGCCCTTGAGCGTCCACGCCCCCCTCATTTCGCGGTTGAAGGTGATGGCCGGCATAGACATCGCTGAGCGTCGGCGTCCACAGGACGGCCAGTTCTCGGCCCGGATCGAGGGTAAGGATGTGGACTTCCGCGTCTGCACCTTCGGCAGCACCCGCGGCGAGGCGATGGTGCTGCGGGTCTTGGACAAGTCTCTCTCTCTAATACCGTTGGAGGATCTGGGGCTCCCGTCGGAGGCCATGGAGCGCTACTCACAGATGCTTCGTACTCCCTTGGGCATGGTCCTCGTGGGCGGTCCCACCGGCTCCGGCAAGACCACCACCCTGTACGCGTCGGTCAACCAGCTCGATCGCAAGGGGCGGAACATTGTCGCCATCGAGGATCCCGTCGAGTACCAGTTCGACGACATCACCCAGATCCAGGTAAACCCCCAGGCCGATATCACGTTCGCTAGCGGACTGCGTGCCATCGTGCGGCTCGACCCGGATGTGATCCTGGTGGGCGAGATACGAGATAGCGACACGGCGAAGATAGCTACCCAGGCAGCCCTCACCGGACACCTGGTACTCTCCTCAATCCACGCCAACGACGCTGTGGGGATACTGTTCCGTCTCATCGACTTGGGGGTTGAACCGTTTCTCGTCTCGTCGGCGCTCCTGGGAGTTGTCTCTCAGCGGCTAGTGCGTCGCGTCTGTCCACACTGCCGAAGCCTGTCGGAGGTGCCGGCGGAGGACCAGATAGCCTACGAGAAAGAGCTGGGCGAGAGACCGGAGCAGCTCTACTACGGCGCCGGCTGCAACTTCTGCGCCGACACCGGCTACGCGGGACGGACAGGGGTGTTCGAGGTCTTGGTGCTCAGCGAAGCGCTTCGCAGTCTGCTGCTAAAAGGCGCAAGCTCTGGCGAGATGAAAGCCCAGGCTATCAAGGAGCGGATGATCACCATGCGGCGGGCAGGGATGCTGAAGGCTCAGGAGGGCATCACCACGCCGCATGAGGTGATCAGGAACGTCTTCTCCATTGCGTAAGGCGGGGTCGACAACGATTGTCCGAATTCGCTGCATCGGCGTGTTGCCTCTCCGGCCTCGCACTCGCACCGATCATGATTCGAATCCCAGTATCAGGGCTATGGGCACGGCACTGTGGGGCGGCAAAACCCCATCCGCATCTGGAGCGTTGACAGGTGAGCTGTCCGGTGTGGGGTGCCAATATTCCATCCGTATCTGGAACCTTGACACGCTGAGCTGCCTGGGCCGGCCTGTAGGCACCATGGACGAATAGCGCGCGGTCTTTCGACCTCTCCGTGGCCCTGAGCCAAGCACCGGGGCGGCCTTGCGACCGCCCCCCTTGCTACCAGCTTGGCAGGTGAAGCCCTAGGGCGGCGTTGACCCGCAGGACTGGCCGCACTGGTCCAGCACCAGCAGCACGTCCTCAATGATGATGACGGCGCCATCGGGCGGTCCCGAGCGCGTCGCCGCCACAGAGCGATCGTAGGCTCGCCCGTCGTCCACGCCGTCCCCGTTGACGTCCTGGTCGTAGTCCCTGTCGTCGGCGGTCCCAGGGATACCGTCAGGGCCAGCGTTGGGCGGTCCCTCGTCAGAGGTGCCGGCGTACTCGAGGACGGCCAGGAGGTCGTCAATGATGCTGATGGCGTGGTCCCTGCTGTCGAGGCCGCTGCCATCGCCGCTGATGTGGCCGCCGCTGAAGAGGGTGGGCACGGGGACGTCGTACCAGT
>CAZFGZ010000183.1:0-4757 GCA_964518585.1 uncultured Dehalococcoidia bacterium | reverse complement strand
TCATGCTCCTCCAGGCCCTCCTGCCCGTCTGCGAGGACCGCGGCTGGCGCCCCTACTTCCTCGGCGCCCGGCCGGAAGTCGTCCTCGACACGGTACGGCGCGTCCTCCTGCAGCACCCACGGCTCGACATCGCGGGCTGGCACCACGGCTACCTTGACGCCGAAACCGAGCCCGCCGTCCTCGCCGAAATCCGCCGCTCCGCGCCCGACCTCCTCTTCATCGCCATGGGCTCGCCCAGGCAGGAAAAATGGATCCACGACCACCAGACCGACCTGGGCGTCCCCGTCGCCATGGGAGTCGGCGGCACCTTCGATGTCCTCGCGGGTCGCAGGCGGGAGGCGCCCAGATGGACACGCCACGGCTTCGAGTGGCTCTATCGCCTGGCCCAGGACCCGCGCCTCCTGCGCCGCTACCTCGTCACCAACACCTGGTTCGTCAAGGAGATCTATGCAAGTCGCCTCCGTACCCTCCGAAAGACAGCCTGACGCTCCATCGATGACGTCCGCTGCTGTCGCGGCAACGCCGAGCCCCTGGCTCGACTCCAGGCTCAAGCGCCTGTTCGATGTCCTCATCGCCGGCGCCGCCCTCGTCATCCTCTCTCCCCTCCTCCTGCTGATCATGGCTGCCATCCGCCTCACCTCAAAGGGTCCGGCCGTCTTCAAGGGACCGGTCATCGGAAAAGACTGCCGCCGCTTCACCTACTTCAAGTTCAGAAGCATGCGCCAGAACCTGAGGGACGATGCCCATCAGCGGTGGCTCGAGCGCTTCGTCAAGGGCAATGAGCCCTTCGCTCTCCAGAAGGGCAAAACGGGCCGCCCTCGGCCCGTCTACAAGCGCATCAACGACCCGCGGATAACCCCCCTCGGCCGGCTCCTGCGCAAGCTCAGCCTCGACGAGATACCCCAGCTCTGGAACGTCCTTCGCGGCGAGATGAGCCTGGTAGGGCCAAGGCCCCCCATCCCGGCGGAGTTCCGCCACTACTCCGACCGAGAGAAGGCCCGCCTCGCCTGTCGCCCCGGCATCACCGGCCTCTACCAGGTCACCGCCCGCAGCCAGGTACCGTTCGAGCGGATGCTCGAGATCGACCTGGAGTACATCAGGTCCGCATCCCCCTGGCTCGATCTCAAGATCGTCCTTCGCACGCCCTGGGTAATGCTCACAGGAAGGGGAACAGGATGAATAGAGCTCTCGTCACCGGCGGCGCTGGCTTCATCGGCTCCCACACGGTCGACGCCCTGCTCGACCGGGGATTCGAGGTCCGTATCCTCGATTCCCTCGAGCCGCCCGCCCACCTCGACAGGCAGCCCCCATCGTACCTGCCGGATGGCGCCGAGATCATCATCGGCGACGTCCGCGACCCCGACGCCTGGCTCCGCGCCCTCGACGGCGTAGACCTGGTCTTCCACCTCGCCGCCCAGCAGGACTACCTCACCGACTTCAGCAAGTTCGCCACCGTCAACGACGGCGGCACCGCCCTCCTCTACGAGACCCTCGTCAACCGCCCCAACCACGTCCGCAAGGTCGTACTCGGCAGCTCTCAGTCCGTCTACGGCGAGGGGATCTACACCTGCCCCGAGCACGGCCAGCAGCGGCCGGGCCTGCGTCCCCTGCCCCGTCTCGAAGCGGGACGGTGGGACCATCTCTGCTACGTCTGCTCCCACCCGATGCAGTTCCAGCCCCACCAGGAGCCCAACGCGCACCCCAGCAACCACTACGGCGTCTCCAAGTACGCCCAGGAGCTCTACGCCCTCACCCTCGGTCAGCGCTACGAGATACCCACGGTCGCCCTCCGCTACTCCGTCACCCAGGGGCCCCGCCAGAGCGCCCACAACGCCTACAGCGGCATCTGCCGCATCTTCGCCTCGCGCATCCTCAGCGGCCTGCCCCCCGTCATCTATGAGGACGGCCGCCAGCTCCACGACTACGTCCACGTGCGCGACGCGGTCGCCGCCAACCTCCTCGCCGCCGAAGATGACCGGCTCGACTACCGCACGCTCAACGTCGGCGGCACGAACGTCCTCAGCGTCATCGACTACGCCGCCCTCCTCGCCGAAACCCTCGATGTCAACATCGACCCGCAGATCCCCGGCCTCTTCCGCCTCGGCGACACCCGCAACTCCGTCTCCGATTCCTCCAGCCTCCAGGCGCTGGGCTGGAAGCCCGCGGCGACCGCCCGGCAGATCGTCCGCGAATACGTCGCCTGGCTGAGCACGCAGCCCTCCTTCGCCGGCGCGCTCGCCGAGGCCGACAGGGAGATGCAGGCTCGAGGCGTCGTCCGTGCCGCCCGACCGCACATAAAGGCCCGCTCGGGGAGGTCATGATGTCTCAGACACGCCAAGCGCCGCGCCTCGTCATCGTCGGACACATCGCCCACGACGAGATCCGCACGCCGCGGGGCCGCGCCACCGTCACCGGCGGGGCCGCCTACTACGCCGCCTGCGCCGCCGCCCTCGTCTCCAGCGGCGTTGGCATCGTCTCGGCCGTCGCCCCCGACGCCCCGGCGAACGATCTCGAGAGGTTGGGCGTGGACACGCAGGGACTCCAGATGCGTGAAGACGGCAGGTCGGCCCGCTTCGTCCTGGAGTACGCCCCCGGCGATGTCCGAACCCTCCACGCCGACCTGGGCACCGCCAACGAGATCGACCTCGACGCCATCCCCCCGACCTACTTCGCCGCCCAATGGGTGCACGTCGCCACCAACGTGCCCCAGCAGCAGAGACGCCTCCTATCGGAGTTCCGGCGTCGCACCAGCGCCCGCCTCAGCGTCGACAGCATCGAGGCCTACGTCCAAGCCCGGCCCGACGACGTCCGCGCCGCCTTCCGCCTCGCCGACCTCGCCTTCCTCAACCTCAGCGAGCTCCGCCTCCTCGGCAGCGTCCCCACCGACGAGTTGATCCTCAAGATGGGCGCCCGCGGCGCCGAGTACCGCTGCAACGGCATGCGCCTCGTCGCTCCCGCCCTCCCCCGCCTGCCCCTGGACCCCACCGGCGCCGGCGATGTCCTCGCCGGAGCCTTCCTCGCCCTCCGCGCCAGCGGTGTCCCCCTCGATGACTGCCTCCGGCGCGCCGTCGATCTCGCCGGCAAGGCCACGGAGGGCTTCGGCATCGAGGCGCTCCTTCGTACCAGCAAGCCCGCACGAACGCGCCGAGTCAAGCGAACCACCCGCGCGCCCGATGGCCTCGAGCCCATCGCCGCCCGCGCTCGCCCCGCAAGAGCGGGAAAGGAGTAGAACCATGCGTGTACTCGTCACCGGCGGAGCCGGCTACATCGGCAGCATCATCGTCGAGCAGCTAATCGAGGCGGGCCACGACACCCTGGTTCTCGACAACCTGAGCCAGGGCCACCCCGAGGCCATCACCCAGGGAGCCGAGTTCATCGAGGGAGGCGTGGGCGACGACGACGCCCTCCAGACGGCCTTCTCGGCCAGCCCAATCGATGCCGTGATCCACATGGCCGCCGAGACCACAATCGAGTTCTCCATGACCGACTCCAACCGCTACTTCCAGACCAACGTCGCCGACGCCCTCAAACTCCTCCAGTACGTGCGTCGCTACCAGGTGCCCCGCGTCGTCTTCTCCTCCAGCGCCGCCGTCTACGGCGAGCCCACCGCCGTCCCCATCACCGAGGACGCGCCCACCGTTCCCACCAACGCCTACGGCCTCTCCAAGCTCATGTTCGAGCAGATTCTGGCCTGGTACCGCCGCTCCTACGGCCTGCGCCACATCTCGCTCCGCTACTTCAACGCCGCCGGCGCCTCGGAGAAGCTCGGCGAGTCCCACGACCCCGAAACCCACCTCATCCCCCTCATCCTCCGCGTGCCCCTCGGCCAGGCCGACCGAATACGCATCTGCGGCACCGACTACGACACCCGCGACGGAACCTGCGTCCGCGACTACATCCACGTCTCCGACCTCGCCGCCGCCCACGTCCTCGCCCTCCTCCGCATGGACGAACTCGGCGCCGCCGCCTTCAACCTCGGCAACGGCGAAGGCTTCACCGTGCGCGAGGTGATCGACACGGCCCGCCGCGTGACGGGCCACCCGATCCCCACCGAGGAGGTCGATCGCCGCCCGGGCGACCCCGCCGCCCTCGTCGCCAGCTCCCAGGAGGCCCAACGAAAGCTGGGCTGGCGGCCGCAGCGCTCCTCCCTGGACGAGATCATCGCCTCGGCCTGGGCCTGGCACCGCTCCCATCCCCACGGCTATCGCACCCGCGCCCGAGCCGCCGCCCGCTGATACGCGGCCCAGCCCCTGTCATTCTGAGCGAAGCGAAGAATCTCGCCCTCCGAGACCCGCCCCCCCCGCAGCGGGCGGGCGGCCTGGGGGGTGTCTCCTAGCCTTCTTCAGTGATCTTCTAAGAATCAGATTCCAGGGTAGCACCCGCTGCCCTGCCACGGGTTTCGCTGCCGATTGCTGTCGCGCAGACCGTTGCTGGCAGCGTTAGCTGACCTCATGTCCCTTAGCCAAGATCGACGAGCGCTGTAGGCGCGATAGCATTGAAGAAGCGGCCACAGGGACATACATTCCTGCGGGGCCACCGTGTCGGCCGGGGCAGAGCTATCGACACGATCTGCTTGGCCCAGTCCTCCAACCTCGTCTTTTCGTCCTGATAGCTTGGCTTACTGTACCCTGCCTCCAACTCTGCGTACCGACGCAGCAGGTATGCGAACATGTCGGCTACCTGGAGTAGACCAACATCCTCAGAATCTGCAAAGTACGGGACATCCACTATCTGGTCGAGGCGTGACTCGGGATCGG
>CAZFGZ010000182.1:0-4789 GCA_964518585.1 uncultured Dehalococcoidia bacterium | reverse complement strand
GCCACCTGCTCCGCCTCCTCGAATGAGGTGTAGCTCTTCGTAGGGAATGCTTCAAAGAACTGGCTGGCGATCTCAGCCTGGTCCATTGGCTCCACTGTCTCCTGTGCGCTGGGCGACCCTGGATTGGCCGATGAGTCTTGGCTAGTCCAGAGGCCGGTGTAGATCGCCAGGCCCGCGAGAACCGCGACGATCACCGGAAGCGCGGCTATGGCTAGAGTCAATTGAACGCGTGTCATGGGCAGGCCCGCAGGCTATTCAGCCTTCTCCTCAAAGGCGCTCAGCTCAGGCAGATCGGGTAGTAGCAGTTCCGAAATAGGAACCTGTCCCTCATAGTCCGGGAAGCCTTCCCTTGGGTCCCCTTCCAGGCCGAAGGGAATCATCAGATTCTGCTCGGCGGTTGAGATCGATATCGCCTCCATCCACACCGTGAAGCGTGTGTCGGCTACGTTCTCTGTGGCGAGGAGCAGGGGTATCCCCTGGGATGAGTCCACACACAGGACCATTGTGGTGTAGTCGGGATAGGCCAGCGAGTAGCAGGACGCGTTCCTTCCGGCGACAGTCTGATCCTGGACGCTCTTGTCGATCAAGGCGTATAGCGCTTCTGAGACAAAGTAGAGTTCTGGCCTGCCGCCTGAACCGCAGAAGACGAGTACCTGACCTTCAGGAAGCTTCGCCGCCGTGACCCACGAGCAGCCTAGGCTCGGGAAGCCGGAGTTAACACCAGGTGAGAAGGCTGCCTCGATGGAGATGGAGCCGCGCAGAGGCTCGCCGCCCTCAAGTACCACAGTGTCCCAGCGGCGCCGCCCGTTCCCTTGTGTCCAGACGAAGTAGCCCTGGCGCCCGCGTGGCGGATTCTCCCAGAGGAAGGTTATCTGAAATGAGATCCCCGGGTCAGCCACGAGGTCGTAGCCTCTCTCCTGTCCGCCGGAGGCGCCGGTGTCGCCACTACTTGAAGTAGCCTCCTCGCCCGTTTCTGTACAACCCGCCAAGGCGAGCGCAAGTGCTGCTGTCACCAGAGTCAACAGAACGCGTCTCGTTAGCATAGCTGTGTGCCTACTCAGCCCCCGCCTCGAAGGCGCTCAGGTCGGGCAGGTCGACAGTGGAGATGGGGACCGTGGTTTCCGCTTGCCAGAGATGTGTCTCAACGTTCTCCTCAAGTTCAACTGGGAAGTGCAGGTCTTGCTCCTCCGTCGACACGGATAGCGCCTCCAGTTCCTGCGTAAACCCGTACTCCCTGGGGCCCGCTGTGGAAAGGCGCAAAGGTATCCCCTCGGACGGGTCCAGACAGAAGATAGAGGCACTCACTGCTGGGTCCTCAAGCGAGTAGCAGGAAGCCCTCCTTCCGGCAATAGTCTGATCCGGGAGTTCTTCCGTGACGGAGGCCATGAAGGCCGAGAACAGCACAAGCGGCTTATCGGGCCCAGCGCCGCAGGAGACGCGCGCCTCCACCGCGCCCGCGGCCTCGGACCATCCTTCGCGGAACCAGAGGCAACTCATGCCGCTGTACGGCAGCGCCTCGTCCGGCGCGCTGTCGCTCTCGATCGAGAACCATCCCATGTCCGGCTCTTCAGAGCCGGCCAGCAACACGTCCAGTCTCTGCGCTCCCTTCCCCTGCCTCCAGACGAAGTACTCGGGACCATTGAAGTACAGTCCCTCGGATCGGAACGACACCAAGAAAGACGTGTCCCACGGCGCTATCAGGTCTTCGATCCTCTGCCCGATAGCGCTGTTCGTCGCGGCGGCAGTTGGCGGCGTTCCATTGTCCGCCGTAGAGTCGGCCCCCGAGGTCCCGCCTCCGCAGCCTGCAACCACAACAAGGATCACAGCGCACAAGGCGACCAGGCACCCGCGTGTCGATGATGGCCTAAGGAACTCACGCATCATGGCCCGGTGGCTCCCTAGAAGCCTCGCCCCCGCGCGCGTAGGGCCTATTTTGACTTCTTCGCCTTGCGCGTGAAGTCATCCAGCTTCTCGTTGATCGCCAGCTTGTCGAATTTGCCAACGCTGGTCTTTGGTATCTCATCAGTGACTAGAACGTAATCGGGTAGCATCCATCTGGTGATCTTGCCTTTGTCCACGCCTTCGGTTTGGAGGTACTCGAGCACATCCTGCTCGGTTTGCGTGGCCCCTGGCACGAGCGTCACGATGGCCATCGGCCTTTGACCCCATATCTTGTCGGGGACGCCGACGAAGGCTGCCTCCAGAATGAAGTCGGAGGATGCGGCCAGGTTTTCGAGCAGCACGGTGGGCACCATCTCCGCACCACTCCTGATCATGTCGGACATGCGATCCACTATGGTCAGATAGCCCTCTTTGTCAACCTTCGCCATGTCCCCAGTGTGGAACCATCCCTCGCGCCAAACCTCGGCGGTCTTCTCAGGGTCCTTGTAGTACTCCTCCATGATCCATGGTCCTCTGAGCACGATCTCGCCGATGGTCCCGTCATCCTGGGGAACTGGCTCCATGTTCTCGTCAACAACCTGCACCTCGATCCCGGGTATGGCCAATCCGGTCTTGACCTGGAGCTTCTCCAGCTCCTCTCTGGGCAGGTGACTCATGGTCTTCTTGACGAACGCCGTGATGACGACTGGAGCGGTCTCGGTCATGCCGTACCCGGACGTCGCCGTGAACCCTGGGATCATCTTCTCGGCTTTGGCCTTGAGCCCTAACGGCAAGGCTGCGCCACCTACGCCCACGGTCTTCAGACTGCTCAGGTCGTACTTGTCCAGATCCGGATACTCAACGAGCATGGCCAGAATGGTTGGAACCAGCCCCGTGCTAGTAACCTTCTCTGTTTGCACAAGATCGCAGAAGCCCTCGACCGTGAACATGCCCGGTAGAACCAGCTTAGTGGCCCCGAAAACAGACGTGTACGGCATCCCCCATGCGTGGATATGGAACATGGGGACATTGAACAAAGGTACATTGGCCTCGCCGAGGCGCACTACGGAGGGGTCCGTACTGAAGCTTGCGCCTATCCCGGCGTGCAGGCACATCAGGTAGAGCGCCCTATGGGTGAACATGACGCCTTTGGGCAGCCCGGTCGTACCGGTGGTGTAGCAGAGAGTGGCATAGGTGTCCTCGTGCAGCATGGGCCATTCGAATTCAGGGGACTGCTCCATGATCAGATCGTTGTACACGTAGAGGTTCTCGATCTTTGTCTCGGGCCTTCCAGGCTTGTCAGAGATGTATACGAATTTCTCGACCGTGTCCTTAATGCGATCGTAGATGGCTTCCACCATGGGCAGAAAGAGATCGTCGAAGAAGATGATCTTGTCTTCGGAGTGGGTGATGGTGTAGACGATGTGATCCAGGGAGAGGCGCATGTTGATCGGATGCAGCACCGCCCCCGTGCAGGATACGGCGTAGTAGAGCTCCAGGTGGTAGTGGTGGGTAAGGGCAATGGTCGCGACCCTGTCGCCTGGTTCGCCCGGGGTCCCGGGCTTGACCCCCAGAGCGTTCAAGGCGTTGGCCAGCCGGCAGGTGCGTTCGTACCACTCACGCCACGTGAATCGGAAGTACTGGGCGGTATTCGGGTTCCTGTAGACGACGCCGATCTCGTCTGGATACATGCGTACCGGCCTCTTCATGAAGGTCGTCAGAAGCAGTGGGTAGTTCTTGCTGTACTCAGGGTAGGTCTTGACTTCCATCTCTCTTTGCCCCCTTTTCCGTTTGGCGCCCGCCAAGCGTTTGCGCCCGGCCCGCGCACCTATGGTAGTGAATGGAAGACGCGGTAACGCACTGTCCGACCGAATACCGTTGGATTCTGCTCGGGGAAGGTCTCTTTGAGGGTCTGGCAGCGAGGCGGCAGGGATCAGATCGCCGCTGATCCTCTGAGTCTGTGGGCACCACGCGAAGCAGGCGCACGATGTGCTGCTCACCCATCGCTGAGGGTGTCGGGAACGCTGGAGCCGGCATCATGGCCGGCGAGGTTGCTGCCTGAGTCCCCGTTCTCAGACTGCCGTGATGCAATATATCATATGGGTGTGCGCCTTCAGTAGGGACGCCCGCTGAATCCCCGGGTGGTATCCGTTCAGGGGCAAACGCGGTCTTGGCGCCCGCAGCCTACTCAGCCTCCTCAGGCTCCTCCTCCACGCACTCCACGTCCACGTCCGGGGGCTCTATTGTGATGTCTTCGTTGACCGCCTCGAGCTTGACGAGGTAGTGGATGTCTTCCCAGTCGAACTCGTACTGCCGGAGCCAGAGGGTCTCTGCGTCTAGCCAGTACTGCATCCGGTCGACCCCATACATGCGCTGTCCCTCGAACTGGTAGACCGGCTGCCCATCCAGTGTATCGCGGCCGAGCAGCGTTCCATGCGCAAACGTGGAGTTCTCGGCGCGGCCTTCTTGGAGCATCTGGTATACGTCTGCCGTCGCTAGGTCGGCTCGCAGGCATTCCCAGTCTGAGTCCTGGTTCATCCACGCAGTCAGGAGTCCAGAATTGAGCCGGGCTTCCTCGCCCTCCCCAGCGAAATCGGCGAACACCAGCAGCTCTCCCGATGCCTCGGGGTTCCAGCCGGGCCAGATCCCCGAGAACCAGGAGATGTTCTCGCTCACCACACGAGCGCCACCGAGCAAGAGAGCCAGGCGCTTATCGGGATTGCGTCCTCCATGATAGGACAAGGTCCCCTCGACATAGACCTCTTCCACCGTGGCGTAGCCATCGTGGCCGCCCGGCCCGCCGGGGGAGACATCTCGACTCGTGACAAGGTATCGCAGCGTCTGGGCGTGGCTGAGGAACGCAGCCTGTGCCACGAGGAGGAGGTCCCTCCTCTCATCGTCGGTGAGA
>CAZFGZ010000181.1:0-4796 GCA_964518585.1 uncultured Dehalococcoidia bacterium | reverse complement strand
GCGTGTCGGTGGGCGTCGGTACAGGCGTGTCCGTCGGCGTCGGCACCGGCGTGTCCGTCGGCGTCGGCACCGGCGTGTCCGTCGGTGTCGGCTCCGGCGTGTCGGTGGGCGTCGGTACAGCCGTGTCCGTCGGCGTCGGCACCGGCGTGTCAGTGGGCGTCGGTACAGCCGTGTCCGTCGGCGTCGGCACCGGCGTGTCCGTTGGCGTCGGCACCGGCGTGTCGGTGGGTGTCGGCACCGGCGTGTCGGTGGGTGTCGGCACCGGCGTGTCCGTTGGCGTCGGTACGGGCGTGTCGGTGGGTGTGGGCACCGGCGTGTCCGTTGGCGTCGGCACCGGCGTCTTTGTGGGTGTCGGCGTGGCGACAGGCGGGCAGTTGTAGAAAGTACAGGAAACGATGTCCTGCGGGCCGATCACGATACCGTTCACACCGTCCACGCTATCGAACGTACCGACGCTGCCACCGCCGTTCTGGAGCTGGCAGCCAGCGTCTACCAGAGCGAACCCGCCCTGCACCGTCTCCGTCATATCCACCGTCGCTGTCGCGCCGGTGATGTCGATGTAGAACTGGGCGAAGCCCTCTGCGTCTGTGGTATCGGACGCGGGTGTGGAGCTGCCGCCGCTCACCGAGGCGGCGAACTCCCAGCCCTCACCGTCCGTCTGATCCCAGCCCGTCCCTGGGTCGCAATCCTGATCGATGATCTTGTGGACGCTGATGGTTCCGCCGCAGAGCTGGCTGGCGAGATCCGCCAGGTCCTGCGCCAGCGTGTCGAAGCCCGAGGTGATGACGTCATCGGGCCCGGAGATAGCCATGAGGTTGTCGATGTTCAGCTCGTCACCGATGCCGATGGCGATGATGTGTATGCCGTCCGCCTTGACCGAATTGGCCTCGGTGACGGCGGCCGCGAGCGCGACGCTCTCGCTGACCCACTGGGCGGGACTATGACCCTTGTAGTTGGGGTTGCCGTCGGACGCGATGACGATCAGGTCAGGCTTGGCGGGCCGCGGGTCAAACAGACCGTGAGCCACCGAGAGACCGTCCTGCCAGTTTGTGTAGCCCCCACTGGTCGGTGTGTCGATGGCCGCATCAAGATCGGCGACGATGTCGGTGAAGCCCTGCACCGTGCGGGCCGTCGTGTCGAAGTCAACTACCGCTATCTGCGTCGGCGTGCCGGGTAGAAACGCGTCCACGAAATCGTGGTAGGCGCTCTTCATCTGGGCAAGCTCGTACGAGCTCATGCTGCCGGAGCTGTCGATGACCAGCACCATGTCAATCCCGCATGACTGGGCGAGTTCTGGATTATGCTCGATGACAGTCAGTGTGACCGAGGCGGTGCGGGGGTCGGAGCAATGATAGCCGCTGGGACCGACCGTCACCGTTCCCTCGTACGTACCTGCGGCAAGGCCCGTGATATCGATGTTGATCGCGATGTCGACGTGCTTGTAGTACCCGGGACCCGATTCGTAGTCACCGCTCGTGAAGCTCACTGGCACCGTGGAGATCCAGGACCGGTTGTCCGCGACGGTGCCGCCGCCGCAGGTGCTAGGTCCCTGGAACTGCACGACCTGGGACGCGGGATTCGCCCCCCCGGCCTCCGCGACGAACGAGACCGAGTCCGGCTCTATCCGGTGGCTGTCGTCGAACGTGGTCGACGCCACGAGAATTCCACCGTCAAGAACCTCGACCGTGTACGTGCCGAGCTGATCGGCGATCTGGTGGTCGTACTCGAAGCCGCCGTCTACGATGGTCACGGTGTCGGTGAACACCGACAGGTCAGGGTAGGTGATGCGGAGGGTCAGAGCCTGCCCTTCGTAGGACTCGAACCCACACCCCTCGATGTGGACCGTCTCGAAGCCCAGATACTCGGCCTTGTCGGTCACAACGGCCGGTCCGCCACCGGGGTCGCAGGTAGCGTGACCGGATTCGTCGCTCAGCCAGAAAGACGCAGCGAGAACGAGCGCCGCAACGACGAGGCTGGCGACGAGAAGTCGCAGAACCCCGGACACCACCCGCCACGGCCGGCGGCGCGACGCCGAGCCGTTGCTCCTGGTCAACACGGGCTCCCCGCGAGCGCCGCGCACAGTGCGGTCACGCGGGTCGGTGAACCAGAGCAATGCCACAACCGCGAGCGCGGCGATGCCCAGACCGGCCAGGAGGACTCGCAGAACGCCACCCGCCAGCGACGTGAGCCGCCGCGACCGACGGGGGGATGCTGAGCCACTAGTTCTCAAAGATGAACCCCGCTGATTCTGTCAGGCGTGCCCAACCAAACTCCGGAAGGCGTTCCGCCCCCAATTGCAGCAAAACACAGGGGGACCGGACGCCCCTCTGTCCGCTCGGTGGCACCGCTCTCCGCGGTGCTCTATATTAATACCGGGCAAGCTTCTCGGCGGGGAACAACTAGCAGCTTACCACCAGCGTTTGATAATTACACTATTAGGGAGGTTTTGTCAACCCTAGACGTAAAGATTCTTGCGATCCGGCCTATTCCGGCGCGGCAGCCGACCCTGCCCTGGGATGCCTGAGGCGGAACCACCAGAGGGAAGCCGCAGCGGCGCTGACGATCAGAACCGCGCCGACCGCGATGACCGGTCCCCACAGAACCCAGGCGAATCCATCGCCGCCGGCCACCGTCACCACCCCGTCCAGGGTCGCGGCCGGTATGCCGACCGGCGCTCCTGACTCGTCCACCTCCGCCTCCACCAGCTTCACGTCTCGCAAGCCCAGAGACGTCTCCCCCTCGCCTACGGCGATGAACTCCACGACCGCGAGAACCCCCCCACCGTCCGGGCCCGCCACCCCTCCCTGCGAGACCGTCGCCCCAACGGACACGCAGAGCAGCCTCGCACTCCCCGCGGCTATCTCGGTACCGCCGCACATTACCTCTCGGCCGCTGCTTCCCAGGAAGGGGCCCTCCTGCACCGCTGTGGCCTCGAGCACGGTGGGGTCGAATTCCAGAGAGAACTGGAAGCCTGCCAGGTTCACGACGTCGTCGATGACCACGCTGACCGTGAAAGCAGGGTCCTCGAGCTTCACCTTGCCCCCCGGCGTTTCCAGGCGCACGGTGGTTTGCTGCGCCGCGCCCGTGGTCCCGTTCAGCGCGATCCCCATTGCAGCCGCCAGCAGCCCGAACCACAACCACGCGGGCAGCAGGTGTCGTTTCCCTACCATAGACGTGCTCCTGACGCGGGGGTCGCCCCCGAATATGCCTGAACGCAGCATACTATATCTTTAGGGCCGGTTGGGATTGGCGTCAGCCGGTCCCACATAAAGGTCGTCATAGAAGGCGTCGGCCTTTACCTCCCCCGACCCGACGGCCTTGTCGTCGTAGCGCACCTCGAAGAGAACGCGGATCTTGGAGAACCCCTCGGGCACAGCCCCCCATAGCTGCTCGAAATCGTCGCGGATGTTGCGCTCGAAGTAGACCCAGCGGCCGGTCACCGGCTCATCGGTGTTGATGAACACGAAGCGCGCATTGCTGATCGCGAACGGCGGCTCGCCAATGCCGGCCAGTGGATAGCGGATCTGGTGGTTGGGCGATGTGACCGGCTTGTTGCTGGCCTCAAACACGATGACCACGAACTGCAGATACTGCTTCTCGGTGCCCCTGACCCAGTCTTCGACACGATAGTACCCGGAGATCAGCTCCGGGAAGTCCTCGGGCGTTATCTCCTGCACGACCCCGAATACCTTGGGCCCAAACGCCTCCGGCCCCGCACGCATCTCCAGGAGAGCGCTGTGTGTGCCGGTGTGCGCCACAGATTCAGTGATCTGGAAAGGCGGGCCCCACGCCTCGGTGGTCATGGAGAACCAGGGAGCTTCGCCTCCCTCGAAGTCGGCGTTAAGGAAAAGGTTCTCGGGCACGGCCGCCCCGGCGGAAGGCGTGCCGGGCGGCGGCTCGCTGGCACCCCCGCCGCAGGCCGCCGATACCAGCAGCGCCCCGGCGAGCAGAAACACATGGCGCAAACGAAAGCTCATCGCCTTTCCTCTGTTGACTGAGCTCACCCTACCACACATGTCAACCCGGGGTCTGGCCCCGGGAAGGCCGCCGACAGAGGCGGCCGGCAAAAATAGCGGAAATCGATTTCCGGGTACTTGACAAGATCGCGGGAACGTGGTAAACCGAGGACACTGGTGGTACGTCCCTTACAGCTTCCCCGCCGCAATCATATCAGAATTGCCGGAATACGGTCTCCGCAGGAGGCTGCGCCCACGGGAGACGTGGATAGTTGGCTTGTACTTGCCAAGAGACACGGTCCGGCGGACAGCGAGTACCAACCCTGATGACGCGGCATTCCAAAATGGAATTGTACGTGAGACCCTGGGTCTCGTAATACAGGGAGGCCCAGGGTAGTTATGTTTTCATGTAAGGAGAGGAGGTGTCAACAGGCGGGTTACCCTAGCGGGGGTTCGTACCGACAGTCTCAAGACACAAGGAGACTAGAGGAGACTAGATAAATGAGACGAAAGCTCTTTCTTCTAAGTGCGGGAGCGGCCGTTGTGGCGCTCGTTTTGTTCGCCCTGGGCAGCCAGACACCCGCCGCCAACGCCGACACGTCGTCCACAAGCTGGGACGTCGTCATATTTGACGTGCCAACGAGCGTCACGGGCTGCACCAACGACGGGTTGGCTGCCGTCAACGAGGACGAGTGCGTGGACGTTCAGACCAACGTCTGGATCCAGACGCAGCAGACCGCCACGTCCACCGAAGAGTACTTCGACCTGGTCAACAGCAGGTGGATCGTTGACGGCGCGGTGGTGAACACGACTGAGGACCTGGATGGAAACACCATCATC
>CAZFGZ010000180.1:0-4806 GCA_964518585.1 uncultured Dehalococcoidia bacterium | reverse complement strand
TTCATGCCCCCGGTCGAGGAGGTGTATCCCGAGGGCTTCAGCAGCTACGTGGAGGTCTCCGGCGTCACCGAGGTGCTGGAGGGGGCTCACCGGCCGACGCACTTCCGGGGAGTCACCACCGTCGTGGCGAAGCTGTTCCTCATCGTGCAGCCGCACCGCGCCTACTTCGGGCGGAAGGATGCGCAGCAGCTCGTAGTCGTCCGCAAGATGGCGCGTGACCTGGATATCGACGTGGATGTGGTGGGTCTGCCAACGGTGCGCGAGCCCGACGGCCTGGCGATGAGCAGCCGCAACGCCTACCTGTCGCCGCGCGAGCGTCAGGCAGCCCTGGTGCTATCGCGATCGCTGCGGCTGGCCGAGAAGCTGTGGGGCCGGGGCGAGCGCGACGCCACGGCTATCCGGCAACGCATGAACGACCTCATTGCCGCCGAGCCGCTGGCGCGGGTAGACTATGTGAGCGTGGCCGATGCGGAGAGCCTGCGGGAGCTGGACAGGGTGGAAGGCCCCGCGCTGGTCTCGCTGGCGGTGCGCGTCGGCAGAACCCGCCTCATCGACAACGTCAGGCTGGGTGGCCCCCGAGACGAAGACTCGTAGGGACGGGGCGCACCCGATTCACCTCCCAGGAGGCCCCTCGTGGCGACTGAGCCCCTCCGTGTCCTGGTCACCAACGACGACGGCATCGACTCGCCGGGCCTATGGCGGCTGGCCGAGGCCATGGCCGAGGTCGGGCAGGTGCTGGTAGTCGCTCCTGCGCAGGAGGCCTCGGGCACGGGGACGGCGGTGACCTTCAGGCACGCCCTTGAGGTGAGGGAGGTGGAGTCGCCGCTGCCGGGCGTTCGGGCCTACGCTGTGGACGGCACGCCGGCCGACTGCGTGGTGGTGGGGCTGCGCCGGCTGAAGGAGGGCCGCATCGGCCTGGTGGCCTCGGGCATCAACGTCGGCCCGAACCTGGGCAACGACGTGCTCCTCTCGGGCACGGTGGGGGCTGCCCTCCAGGGCGGCTTTCGTGGCATCACCTCACTGGCCCTCTCGCTGGACATCGGCGGTAGCCTCCAGTGGGACACGGTTCAGGACGTGGCCCGACTGCTGGGGCGTCGCATCGCCGATGGGACGCTGCCCGCAGGGGCCTTCCTCAACGTGAACGTGCCTGCGCTGCCCCTCGCAGAGCTGCGGGGCATCGCCGTGACCACGGTGGCGCGGGGCGGCTATCTGCGTCTGGTAGAGACGGGCGACGGTGTCCGGGAGAGCCTGCGGCGCGAGATCCGCCCCGACCTGACCTACGGCCACCCGGGCACGGACATCTGGGCGATAGCCAACGGCTACGTGTCCATCTCACCCCTCCAGGCCAGCCTGGGCTCTCAAGACCACGTGGAAGAGCTCCGTGGATCGGCGTCGCTGCTGTTCGCAGAGCTGAGGGCCGGGAGCTAGGCTGGCGGCCCCTTTGTCGCCTCCTTGCCCTGGGTGTTAGAATTAGGCGGCTGTAGAGGGGAGGAGCACCCATGTCCGGTCACTCCAAGTGGGCGCAGATCAAGAGGCAGAAGGGTGTCACCGATGCCCGCCGCGGGCAGCTCTTCACCAAGCTGGGGCGGGAGATCGCCGTGGCGGCCCGGCGGGGCGGGGGAGACCCCGAGGCCAACGCCCGCCTTCGTCTGGCCGTCGACCGTGCGCGCAGCTTCAACATGCCCAATGACACCATCGACCGGGCCATCAAGCGCGCCACCGGCGAGAGCGGCGCCGCCGAGCTCAGCGAAGTCATCTACGAGGGCTACGGGCCCGGCGGAACCGCCATCATGATCGAGGTGCTCACCGACAACCGGAACCGCGCCGTCGCCGACGTTCGCCACGCGCTCGCCAAGGCGGGAGGCAACCTGGGGGAGGCCGGCTGCGTCGCCTGGATCTTCGAAAGCAAAGGGATCATCAACATCCGCATGGAGGGAGAGGCGGCGGAGGAGCTGGCCCTTCAGGCCATCGACGCGGGGGCCGAGGACGTCAAGGTCGATGATGACGGGCTGGAGATCCACACCAGCCCCGAGAGTCTGGAGTCCGTGCGGCACACCCTTGAGGAGGCCGGCGCGGAGATGGCCTCGGCCGAGGTCTCCCGGGTGCCCAAGACCACCGTCCCCCTGGATGAAAGGCAGGCGGAGCAAACTCTGCGTCTCCTCGACCGGCTGGACGAGCTGGACGACGTCCAGCGCGTCCACTCCAACGGCGACTTCCCCGATGAGGTGCTGGCCGCCTACTCCGGTTGACCATGAACCGGGCTGAGGGCGGCGACTTGCGTGTCCTGGGGGTGGACCCCGGCCTGCGGGCCACGGGCTGGGCCGTCCTGGGCGCGCAGGGCGAGCGGCTGCGTCTTCTCGATTGCGGTACCATCGCCACCAAAGCGAGGTCGCCGCTGGCGGAGCGTCTCCTCTGCATCTATGAGGGCCTGGCCGAGGTGCTGGTGCGCTGGCACCCCTGGGAGGTCGCGGTGGAGGAGCCCTTCGTGGCGGGGAACCGCCGGTCGGCCATGGTCCTGGGGGAGGCAAGGGCTGCCGCCCTGCTGGCGGCCGCGGCCGAGGGCCTGCCGGTGCAGCAGTATCCGCCGGCGGAGGTGAAGCAACTGGTGACCGGCCACGGTCGCAGCGATAAGTCGCAGGTGCAGGCCATGCTTTGCATGCAGCTCGGGCTGGCGGAGCCGCCGGCCTCGGAGGATGCGGCCGACGCGCTGGCGGTGGCGCTCTGTCACCTCCTGCGGCGCCGCCGGGACATGGTGGTCGAGAGTCGGGAGGAGAAAGCGTGATCTCACACGTCTCGGGCAGGCTCACCAAGAAGAACCCCGAGAGGCAGGCGGTGGAGCTCTGGGTCAACGGCGTGGGGTACGAGATCCTGCTGCCCAACTTCGTGTGGCGGTCGGTGAGCGAGCGCGATCTGGGGGAGGATATCGAGTTCGAGACCCTCTACTACGTGCCGGAGAGGCCGCCCATCCCCATCCTCATCGGCTTCCAGCGGGAGGTGGAGCGGGAGTTCTTCAAGAAGCTCATCGAGGTGCCCGACCTGGGCCCGACGAAGGCCATGAGGGCGCTGGCGTACTCGGTCTCGAGCATCGCGACGTGGATCGAGGAGGGGGACGAGAAGGCACTGCGGTCGCTGCCCGGGATAGGGGAGCGGCTGGCCAAGACCATCGTGGCCCATCTCAAGGGGAAGGTGGTGGAGGAGGCGCTGCTCCAGGATGAGGGCTTCCGCGAGCCCCCTCCGGCGGAGGCGCCGCCGCCCGTGGAGGCGCTCAAGGAGCTGGCCGTGGAGGGGCTGGTGAGGCTCGGCTACAAGCGCTCCGATGCCTCGCGCTGGGTTGACGACGTGACGCAGGCCGAGGAAATGGGGGAGGTCGAGGAGATCATCCGCGCCGTCTTCCGCATGAGAAGCGAGCTGCTGTGAGTCACTTCCGTCTCGTCTCTGACTTCCAGTTGACCGGAGATCAGCCACAGGCCGTCGATAGGCTCGTCGACGGGCTGGAGAAGGGCTGCCGTTACCAGACGCTCCTCGGCGTCACCGGCAGCGGCAAGACGTTCACGATGGCCAACGTCATCGAGCGCGTGCAGCGCCCGACGCTCGTCCTCGCGCCCAACCGGACCCTCGCCGCCCAGCTCTGCTCCGAGTTTAAGGAGTTCTTCCCGGAGAACGCCGTCGAGTACTTCGTCAGCTACTACGACTACTACCAGCCGGAGGCCTACATCCCCCGCACCGACACCTACATCGCCAAGGATGCCGACATCAACGAGGAGATCGACAAGCTGCGCCACGCTGCCACCCGCGCCCTCTTCGCCCGCCGCGACGTCCTCATCGTGGCCTCCGTCTCCTGCATCTACGGCCTGGGCGAGCCCGAGGAGTACCAGAGCTTCGTCCTCACCTTCAAGAAGGGCGAGCGCTTCGAGCGGGCCAAGGCCATGCGACGGCTGGTGGACATGCAGTACGAGCGGAACGACTTCAACCTCGTGCGCGGCAAGTTCCGCCTGCGCGGCGATAGCATCACCATCCAGCCCGCCTACGAGGAGCTCGCCGTGCGCGTCGACTTCTGGGGCGACGAGGTGGAGCGCATCATCGAGGTCGACCCCCTCACCGGCGAGCTGCTGGCCGAGCGCGACAGCATCGAGATCTTCCCCGCCAAGCACTTCGTCACCTCCCAGGACAAGCTGGAGATGGCCATCCGCGACGTCGAGGTCGAGCTGGAGGTGCGCCTGGCCGAGCTGCGCGCCCAGGACAAGATCCTGGAGGCCGCCCGCCTGGAGGAGCGCACCCACTACGACCTGGAGACCCTGCGCGAGACCGGCTACTGCCCGGGCATCGAGAACTACGCGCGGCACCTGGCCCGGAGGGCCCCCGGCAGCACTCCGTGGACGCTCTTGGACTACTTCCCGGACGACTGGCTGCTGTTCGTCGATGAGTCGCATATCGCCGTGCCGCAGGTGCGGGGGATGTACCACGGCGACATCTCCCGCAAGCAGACCCTGGTGGACTACGGCTTTCGCCTGCCCTCGGCGCTGGACAACCGGCCTCTGAACTTCACCGAGTTCGAGGACCACATCAACCAGGTCATGTTCACATCGGCTACCCCCGGCCCGTACGAGTACGAGCGCAGCGAGCAGGTGGTGGAGCAGCTCGTGCGGCCGACAGGGCTGCTGGACCCGACAATCGAGGTGAAGGGCACCGAGGGCCAGATCGACGACCTGCTGGAGCAGATCCGGGCGCGCGTGGAGCGCGGCGAGCGCGCCCTGGTCACCACCCTCACCAAGAAGATGGCCGAGGACCTGGCGGACTACCTGGCGG
>CAZFGZ010000179.1:1007-4814 GCA_964518585.1 uncultured Dehalococcoidia bacterium | reverse complement strand
CCCCGGGCGAGCTGAGCGATAAGCTGCGGCTGGTCGCTCACAGGCTCTCGGTCGCTGCCGACTATGACGCGGTCAACTTCGCGCTCTTCGCGCCTGGGCCCGAGGAGCCGCCGGTAATGAATACGTTCGGCCGGCTGCCCAAGAAGATGCTCGACGTGTGGAACCGTGAACAGCGCAAGGCCAGACACGATCATCACCCGGGACATGCGCTCATGAGGCAAGGGCGCCCGGTTATCTTCAGCGACCCGCAGCACGACCAGCGGCTCACTGATAAGGAGCGGGAAATGCTCAGCGCAGGGGGAATACGGTCCGCCATGGTCGCACCTATGCTCTGGCAGAATGAGCTGATAGGAACGCTCTCCGTGGCCGCCAAGAGGGAGGTGGCCTTCGTTCCCCGCGACGCCCAGTTCCTGATGGCCGTTGCCAGCCAGGTCACTGCTATCGTGCGCATGGGGGCGCTGGTTGAGGGGCTCCAGTCGGCCTCAGACCGGCTCGCGGAAGCCCAGACCGAGACGGTCATGCTCCTCGCCGCCGCCGCTGAGGCCCATGACCGCACCACCGGCCACCATCTCCGCAACGTCCGCGCCATCGCCGAAACGCTGGCAGACGAACTCGGCTATGGCGAAAAGGAGGCGAAAGAGCTCAGCCTGGCGGCTGTGCTCCACGACATCGGCAAGATCCGCGTGCCCGATTCCCTCCTGGCCAATGTCGGCCGGCTCAGCGACCAAGAATGGGAAGTCATGAAACAGCATACCATCTGGGGCGCGGAGTTCCTGGCCGGGCGGCCGGGCTTCGAGCTGGCGGCCACCATCGCCCGCTCCCACCACGAGCGCTGGGACGGCAGCGGCTATCCTGATGGCCTGTCGGGCGAGGCCATCCCCGAGCCCGCCACTATCGTCGCTGTGGCCGACGCCTTCGATGCTATGACCAGCAGCCGGCCCTACAGGGGGGCCCGATCAGTCGCCCAGGCTATGCGCGAGATCGCGGCCTATTCAGGCACGCAGTTCAACCCCAGGGTTGCGCAGGCCCTGGCGCGGCTCCACAGGCGCAAACGACTGCCCCTCGCGGACACAGAGGATTCGGGCGACAAGGCGGCCGCGTAACCGGTGTCCTGCCCTCAGACGCGCGGCGCCCCCGTCACCCGTTCGCGAGCCGCGCGCTCACTCCTCCAGAAGCTGCGATAGCAGGTTGTAGGCTCCCTCCACGCCCCGGACCCGACAGTCCGCGCTGGCCAGGAGCTCCGGCGGCGGCTCATCGCTGCCCAGGACCGCCACACGGAGCCAGGCCCAGCCGCGAGCCCTTCCCTCCTCCAGAGCGCGAAAGGTGGCCACATCCGTGCGGTCGTCCCCCAGGGCCAGCACCCGGCGGGGGCCGAGCCGCTCGATGAGGTCCATCACGGCTGTGCCCTTGTCCCCGGCCACGTCCGGCACAACCTCGGCCACCTTCTTGCCGTAGCGCACCCGCAGGCCCGGCGACAGGTGCCGCTCGATGCTTTCCAGGAGACGCTCGACCAGGGCCGGCTCGTCGATCTGCCGGTAGTGGAAGCCCACGCCCCAGCGCTTCGTCTCGACGTGTGGCCCGACCTCCGGCACATCCCCCCGAACGGCCTCCGCCATCCCCTGCGCTTCCCTCACGAAGCCCTCCCGGTCCAGCGCGCTGCGAACCCCCTCCCGGTCCAGCGTCTCCAGCCCGTGCGACCCCACGTAGATGGCCCCGGGCACCCCCACCATGCGGAGCGCCACCTCCGCGTCCCTCCCGCTCACGAATGCCACGGCGTAGACGCCGGCCAGGCGCAGCAGCAGCCCCCGCATCCGCGGGGTGACCACCGCCTCTTCCGGTGTCGGCGCGATCTCGCTGATGGTGCCGTCGATGTCAAGCACCAGCAGCGTCCGCGAGGGGTCGCTGCGGGCCTCGCTGACAAAAGCCCGCACCCCTGGCGGGAGCGCTGATGGCGAGGAGGCCTCCGGCACCGCTACGCCCTGTCGCTGGCTATGCCCGCCGGGCCAGCTCGTTGAGGGCGGCCAGGAACGAAGCGGACCAGTGATGCACGTCATGCTCGCGCACGTAATCCACCAGGGCGTCGCTGATGCGCTCGTCCGCCCGCAGGCTCTCGGCCAGGCGTCGCGCCGCCCCGGGCGGGTCCAGCGGGTCCACGGTCACGAAGCCGTGGCCGCCTTCCGCGAAGCCCTCCAAAGCTCGGCCGATCCCCGTGTTCCTGCCCGCCACCGCCAGGTGGCGCCGTTCCGCCGGCAGCAGCGACTGCGCGGCGACCGTTTGCAGCGGCACGATGTTCAGCCCGTCGCTCAGAGACGTGGTGAGGACCACATCGGCGTCCCTCATGATGCGGTAGATGTCGCTCAGGGGCAGGAACGCGTAGTAGAACTGCACCGGCTCCCACGAGAGGCTGCCCGCGAACCTCTGATTCACCCCCTCCGTCTCCGTCCGAACCAGGTCCACCAGCGCATCGAACGCCGGTACGCCCGGCCGGGTCGGCGCCCCGAAGCCCAGGTACACCACCCGCTCCCCCATCTCCAGCAGCTCCCCAACCATCTGAATGCGCTCCGGTATGCCCTTCGTGTAGTCCGTGCGGTCCAGGCCGACCAGCACGCGTATCCCCTGACGCCGGTACTCCTCCATCACCCCGCGCAAGGGCCTGCCGTCCGGCAGCACGTGCTCGATCGGCTCATCCGCCGTGATCGACTTCCTGACCGCCTCCACGTCGATGCTGATCGGCATCGCCCGGCCGTGGGTGATCCGCCCGTTCCCCTCCCGCTGCGCCTCGAAGCTCCCCGACTCTATCTGCCGCACGCGCACCCCCGGCACCAGCATCGCCAGAGCCTCCCCGCAGCGGTCGGCGTCGCCCCGGCTCTGGAACCCCACGAGGTCGTTCGCCAGCAGCGCCTCCAGCAGCGACGCCAGGAAACCCCGCGTCTCGGGGTTGGTCAGCAGGTCGTCCTCGAACAGCCGCACTTTGAAGAACGGCGTGTGCAGGAAGTGCCCGATAGTCGCCTCCTCCTCCTGGCCTATCTCCCGCAACCTCGATCGCAGGTGAGCGCTCACGAAGGGCAGATGGTAGTCGTGGACCCACGCGCTCCTCGGGCCCCGCTCCCGCCTGATGAACTCGTCGAAGGCCGCCTCCCCGAATTGCCGGTTCGCCGCCCTGAACTCCTCGAAGTCCTCTACCGACGACAGCTCAGGGGTGGGGAAGTACTCTATGAGCTGGTCCAGCCGGACCTCGTTGCAGTGAAGCAGGGGCCACAGGCCGCGGTTCGCCACCCGCCGGTAGTAGGCGTCCCACCGCTCCGGCTCCACGAACACTCGACGCCCTCGCACATAGTCGCCGTTCCGGGCGATCAGCTCCCGTCCCTGCTCGTCCACGAACTCGCGGTCGTACTTGCCCAGGGCTGCCCCGATCCACACCGTCCCGTCGCGCGTCTCCGTGGATGGCTCCAGCGCGTTCTGGAGCGCCGCCAGGAGACCCCCGGCTACAGCCCGAGGGGCCTCCTCGCCCGGCGGCGTGTCGTGATCAAGGTAGCTCCGGTTCGCTATCAGCAGGTCGGGATAAAACGTTTGCGCCATGGCATGCCTCTCCCTGTATGCAACATGACCTCGATACCTTCTCGGCAGACCCCACCGCCAACGCCGATCGCGCCGCCCTGGCGAACGCCGTCCGCCGGCTCTGCCCCAAACCGTCGAGCGCTCGCCTCTTGACGACTACCACTGTGTTTGACGTAGTATAAGTTATTGACCTTCTTGCGGTGCAACCCCCGACGAGCGGTCGGCTGAGCCACGCCCCTTTGCCATCTA
>CAZFGZ010000179.1:0-997 GCA_964518585.1 uncultured Dehalococcoidia bacterium | reverse complement strand
GAGCAAGTCTCCCTCCCAGGGAATCCCCGAGGCCAGGATCTACGTCATCTCAGGCCTGATCTCCGTTGCAGTCACCGCCGTGATGTGCGTGGCGGGCTTCTTCGCCTATGACGCGGTACGCGGAGGCGGCTCCGACGGAGAGTCCCCCGTGGCCCAGGCCAGCCCGGTCCCCACTGCCGCCGCGCCCCAGGCATCGGCCACCCCGACGGGGCCCATCGAGGTGAGCGTCGATGACGACCCCTCCCTGGGACCCGAGGATGCCCCCGTGACCATCGTCTCGTTTGCCGACTTCCAGTGACCATACTGTGCAAAGGGCGCATCGGTGATGCGCGAACTGCTCGATAAGTACGACGGGAAGGTCCGGTTTGTGTACCGCGACTTCCCACTGACATCGCTTCACGCCAACGCCCTGTCCGCCGCCCTGGCCGCAGAGTGCGCCCATGAACAAGGCAAGTTCTGGGAGTACCACGACCTGCTGTTCGCGAACCAGGCCCAACTGGATGAGGCTAGCCTCATCCAGTATGCCGGGCAGGTCGGGCTCGACACCGCTGTCTTCGAGGAGTGCCTCACCAGCCAGAAGTACCTGGAGGAGGTACGGAAGGACTACACCGACGGGGCCAGCTACGGGGTGCAGGGCACCCCTGCCTTCTTCGTCAACGGCAACCTCATCTCTGGGGCGGTGCCTCTCGAAACCTTCGAGCAGGTGATCGATCAAATCCTGGCGCAAGTGGGGGAGTAGCCCGCCTCAGCTCGCCTTCGCCCATCGAGCTGGCTACACCAGCGGGATGCTGAGGAGTTCCCCCAGTCGGGGCTGCAGTGAGCTGGCCCCCCGAGGTTTCTGCTCTCAGCCCTCCCCTTCCGGGCATTCCGCCCCGGCGCAGCGGCAAGGTTTCCGCTCTCAGCCTTCCCCGTCCGGCCTTCCGCCCCCGCGCAGCGGCAAGGTTTCCGCCCTCAGCCTTCCCCGTCCGAGCATTCCGCCCCCGCGCAGCGGGCGGGG
>CAZFGZ010000178.1:0-4915 GCA_964518585.1 uncultured Dehalococcoidia bacterium | reverse complement strand
GGGCAACCCCACCTGCCACGCCTGCCCCGTGGCCTGCAAGAAGGAGGTGGAGACCTCCGCGGGCAAGTTCCACGTGCACATGGAGAGCGTGGAGTACGAATCGGCCTGGTCCCTCGGAGGCTTCTGCCTGAACGCCGACCGAGACGCCATTGCCTACCTCATAAACCTCTGCAACGACTACGGCATAGACACCATCGAGGTGGGCGCTCTTCTCGGGATGGTCATGGAGGCCAGCGAGAAGGAGCTCATCACCGAGCGGGTCGCCTGGGGCGACGTGGACATGATGGTCGACCTCGTGCACCGAATCGCCAGCCGCACCGGCATCGGCGACACCCTGGCCGAAGGCACCGAGCGCGCAGCCAAGGCCTTCGGCGACCCGAGCATCGCCATGACCGTTAAGGGCCAGAGCATCCCCGCCTACGATCCCCGGGGTCTCAAGGGCATGGGCGTCAGCTACGCTACCAGCAACCGCGGCGGCTGCCACCTGCGCGGCTATACCGTGGCCAGCGAAGTTGTCGGCATTCCCGAGAAGACCGACCCGCTGGTCTGGGAAGGCAAGGGCGCGCTCTGCAAGGCATTCCAGGACATCGCCGCCGTCTCCGATTCCCTGGACATGTGCAAGTTCTCCTCCTTCGCCGAGCGGGCCGAGGAGTATGCCGCCCAGTATGCTGCGGTAGTGGGCATCCCGATGGACCCTGACGCTCTCCTCAAGATCGGCGAGCGCATCTATAACCTGGAGCGCCACTACAACAACCTGGCCGGCCTCCGCGAGGGGTCAGACTACCTGCCCCAACGCTTCCTGACGGAGCCCTCCACCAGCCCGGCCTCTCAGGGCCACGTGTGCGAGCTGGACAACATGCTCCAGGAGTACTACCAGCTCCGCGGCTGGGTGAACGGAGTGGTGCCCGAATCAAAGCTGAAGGAGCTCGACATTCCCTAGCCGCAGGACGCCGCCTCAGACACATGACCACCGTTAGCCTCTACGCCGGCCTGCGCGAGTTGGTCGGCGACAGCACGGTCGAGTTGGCCCTGCCCGACGGCGTCACCGTCCGCGACGTTCTCACCGCCCTCGTGCAGGCGCGCCCCGCTCTGGCCGGCCGCGTCCTCGACGAGGCCGGCCGCGTGGTCCAGTATGTCAACGTCTTCGTGGATGGACGCGACATCCGCCACCTGCAAGGCCTCGACACGCCGGTCGAGCCCGACAACGAGGTGTACGTCTTCCCTCCCACCGCCGGCGGCTGAGGCGGCCCGCCTCCCCAGCGATCGCTGCCCCCAAGAGACTGACTCGACTTGACAGATCAGCGCTCTAGGGCGATCATGCTGCCGGTCACCCCTTTGGCGCAGCGTAAGGCGGAGGAAAACCATGATCGCCACCAGCCCCTGGCCCAGCCTCGCCCCCTATCCGCATCGCAACCTCGCCCTCAACCTGGGAGACGCCGCCCAGCAATTCCCGGAGAAGGTCGCCTTTATCGACGCTGACGGCCGGGAGTTCACCTTCAGCCGGATGTGGAAGGACTCTCGGAGGTTCGCCCGCTTCCTTCAGGACGCCGGTATCCGCAAGGGGCAAGTCATCGCCATCCTCTCACCCAACTGCGCCGAATACGTGCCCGCCGTCGACGGCTCGCTGCTGGCCGGCGCGACCGTCACTACCCTCAACTACCTGTATCGGGAGCAGGAGGTCGCCCATCAGCTTGTGGACACCGATGCGGTCGGCATCATCGCCCCACGAAGCCTCATGCCCGTAGTCGAGGCGGCCAAGGAAGATGCGCCCACGCTCCGGCACATCTGGGCCATGGACGACATCTGGGACATGATCGAGGGCATCTCCGCCGAACCCGAGCCCGTGGAGATGGACGCGGAGAAGGACATCGCTCTCCTCCCCTACTCCAGCGGCACCACCGGCCTGCCCAAGGGCGTCATGCTCAGCCACTACAGCCTGAGCGCCAACGTCCTCCAGGCCACAGGCACAGAGATCACCAACGAGGACTCAGTAGCGCTGGACTTCCTCCCCTTCTTCCACATGTACGGGATGGTGGTCTTTCTCAACGCCTGCGTGGCTGGTGGCGTGACCCAGATAATCGTGTCCCGCTTCGACCCGGAGCAGATGCTTTCGCTCATCCAGAAGCACCACGTCACCGACCTGTTCGTAGTGCCGCCGGCTCTCCTGGCCCTCCTCAACGTCGCCGGCTCCAAGAGCTTTGACACCTCTTCGCTCCGGTTCGTCTGCTCCGCTGCGGCACCCCTGGCGCCGGAGCTGGCCGAGCAGGGCAAGCGAACCTTCGGCTGCCCCGTGCTCCAGGGTTACGGCATGAGCGAGGCCTGCGCCCTCACCAACACCAACCCTCTCGACAGGATCAAGCCCACTACCGGCGGTGCCCCCGTCTCCGATACCATCGAGAAGGTCGTCGACCTCGACACGGGCGAGGAGTTGCCCGCCGGAGAGGTGGGGGAGCTCCTGCTCAAGGGCCCACAGGTCATGCTCGGCTACTGGAAGCGTCCCGACGCCACCGCCGAGACCCTCACCGAGGACGGCTGGCTCCGCACGGGCGACATCTGCTCCCTCGACGAGGAGGGCTACGTCACCGTCCTCGACCGCAAGAAGGAGATGATCAAGTACAAGGCCTACCAGGTGGCCCCGGCCGAACTGGAGGGCCTGCTCCTTGAGCATCCCGCGGTCATGGACGCGGCCGTCATCCCCAAGCGTGACCCCCAGGCGGGCGAGATCCCCAAGGCCTTCGTCGTGCTGCGACCCGGCCAGGACGCCACCAAGGAGCAGATCATGGCCTTCGTGGCAGAGAAGGTCGCCCCCTACAAGAAGATACGCCTCATGGAGTTCGTTCAGAGCATCCCCAAGACGCTGTCAGGTAAGATCCTGCGGCGCGAACTCATTCAGCAGGAGCGAGCGCGGGACTCCGAGACCTCCTAGGAGGCCCACCGCCCGCCGGTACGGACGTTTCGCGGTGGAGCCAGAGCAAAGCGAAAGCGTCGAAGCAGCCGGGCCTCAGCGAGTCCTGAGCCTGCTGTGTCGCGGCCTGCTGGTCTCCGCTGTGGCCTCGGCCGGCGCCGTCCTGGCAGCGGCCTGGATCGTGGCGGAGCGCGCCCTCCACCCATGGCGGCTTGAGGAAGACTACAACCTCCTCGACTTCGATCTGCCTGCCGAAGACGTCCGCTTCCCCAGCCGCGACGGCCTGCGCCTGGCCGGCTGGTTCATCCCCGGCGATAGCCCCGCCTGCGTCATCCTCGCTCACGGCCACGGTCGCAGCCGTGGCGAGCTGCTCCCCCACGCCGACTTCCTCCATCGCGCCGGCTTCTCCGTCCTCCTCTTCGACTTCCGCAACCGGGGCGAAAGCGAGGGTGAAGCCGTCACCATGGGCGTCCGCGAGCCCCTCGACCTGCTGGGCGCTCTGGACTACCTGCGTAGCCGATCCGAGGTGGACGCCGCACGCATCGGCGTCCTGGGCCTCTCGATGGGCGCCACCGCAGCCCTCATGGCCGCTGCCCAGGCCCCGGAGCTCCGCGCAGTGGTGGCGGAGAGCTCTTTCGTCCGCCTGGCAGACCTGGCCAAGCGCGGCCTGCGCCACTTCTTCCACCTGCCCTCCTTCCCCCTGGCGCCCCTGGCCCGCTGGATGGTCGAGCGCCGGCTCCACGCCGACCTCGCCACCGTCGCGCCGCTGGAGACGATCGCCCGGCTCAGCCCGCGTCCCCTCCTCCTCATCGACGATGAACTCGACGAAGTCCTGGGCCCCGGCCAGGGCGAGGCCCTGCTCGCCGCCGCCGGCGAGCCCAGCGAGCTGTGGGTGGTGCCGGGTGCCGACCACGCCCGCGCCTGGCAGGCCGCCCCCCAGGACTACGAGCGGCGCGTCGTGACCTTCTTCCGCCGGCATTTGAGGTAGGAGAGGTCAGGGCTCATGGGACATGGGGCAAGGGACAAGGGGAGGCCGCTGAGAAGACTCCGTCAGTCGGGGGTACAGGGCGCTTGGCGCCCAACGTTTCTGCCCTTAGCCTTCCCCGCCCGAGCATTCCGCCCCCGCGCAGCGGGCGGGGGGCCTGGGGGGTGTCCCCCCAGATCTGGACATTGAGGCCGCGAGCCGCCGCCGCAGGCGGCGTGCGACGTGGCCGGCTCGGCGGCGGGCTTCTTCAGCACCCTCAAGGGGCCAGGCTCCGCGGCCCCTCGCTGGCCCTTGTCCCGCTATCGAGGCTGTGATACCTTGCCCCGTGCACCGCTCACGTAAGTCTGCGTGGCCACGCCCCCATGAGCAGCCATAGCGACTCCAGCGAGGCCGCGTCGCCATCGAGCGGATGGTGAGCGACCTCTCCGGCTGGTGGGAGCGTTCGAGGAGGTCATCTTTGCCATGAACCTGTTTCGTGCCGAGGAGCTCCGCTATCCGCAAGTGCAGGCCCTCGACAGGGAGCGCGCCATCTGCTTCCTGCCCGTCAGCGCCCTGGAGGTGCATGGCCCTCACCTGCCCCTGGGGATGGACCTGTTCATGGCCCGCTGGATGGCCGAGGAGACCGCTCGCCGCTTCGCCGAGGCACACCCGGACTGGAATGTCGTGCTCCACCCCCCGCTGACCATCGGCACGGACGAGCTGCCCCTTCCGGGCTCCATGAACGCCACCCAGCGCACCCTCTACCGCGCGCTCACTGAGCTCGGCGCCTCCTTCGCCCGCGCCGGCTACGGCTACGTGGTCGTCACGAACGGCCACGGCGGCCCTCGCCACGCCTCCGGCCTTGAGGCGGCCTGCCGCCACGTGAGCCGACGGCATGGCATCGCCATGTTCACCCCCGCCATCGCCGTTCTCGCCCCCATCGTCAGCGGCAACCGCCGCGACCGCCTCGAGGCGATCCTCGCCAGGCCGCTGACCGACGACGAGCAGGCCGCCATCGGCGGCGGCGAGCACGCGGCCATCTGGGA
>CAZFGZ010000177.1:0-4929 GCA_964518585.1 uncultured Dehalococcoidia bacterium | reverse complement strand
GCTCCATGGTCCCCGCCCGCATGTTGTCCATCACCACGTCGCTTATGCTCACCAGGCGCTTGGCGAGCTCGACCCCCTGCGGCTGCACCAGATCGATGGTCACCCCCAGCTTGCTCATGTTGAGTGAGTTGAAGGACATCGCCTGATTGATGGGTATCTCCAGTGGCTGAGGGTCGCTCCGCGGCCAGACAATGCCCCGTCGGCCGATGTCCAGCGCGCGCGGCCCCTCCACCTTGATCACCTCCGCCCCCAGCATCGCCAGCAGCATGGTAGTGTAGGGCCCGGCCCACACCCAGGTGAAGTCCACCACCCTCACCCCTTGCAGCGGAAGCGGAACCTCCTCCATCCTTGACCTCTCCGCCACCTAGACCGCCCCCGCCTCACGGAGCTGCCCGAGCTCCTCGGCGGAGTAGCCTAGAAGGCCGCAGTACACCTCCTCGTTGTCCTGCCCCAACAGCGGAGCCGGGCGGCGCACACCCGCCGGCGTCCCCGACATCTTGTACGGCCATCCCGCGTATCGATGCGTGCCCCCCTCCGGGTGCTCGACCTCCACGAAGTACTCCCGCGCCTCATACTGCCGGTACCTCATCACATCCTCGGCCGTGTTGATCGGCCCGATGGCGAAGCCCTTGGCCGCTCCCTTGTGATGGATCTCGTCCTTGCCCTGCTGTCGCATCCACTCGTCCATCAGCGCGCCGATCTCCATCAGGTGATGCACGCGGTACTTGAGAGAGCCCCACTCCTCATCCGAAGCCCACTCAGGGTTCCCCATCAGCTCCACCAACCCCCGCCAGTGGTGGTCCTCGAACGCCGCCATCACCACATACCCGTCCCTGCACTCCATCCGGCCCATGGCTGGCGGCCGGTCTGGCACCCGACACCAGCTCGTACGGTTGTAGACGGTTCCCGCCACCCCCGTCCTCACCAGCGCCAGGATCGCCTCCTCCTCCGAGATGTCCACCAGGCGTCCCCTGCCGCTGAGCTGTCTTCCCATCAGCGCCGCTGCCGTAGCCAGCGCCGCGGTGAGCCCCGCGTGGTAGCCCGCCGGATAGCCGCCCGCCTTCACCGGCGCTCGATTGAGATCGACCGACCGCGTAGGCAGGAGGCTGCCCATCCCGCCTGCGTGATACGATGTCAGCTCGCTCCCCTTGTTCCCCGAACGGGGACCCGTCCGCCCGTACGGCGTGATCGACGTCAGGACCAGCCTGGGGTTCTCCTCCCGCAGCGCCTCCCACGACAGCCCCAGCGGGTCCAGCCGCCCGGGCCCCTGGTTCTCCACCAGCACGTCCGCCCAGCGAGCCAGCCGTCGCAGCGCCTCCCGGCCTCCCGGCCGCTCGGGGTCCAGGGTGATGCCCAGCTTGCTCGTGTTCAGATACATGAAGAGCCCGCTGCGCTCGCGATGTGGTTCGTCTTTAGGGAACGGCCCCCGCCCTCGCGCCGGGTCCCCGTCGGGCGGCTCCTCGATCTTGATCACCTCCGCCCCCATGTCGGCCAGCAGCTTGCCGCAATAGGGCCCCGAAACCATGGTCGCGTACTCCACGACCTTCACGCCCTCAAAGGCTCCTGGAGTCATACAGCGCACCGCCCCAGTGACGCAGAGGTGAGACCTGGATGTGACAACGCGCATGCTAGCACATCGCCCTGCCCCACTCTACCATGGCGCCGAGACGCCCCCACGGTCAGGCGGGTTTTGCCTTTGCCCGGTGGCTTGTCGCTAAGTGCCCGCGTGAGATAATGGAGACGACCCAGCGGCCGCTGGTATGTCACGCCGCGATGGCTGCCGACGGAGGTGATTTCATGCCGTTTCTCCGACCCGCCCGATGCTTGCTCATCGTCACAATGCTGCTAGCTGCCACAATGCTTGCGGTCTCCTGCCAGGAGGAGGAAGAGGAGGAGACGGCGGCCACGCCGGAGGCCACCACGGCGGCTGAGCCCACTGAGGCTGCTGCCGAAGAGGTACCCGGCGTCACCGACACTGAGATCCTGCTGGGCACCCACTTCGCGCTGAGCGGCAGCCCGGCGGCTGCCTTCTCCCCCATCACTGACGGCATACGGGCCTACTTCGACTACATCAACGATGTGGAGGGGGGCGTCTATGGGCGAAAGATCAAGTTCATCATTCGCGATGACCACTATAGTCCGACAGACACCGTCGAGATGGTGCGCAAGCTGGTGGAGCAGGACAAGGTCTTCGCCATCGTAGCCGGCCTCGGTGAGGAAACCAACCTCGCCGTCTGGAAGTACCTGGAAGAGAACGGCGTTCCGGACATGTTCCTCGCCTCCGGGATTCACAGGTGGACCGATCCTGTGGTGCGGACCCGCTTTGGCGGCAACCCCGACTACCTGATCGAAGGACGTATGCTGGGCCTGTACATCGCCGAGAACTACAACGGCAAGAGGCTCGGCATCCTCAGGCAGGACAACCCGTTCGGCGAGGACGGGCTCGAGGGCATAGAGCTCGGCCTGGAGGGAAGCGACGTAGAGATCGTGGCCATAGAGACCTATGAGTCCATGACCTCCGACGTCACCGCCCAGACCCAGCGCCTGGAGAATGCCGACGTTGATGTAATCGCCGCCTACGCCATTCCACCTCAGGCCGCCAGCCTCGTGAGAACCGCCCGCGAGACCCTCAACTGGGACGTGCCCATCATCGTCACAGGCGTCGATTGCACCGACATCTTCATCCAACTCGCCGGCCCGGAGAACGCGGAGGGCGTCGTGAGCGTCGTCTTCGGCCACCAGATCTACGAGACGGACCACCCGGGGGTCAAGCAGCACTACGAGATCATGGAGAAATACAGTGAAGTCCCCGCCAGCAACTTTACCCTCTATGGTGCCATCATCGGCGAACTGACGGTCGAGGCTTTGAAGAACGCCGGCCCTAACCTCACTCGGGACAGCTTTATCGAGGGCGCCGAGTCCATTCGCGACTTCACGTGTTCCGTTTGCCTGGTGCCGGTCAGCATGAGCCCGACCGATCACCGGCCCTTCGAGATCGAGGTGTACAACAGGGTCGAGGACGGAAAGTGGGTGCCCTTCGGCGAGCCCGTGGACTTCGAATCCACCCCCTAGGAGGCTCGCGAAATACGCTCGCCCTCGAGTGTGCGGGCGGCCCCTCCTCACCCGAGCCCGCCAACACACGCTCTTTCTCCGCCGGGGACTTGTCACCAGCCGCTCTCGTGCGGATAATGGGCGGGGTTCGGCATCCCCCACGACGGGGCGCGGTTCGCTGGAACCCGCAAGCTAAGGAGGTGGCTCAATGCGGATTGCCCGAGTTGTCCGGTACCTGCTGATCGTCACAGCGCTGCTTGCTGCTGCGGCGCTCGTGGTCGCCTGCGGGGAGGAAGAGGAGGAGGCCACGGAAACGCCGGAGGCGACCACCGAGGCGGCATCGCCCGAGGCCACCACGCCGGCCGAGGCCGAGGAGGTCCCCGGCGTCACCGATACCGAGATCCTGCTGGGCACCCACATGCCCATCAGCGGGACCCCGGCCGCCGCCTACGCCCCCATCGCCTACGGAATGAAGGCCTTCTTCGACTACATCAACGGCCAGGGGGGCGTGTACGGGCGAAACATCACCCTTCTCATCGAGGATGACCACTACAACCCGCCGGACACCGTGGAGGTCGTACGCAAGCTGGTGGAGCAGGACAAGGTGTTCGGGATTGTGGGTGGTCTGGGCGAGGAGACACACAACGCCGTCTGGAAGTACCTGGAAGAGAACGGCGTTCCGGACATGTTCCTCTCCACCGGCCTTGCCAAGTGGACGGATCCTGTGGTGAGGACCCGCTTTGGAGGCAACCCCGACTACGTGACCGAGGGCGAGTTCTTGGCCGCATACGTCGCCGAGAACTACGCCGGCAAGAAGCTGGGTCTGCTTCTCCAGAACGACGAGCTCGGCGAGGAGGGGGAGAGGGGCGTGCGCGCTGGCCTGGAGGGCAGCGACGTCGAGATCGCGGCCGTCGAGAGATATGAGGCTGTGTCGAACGAGGTCACCGCCGAGACGCAGCGCCTCCAGAACGCGGGTGTCGATGTGATCCTGATGTTCGCCATGCCTGTGCAGGGGGCCAGCCTGGTCAGGACCGCCCGCGAGACCCTCAACTGGGACGTCCCCATCATCACTACCGGCATCAATTGCAGCGACCTCTTCATCGCCCTCGCGGGCCCTGAGAACGCCGAGGGAGTGATGAGCTACACCTTCGGCCACCAGGCGTACGACACCGACTTTCCGGGCACCCAGAAGTACGAGAAGATCTGGGCGAAGACCGGCACCGGCGGCCCGATGAGCAACTTCGCCCTCTACGGCATGTTCGTCGGTGAGTTGACAACGTACATCATCGAGATGGCCGGCCCGGACCTCACCCGCGACTCCTTCCTCGACGCCGCCGAGTCTGTATGCGGCTTCGATTGCACGACCTGTCCCGACTTCGGGTCGGTCGGGCTGAGCCCGACCGACCACAGGCCCTGCGAGAACCTGATCTACAACGTGGTTGAGAACGGCGGGTGGAAGCCGGTAGGGGATGTTGTCAGTTTCGAATCGACCACGGACTGCGGGCCGCTGGAACTGCCTCCCGGCTTCGAGGATCAGCCTCCACTGGGAACGGGCGCCGAGTTCGTGCCCTAGCTGATCGTTCCTGCCTGCGCGGGGGTGGGCCGCCTGTGCTCACCCCCTGGCCGGGCAACGCGCGGCAAGAGGAATGCTGGTTCAGGTTCGCTCCTGCGTGTGAGAGCCTTTCTGGCCGAGCGGCTGTCGCCCTCGCGACAGCGCTCCCGGCCGGGTGAACAAGGAGGCAGCACAATGCGGTTGCCCAGACTTGTCCGGTACCTGCTCATCGTTACGGCACTTCTCGCTGCTGCTCTGCTCGCCGTCGCCTGCGAGGAGGAAGAGGAGGAGGCCGCCGAAACGCCGGAGGCGACCACCGAGGCGGC
>CAZFGZ010000176.1:0-4965 GCA_964518585.1 uncultured Dehalococcoidia bacterium | reverse complement strand
GGGCCGCCCTCGCGAGGATTTCTATGACGCTCAGGCCTGTTACGTTGCGGCCCACCGCCAGGTGATGGAGCGCGTGGGCGTGGACGAAGCGGTGTGCGGCATCTGCGTCGCCGTGTGCCCCAAGGGGCGCACCGAGCGCGACCGGGCTCGGGCCACACTACCTCCGGTGACCCCGCTCCCTACGTAAGGTGCCTCTGGATAGGCAGCTCCCGGTGCCGCTGGCCGGTCCTGTCGAAGACCGCGTTGGCGATCGCGGCCGCGATCGGCACCATGGCCGGCTCCCCCGCCCCGGTCGAGCGCGTGTCGGGATCGCCGACCAGCGCCACGTCGATGGCCGGCGCATCGTTGATCCGCGGCACCCGGTAGCGCGTGAAACCGGCGTTGAGCACGCAGCCCCCTTCGAAGTCGATCGCCTCATATAGCGCCGTGCCCATCCCCATGATGATGGAGCCTTCCACCTGGTTCGCGGCGCCCTCGGGGTTGACGGTGAGGCCGCAATCGAGGGCCACCGCCACCCGCTGTACCTTCACCTCCGAGGCCAGCACCTCGAGCTGCACGCAGGTTGCCGCGTAGCTCCCAACGTCCAGCCCGACGGCCACGCCCACCCCTCGCTTCGAGGGCGGCCTGGCGCCGCTCCAGCCGAAGCGCTCGGCCGCCGTCTCGAGGACCCGCCGGAAGCGCGGGTGGCTCAGGTTGCGCAGCCGCAGCTCCACCGGGTCCATCCCCACCGCCTCGGCGATCTCGTCGATGTGGGCCTCCCGCGCGAAGTGGTTCACCGCCCCGCCGAGGGACCGGAACGACCCCGCCGGCAGTGGGCTGTCCGAGGATGCGACGGTGACCTTCACGTTCGGTACGTCGTAGGGAGTCTCGGAGCCCCGGCGGCCGCGGACGCGGCTGTACTCGCTGGTCGGGCCCGAGGCTGCGTGGTGCGCCTTGAACTCCCAGGCAACGATGGTCCCGTCGGACTTGAAGCCGCTCCTTACCTCGATCAGCGCCGCTGGCCTGAAGGTGGCCCAGGTCATCTCCTCGGCGCGGGTATGTGCGACCTTCACCGGTCGCCCGGCCGCCTTGGCGAGCCGTGCCGCCTCGCCGGCCACTTCGTAGATGCTCTTGCCGCCGAAGCCGCCGCCGATCTCCGGAGAGATGACCCGAACCCTGTCTTCGGGCATGTCGAAGTATCGAGCCAGCTCCGTCCGGATCCCAAACGGCCGCTGAGTGCCTGCCCACACCGTGAGCCGACCGCCGTCCCATTGCGCCACCGCGGCCCGCGGCTCCATCGGCGCATTGGAGATGTAAGGGATGTAGTAGGTGCCTTCCAGGATGCCGTCAGCCGTGCGGAACCCATCCTCCAGGGAGCCCGCTTCCTGCGTCGTTTCCGCCTCCCCCGCCGTTCGCAGCAACAGGTCCGGCACGTCCCAGCGCGAGGGCTGGTCCACCATCTCCTCCCACCGCGGCTGCAGCATCTTGGCGGCGAGCTCCGCCTGCTCGTCCGACTCCGCCAGCACCGCGACGAGGTCGCCGTCGCGGACCACCTGCGCCACGCCGGGCATCCGTTCCGCCACCGAGGTGTCAACGTCCACCAGCTTCGCGCCGAACGACGGCGGCCGCAGCAGCTTGGCGAAGAGCATCCCCGCCACGGCGATATCCTGCGAATACACCGCTCGGCCTGTGACCCGCCCCACGGCGTCCATCCGCTGGGCGGGCCTCGTCATGACCACGAACTCGTCTGCCAGGGTCAACTCGACGTCGTCGATGACGTCCCGGATCAGGCTCTCCCCGGCGAGCAGCTCCCCGTAGCCTATGCCCCGCCTGGGGTCGCTGCGCGAGACGACCCGACCCTCGCGGCATGCCAGCTCGCTGGTCGGCAGGTCCAGGCGGCTCGTGGCCAGCTCGAGCAGCGCCTGGCGCGCCGTCGCCGCCGCCTTCCGTAGCTGCAGTCCCACTATCGCCGTCGACATGCTCCCGAACGTCCCAATGTCCCAGGGCACCCGATCGGTATCGCCCAGCACCACCTCGACAGACCCAGGCGGCACCCGCAGCTCGTCCGCCACCTCCATGGCGAAGCCCGTCCGGATCCCCTGGCCGTACTCCACCTTCCCCGCATACGCCGTCACGGAGCCATCCGGCCGTAGGGTCAACCACGTACCCGTCTGCCCTGGGGGGAAGCTCATGGCCACCGGCCCGATGATGCTAAGACCTTCCTCGACGCTCTGCGACGCTTCGGTCATCGCTCCGCTTCTCCCATGGCGCGGGCCGCGCGCTCGACCGCCCGCTGGATGCGCTGGTACGTCCCGCAGCGGCAGATGTGCTCGCCCAGCGCCTCTCGGATCTGGTCGCTGCTTGGATGCCTCTCCCGGCTCAGGAGCGCCACCGCCGCCATGATGAACCCGGGAGTGCAGTACCCGCACTGCATCGCAGACTCGTCAACGAATGCCTGCTGCACGGGATGCAGCGCTGCGTCCTGGGCCAGCCCCTCGATGGTGGTGATGGAGCCGCCCGCCACTGCGCCGACCGTCGTCTCGCAAGCGCGCAGCGCCTGCCCGTCAACGAGCACAGTGCAGGCGCCGCACAACCCCTCGCCGCAACCGTACTTGGTGCCCGTCAGCCCGAGGTCGTAGCGGAGATAGCTCAGCAGGTTGCGGTCGCGGTCCGGCGCCTGCCGTACCTGTCCGTTCACCGTGATCGTTACCATCCTTGCGTCCCCCGCGGCGGGTCTCTCGGTGTTCGCTTTCACGTCAACGTCAGATATTCTATTGGCCGCTTCCTGGCACGGTCAAGAGCAGCGGCAGTAGAAGCCGGGGCCGTTGCCCGCGCGGTGGCCGGTTGTGAGGGAGCGCCCCGGCGAGGCCTGCCCACCGGGACTCCACCACCCGGCAGCCCGACGGCACCTCGGGCGTGTCACAGGCCTTCTAGCCCTTCTTACCTCAGGCCGAAAGGCCTTTGACGGCTGGGGCTTTCGATGGGAGGATTCAGTGGCTGAATATACAGGATCTGGCCCTCCGATGCCTAGGACGAAATCCAGCCTTTCCCCCGCCGAGTGCGCCATCCTGGGGCTGCTCTGCCGCCAGCCCATGCACGGCTACCAGTTGGCCCGCGAGATGTCTCCCAACGAGGGCATGGGCCTGGTCTGCCCCCTCGGCGTAAGCAACGTCTACTTCCTGCTCGGAAACCTCGAGCGCCGGGGCCTCATCGAGGTGGATCACCGCGAGGACGACGCCTATCCGCCCAGGACCGTCTACAAGGCCACCGCCCGGGGACGCAGGGCCTTCGCGGCCTGGATGCGCAGCCCGGTCGAGCGGCTCCGCCAGGTGCGCATGGACTTCCTCCTCAAGCTCTACTTCCTCGGCGAGGGAAAGCGCGACCAGACCCTCGAGCTGGTGGACCGCCAGATCGACTTCTGCCGCAAGTACCTCGCTCAGTGGCAGGCCCTGGGCAAGTCCGTACCGGCCGAGAGCTTCGACCGGCTGGCGATGGAGGCCAAGAGCACCGTCGCTGAGGCCACTCTCGAGTGGCTCGGCGGGTATCGCCGGCGGCTCGAGCGCGACGCAGGCCAGCAGCGGCAGCCTGCCGCTCGACAGGGAGGGCGGCGGTGAGCCGGCCCCGCTACCGACTTGGCGCCTGGGCGCTGGTCGTATCGGCGGCATTCCTCGCTATCGTCGCCTGTGGTGAGGAGGCGGCGCCCTCGACGGGGGCCGCCGACAGCGGGGGCACGCTGGAGGTCTTCGCCGGCTCGGCCACCAAGCCCGCCACCGAGGAGGTGGTGCAGCTCTTCGAAGAGGAGTACGGGGTGGACGTCGACCTCCACTTCGGCGGCTCCGGGAAGATGCTGTCGGACATGAAACTCACGGAGCGCGGGGACATCTACTTCCCCGGCTCCTCCGACTTCATGGAGGAGGCGAAGAGGCAGGGGCTGGTCCTTCCCGAGACGGAGCGGCGCGTCGTCTACCTCGTACCGGCGATCAATGTGCAGAAGGGCAACCCCGAGAACATCCGCTCGCTGGAGGACCTGGCCAGGCCCGGCCTCAAGGTGGCCATCGCCGACCCGGAGACGGTGTGCGTCGGCCTGTACGCCGTGGAGGTGCTGGAGAACGCCGGCCTGGCCGAGGCCGTCCGGCCCAACATAGTCACCTACACCGAGAGCTGCGAGAAGACCGCCAGGGTCGTCGCGCTGAAGAACGTGGACGCGGTCATCGGCTGGAGGGTCTTCCAGTACTGGGCGCCGGAGGAGATCGAGACGCTCTACCTGAGGCCCGACCAGGTGCCGCGCATCGGCTATGTCCCCATCGCCGTCAGCACGTTCTCGGAGGAGCCCGAGCTGGCCCAGCAGTTCATCGACTTCGTGACCTCAGACGAGGCCAAAGCCATCTACGCCGGGTGGCACTACCTGACCACGGTCGAGGAGGCCCGCGAGTTCGCACCCGAGGCTGAGGTCGGCGGCGAATGGGATCTGCCGGAAGGCTGGCCATGAACGGCAAAAGGGCTTCCAATCTCTCCTTCTCGGTCTTTTCCTGGGCCGTACTGGGCATCCTCAGCGCCTACATCTCGGTCATCGTCCTGGCCGTCCTGCTGCGCGTCGACCGTGGCTCCTACGGCGACACGCTTCTCTCGGGGCGCGCTTTCTCTACCATCAGGCTCTCCGTGATCTGTGCGACCATCGCCTCCGTCCTGGCCCTCTTCTTCGCCCTGCCCATCGGCTACCTGCTGGCGCGCAAGAGCTTCCCCGGCAAGAACCTGGTGGACACCCTGCTCGACATACCCATAATCCTCTCACCGGTGGCGCTGGGAACGGCGCTGCTGGTGCTGCTCGGCTCCGACCCCGGCAGGTTCTTCGAGGACAACATCCTCAGCTTCACCTTCGCGACGCGAGGGATCGTCCTGGCCCAGTTCTCCATCGTCGTCGCCCTGGCCATCCGCTCGCTCAAGGCGGTGTTCGAGCAGATAGACCCGCGCTACGAGGACGTCGCC
>CAZFGZ010000175.1:0-4991 GCA_964518585.1 uncultured Dehalococcoidia bacterium | reverse complement strand
ACCAGGGTCAGGCCGCGGCTGCCCTCGACCACCTGGTCAAGGGCAGCCAGGTTGTCGTCGATGAAGCGCGAGCGAAGCAAGAGGTCTTCGGGGGGATAGCCGGTGAGCGCCAGCTCGGGGAAGGCCACCAGGTCGACTCCCAGGCCGCGGGCCCTCTCCGCCCACTCCAGGATCCTGGCGGCGTTACCCCGGAGGTCGCCGACGGTGCTATTGATCTGGGCAAGCCCTACGCGAAGAACCCGCATGCACCGCTCCCCACGAATGTACCGCAGACCATCGAACGGCACTTAGTGTCACGAGTACACTAACTCTAGCACGCGCCCACGCGGCCGTCAATCGCAGGCGCGGCCCTGCCTCCGGTAAGGATACTCCCATCAAGCGGCAAGCCGCCATCGGGACTCGTGGTGGAGGCACGAAGAACGGGGCGCCCCTCTCGGGGCGCCCCGTCGGTTGCAGCTGGTGGGAACCTGGCTTAGCCGCGCTTCTCGATGGGGACGTAGGAGCGGTCGGCTGAACCGGTGTAGATCTGGGTGGGCCGGAAGATGCGGTTACCGACGAGCTGCTCCCGCCAGTGGGCCACCCAGCCGGCCACTCGGGAGATGGCGAAGACCGGCGTGAAGAGGTCCACGGGGATGCCCATCTTGTCGTAGGCGATCCCTGAGTAGAAGTCGACGTTCGGCCAGATGCCGCGCTCGCCCAGCTTCTCGATGACGATCCCCTCCACTTCGAGAGCGATGTCGAAGAGGGGGCTGCGGCCGAGCTTCTCGAAGAGCTTCTCGTTGAGACCCTTGAGGATGGTGGCCCGCGGGTCCATGGTCTTGTACTCGCGGTGGCCCATACCCATGATCAGGTCTTTCTTGGCGATCTTGTCCTCGATGACGGCCTTCGCCTTGTCCGGAGAGCCGATCTCGTTGAGCATCTGCAGGACGCGCTCGTTGGCGCCGCCGTGCAGGCGCCCGCTGAGGGAGCCGATGGCCGCGGCCATGGTGCTGTAGGGGTCAGCCAGCGACGAGGAGGTGACCATGGCCGTGAAGGTGGAGGCGTTGATGGTGTGCTCCACGTGGAGGACCAGGCACACGTCGAACACCTTGGCAGCCAGGTCGTCCGGCACCTCTCCGTTCATCATGTAGAGGAAGTTGGCAGCGTGTCCCAGGTCGTCCTTGGGCGCAACCACGCTCTTGCCCTGCCGCAGGCGGTGGAAGGCGGCGATCATCGTGGGCAGTTGTGCGATCAGCCGGATGCCAGCCTCGTAGTTGACCTGATCGTCCTCTACCGGCCTGGGATAGAACATGCCCATGGCGGCGACGGCGCTCTGAAGGGCCGACATGGGATGCCCAGTCTTGGGAAAGAGCTTGATCATATCGAGGATGGCGGGCTCGATATTGCGGGCGCGCTTCAGCTCGTTGCTGAACTTGTCGAGCTGCTGCTTCGTGGGCAGCTCACCCTCAATGGTCAGATAGGCTGTCTCCTCAAAGTTGCTCTTCTCGGCCAGTTCCTGGATGGCGTACCCGCGATATTTCAGGATTCCTCGCTGGCCATCTATGTCGCTGATCTGCGACTTGGTGGCGATGATGCCTGCAAGTCCGGGTACATACTCAGAAGTCATTGCCTCCTCCTAACGCGGGGTCTCCCCCCGCTGAACATGAAACAAGAGCCGCCCTCGTTGACAGGATTCGGGGGGCTCCTCTTCTCCCACTTCTAGCTCCACCAGCTTTCCGCCATAGCATGAACCATGCGCCCCAATCTGGGTAGGGCCATCTCTCCCTATCCTGACAGAGTCCGCCTTCCTTCCGTCCCTGGAGCACACCGCTGGCCAGAACAGCACGCCGCGACATGCTGTCCGCCCGGAGGCCGAGACGCCAGGTTTCCGGGAGCCCGCCACCATCTATTTGCTGTCTATCCCTCGATGCGCTCGATACGAAAGCGGACGACCCCCGCGGGGGCCGCCACCTCGACCTCGTCGCCGGCCCTGCGCTTGAGCAGGGCCTTGCCCACCGGCGACTCAACCGAGATCCTGCCCTGGCCGGGGTTCACCTCGCTGGACGAGACCAGGGTGTATCGGACTTCGCCGCCGGATTTCAGGTTGCTGAGCACCAGAGTGTGGCCGACGCTAGCCAGGGGGCCCTCCGGCTTCCTCTCTTTGAGGCTGACGGCATCGCGGAGGGTGTCCTCCGCCTCGCGGATGCGGCTCTCCAGGTGAGCCTGCTGCTCGCGAATGGCGTCCAGGGGGGCATTCTCGCGGAAGTCCTTATCGGACATGGCCCTCCGCAGCTCCTCGGCCACACGGGGCCGCTGGGCCTTCAGTCGCTCGACCTCGGCCTGCAGCTGGGCCCGGCCCTCCTCCGTCAGGTGCACCTCGCGCAGGACTGAGCCCGGGCCCGCAGACGGCTGGGCAGATGCGGTCTTGCGGACTCGCAGATGGACGGCCAGGTTGCTGGGGGTGAACCCCTTCTTCTTGGCGAACGCGAGGAAGGAACGCACTGTGTCGATGCGCTGAGCGGCATCGGCCACGCCGGAACCGAGGGTGTCGGCGTAGGCAGAGACATCGTGCCCGCGAAGCTCCCTCACGGGACGGTCGGCCCCGTACCAGCGGGCGAATCGGTGCACCTCGGCCTGGGATTGCTGGCGAAGGTCGGGCGAGAGGGAAGCCAGATAGTGGCTGGCCGCCTCTTGCAGACTCAACCCCTCAGCCGACAGTTTCGCCATGCTCCTCCTGATCTCCGCCGTCGCATTGTAGGTGGAGCGGCTCGGCAGTGTCAAACGTGGGGCTGGCTCCGCAGGGGGCACGGCGATGCTATAATCGGCGCGCATCCCATGCTCCCTCTACTGACCGACGGCGCCTCCCAAGTGGGCCTGCGGCTGGACGCGCGGCAGCTCGAACGCTTCGAACGCTACTACCGTCTGCTGGTCGAGGCCAGCCGCCGCATGGCCCTTACGACTGCGCTCACCTACGAGGAGGTGCAGCAACGGCACTTCCTCGAGTCCGCCGCTCTGACCGCGGCCCTGCGAGAGGAAGGACTGCTGCCGAGCGAAGGCGAGAACCGTCTCATCGACGTGGGCAGCGGCGCAGGATTCCCCGGCGTGCCCATGAAGATACTGGCGCCGCAGCTCTCGCTGACGCTGGTGGAGGCCACCGCAAAGAAGGCGACCTTCCTGCGCCGGCTGGTAAGGGAGCTGGACCTGGGGGACGTGCAGGTCCTCGTCGGGCGTGCCGAGACGCTGGCGGGTGAGGTTCCTCATCGAGAGGCATACCAGCTGGCCGTCTCGAAGGCGGTGGCTCCTCTGCCGACCCTGCTGGAGCTGACGCTGCCTTTCCTTCGGGTGGGCGGCGCGCTCGCCGCGCCCAAGGGCAGCGGCGTGGATGAGGAGCTGGCGCGGTCGGGCCTGGCGCTGGCGATGCTAGGGGGCGTGGTGGAGAAGGTCCGTCCCCTCGCCATCCCCTACGCCAAGCATCCTCAGACGCTGGTCCTGGTGCGCAAGCAATCGCCGACGCCGCCGGGCTACCCTCGCCGGCCGGGGATGCCCAAGAAGCGTCCTCTGCAAGGGCAAGGTCTCGGACAAAAGAGGCCCGAAACCCCTTGACTGACACACTGGACAGACGTGATAAAATGTCCTCCGTGATATGCAGGTGATCCATATCCCAAGGGCACCGCCCGGAACGAACGGGGGAGCGGCGGCTGCGGCGCCGTCCAGGGGCCGTGCGCCCCCTCGCTGATAATCGGAGGCCGGTGAGACGACGGGAGGTGGCAGGGAGTAAGCGGCCGCAGGCAGGCGGAAGGACCACGGTTGCACAGTGGAGGGACTAGACGATGACCTTGCAAGCAGGAGGCGGAGGGATAGACTTTCAGACTCTCACCAGCCGGCTTCTTCGGCTGGCCAGATTGGACACCAGCGTCTTCGACGAGGTGAAGGCCGATCCCGCAGCGACGGTCCCCGCCCTGGTCGTGGCCGTGGCCGCCACGTTCCTGGCGGGCGTAGGGGGCTGGCTCTGGTGGATCTTCCAGGATTTCGGGGATAGCGGAGAGATCTTCCTCAAGTCGGTCATCCTGGGAAGCATCTTCTCGGTAGCCCTCTGGGTCGTCTGGCTGCTGGTGGCATACGTCATACTGACGCAGGTGTTCCGGGAGCAGGCGGACTGGCAGCAGATGCTGCGCACCATGGGGCTGGCGGCGGCGCCTCTGGCGCTCTCGCTGCTGATCCTGATCACGCCCATCGGCCTGGGAATCGGTTTGGCGTCGGTGGCCCTCTTCTTCGGCATGACCACCATCGCCATCCAGGCGGTGACTCCGGCGGAACCGGCGAAGGTCCTGGTGGCGAATCTGGCGGGCTTCGCGGTGTGGGCCATCGTGCTGACTCTGCTGGTGACGGACAGTAACGGCTTCGCTCCAGGCATCTTTCTGTACGACGCCCCCAGCGAAGCCCTGAGCGGGATAGCCAGCGCCTTCCAGGGCGTCGGAGGCTTTGACATCTCCAACTGACTGACCTGACGGTCAGGGCCGGCTGAGGGGTGAAGATAGGGCCTTTGAGGAGTTGCCGGCGGGTGGCGCTCTCCACACCACCCGCCGTAGCTTAGGGCTTATCCCACCGCGCCCTTGTCCCGGAGAGCCGTGATGCGGGCCGCGTCGTAGCCGAGTGAGGCCAGCACCTCGTCGGTGTGCTGGCCGGGCAGGGGCGCCGTCGAACGTACCCGCCCCGGCGTCTCCGAGAACTTCGTGCCGATGCCCACCTGCCGCAGTTTGCCCTCGGTGGGATGCTCCACCTCGATGACCATGCCGCGGTGGCGGTTGTGGGGGTCATCGAGGGCCTCGTCCAGGCCGTACACTGGGGCCACGCAGACATCCGTCTGTCTAAGCGTCTGGAACCATTCCTCCCTGGTCTTCGTCCTGAACTGCTGGCGGAAGTGCTCGAAGACCTCGGGCCATTTGGAGGAATCGTTCTGATAGGGGATGAAGTCCTCGCGGCCCATGGCCCGGCAGAGGTTGGCGTAGAAG
>CAZFGZ010000174.1:0-5037 GCA_964518585.1 uncultured Dehalococcoidia bacterium | reverse complement strand
TCCGCTTCACGTGTTCCGCCAGTTTGAGTGCCAGCTCCCGGTAGCTGAGGGAGCGGTTGCCCTCCTCGGGCACCCGCATCCAGGAACCCAGGTGGACCTCGTAGATGGCGATGGGAGCGCCCAGGGCGTTGTGCCTGCCCCGTCTCTCCATCCACTCCTGGTCGCCCCAACTGTAGCCCAGGTCCCAGACCACCGACGCCGTCTTAGGCGGGATCTCACTGTAGAAGGCGAACGGGTCGGCCTTATCGACCCGATAGCCGCCGTACCTCGACGCGATGTGGTACTTGTAGAGCGTTCCCTCGCCGACCCCCGGGACGAAGCCCTCCCATATCCCGGACTGCCCTTTGGGTCGCAGCGGATGGCTTTCCTTGTTCCAGCCGTTGAAATCGCCCGCCACGGAGACCTGCTTCGCGTCGGGCGCCCACACCGCGAAGTACGTGCCCTCCTTGCCGCCCACGGTCATCTGGTGGGCCCCCAGCTTCTCGTAGAGCCCGAAGTGCGAACCCTCATTGAAGAGATAGAGGTCATCATCACTCAGCAGGCTCACGTCGTAGAGAACCTGTCCCTTTCGACGCCTGGCGACGGCGGCCCGTGTCTTCTTGGTGTCCTTCTGACCCTCTGCTCTCTTCTCTCTCCGCGCCATCGTGACCCTGTACCTCACCTTCGCAGGCCGTCTACCTGCCGCAGTATCTTAGTGACCTCAGGCCTTTGCTGGAACCCTTCAAGGGCGTAACGTGCCTTCCTCCGCCAGTTTGGCTGCCCTTCGGACGTTCCGGGAACATTCTGCGGCCGCGTCTCCAGCCACAGGTCCTCCAAACCGACGACCATCGCCCGTGCGCGGCTCGCGCTCAGGTACGCCAGGCACCCCAGGAGGGCTGCCCTCTCGCCGTTGTGGCCCGGCTCCGCGACCGCCCCATTGCGCTCGAGAAAGGCCAGCAGGGCTCGCTTCAGTCCCTGGCGGGATTTCCGCTCGCCGCGCGCGCCCCTATCGTCCAGGAGGCCCCGCTCCAGCCGCTCTCCTATGTCCAGGCCCCGCCAGAAAGCCGTGAAGGGCGGCATGTCGTGGGTATTGAGGCTCGCCACACAGGCTGCGGGGACGGCCCCGAGGGGCTGGGCCCGCCCCGGCGCCAGCTCAAACTGCACCACGTAGCTCCGGTGGATGCCGTGCCTGGCCATGCCCGACCTGACGTAGCGGGGCACGGTCCCAAGGTCCTCCCCCACGATGAGCGCCCCCTGCCTGTGCGACTCGAGGCTCAGCACGGCATACAGCTCCTCCGCGGGGTAGCGCACGTAGACGCCCTCGTGCGCCTCCATCCCCCTGGGGATCCAGTAGAGGTGATGGAGGCCCATGACGTGATCGAACCGCAGTATCCCGGCGTGCTGAAGGTGGTGACGCAGGGACGCGATGAGATAGCGATAGCCCTGCTTTCGCATCCGCTCGGGCTGAAGCGGAGGGAAACCCCAGTCCTGCCCCTTGGTGAAGAAGGCGTCCGGAGGCGCCCCCGCCGAGACCTCCAGGGCAAACACGTCACGCTCCCGCCAAACGTCATACCCGTCAGGATGCACCCCGAGCGGCAGGTCGAGGCACAGCTTCATCCCTTCCGACCTGCCCCTCCTGAAGAGGGCGTCCATCTGCTCGTGGGCCAGCCACTGGGCGTAGAGGTGATACCGCCTCGCCGCCTCGTCATAGTCCCCGGCCTCCAGCACGCCGTCCCGAAGCGGCTGCGGCCATGCCCGCCAGGGCACACGCTGCCGCTCGATGGCGGCTCGGAAGCGGGCGTAGTCCTCCACCCCGGGATTGGCCTCCACGAACCGCGCGAAAGCGGCGTAGCGTTCCGACCGTTCCTCGAAGAAGCATCGCGCCAGCTCCTGGAGGACTCTGCGCTTGAGGTCCATCTGGCGCCGGTAGTCCACCAGGGGCAGCGAGCGCAGCGCCTCAAGCTCCTCTTGTAGTCCAGGCGATTCCATAAGCGCCTGAGCCGAGGGACATCTCTCCAGCTCCGGCGCGCGGGTGACGTCCACGTAGAACTCATTCCAGAACAGGCGGCTTACCGGCGCGTACGGGCTCGGGTCCAGGGGCTCGTCCAGGAATGCGGGCAGCAGCGGCAGCGTCGCGACGACATCGCCCCCCAACTCGCCGATCCAGCCCATCAGGGATTCCAGGTCGGTGAGGTCCCCAGCGCCCCAGCTCCTCCGCGAGTGGAGCGCATACAGGGGCAAGAATACTCCCCAGTGTCCTCTCGCGGCTCGCTCCCGCGGCGCATAGGCCCTGAGCGGCGCGGAGATCACCAGCGTCTCGAACTGTCTCCCTCCCCACTCCAGCGTGAGCCGATGGTAGCCCGGCGGCAGACGGTCGGGCAGGGAGAGCCTCCTGCTCAGGTAGCGCACGCCCTCAACAACCGCCGAGTCAGCAGGAGGCAACTCCTCGACCTCGCGGCTCCAGCTCTGGCCCTCTCCCCTCTCGAGAGCGAGGCGGCACCTCACGGTTCCGTCGGCCGGTTTCGCCGGCAGACGCAGCTCGACTCCGGCGGACTCACCGTCCCAGGCGACAGCAACCGGCTCGACGCTGCGGGCCCACAGCTCCTGGCGACGCTCGCGCAGAGCGCCTGGAACGTCCGCCGAAGTCTCGACGGGCGCGCCCAGCGCGCCCAGCACGCGCAGCATCGCCTCAGCCGAAGCCTCCCGTCGGCGACCCTCGGCGTCGTAGAAGGCGGTCTGCACGCCGTACATGCGTGCCAGGCTTCTCAGGCCGGGGACATGCGCCCTAGCCATTCGCCACCTGAGTAGCGGCCAGGTCCAGGATCCCCTGAAGCGGTATCCTCACCCAATCAGGGCGGTTGTTGAGCTCGTAGCCGAGCTCGTAGACGGCCTTCTCCAGGACGTAGGCGTCCAGGAGCGCTTGCAGCTCCTCCCGCCCTTCCGGCAGGAAGGGGACCTGTACCGCCCCGGCCAGATAGGCCTTCAGGAAGGCGGCGCTCACCCAGCGGTGCCAGAAGCGGGCCCACGGTTCCAGGGCAGCGATATCTTCCGGCCGGACGCTGCCGCTGGCGTCGTGGTCAACGAGCGCAGCGTACGCCGCATAATGGAACGAGCGGATCATGCCGGCCACGTCCCGTAGCGGGGAGCGCTTGATTCGCCGCTCGCTCAGAGGCCGGGCCGGCTCCCCCTCGAAGTCGATGATCACGAAGTCCCTGCCGGTGTAGAGCACCTGACCGAGGTGATAGTCACCGTGGCAGCGGATCCTCGTCCCCGTGATCTTCCGCCCACGTATGGACTCAAAGCGTTTCACGATCGCCTCTTCCAGGCCGAGGAGCTGCTGCGCCCGGTCTCGCAGCGCTTCCGGGATGTGCTGGAGGCGTCCACGCAGTAGCCGGAAGACCTGGCCGGTGAGGGTGCGCATGGAGTGATAGACGGCGCGCTGGTAGAGAGGAGAGAACGCCTCCGGCGCGAAACTCGGGTCCTCCGCCTCCGACGCGAGAGCCACGTGCAGCTCGGCGGAGCGTTGCCCCAGGAGACGGGCCGATTCCAGATAAGGCCCGATCAGATCGATCGCAAGCTGTGGTGGTTCATCCTCGGCCAGGTCCAGCAGGCTCTTTTCCGGCAAAGGCACCTCCTCGGCCTGGGGCTGCGCGCTCAGCGCACGCTCAAAGTAACGCTCCAACTCGTCCAGCGTGTACTCCCAGGCGCCGCCTTCATTCGGCACAAGTCCGTGAAGGATCGCCAGCGTGAGCGGCTCACCTCGGCCCCTCCGGTATTCGATGAAGCCGGCCACCGGCGGAACGTGGCCCAGGGGCGCCTTCTCCGTGAGGAATCGCCCTATCTCCAGGTCCGGGTTGATCCCCTCGCCGAGGCGCCTGAAGACCTTCAGGATCAGCCTGTCCCCATAGACGATCGACGTGTTGCTCTGCTCCGCCCTCAGGACAGAGCCCTCCAGCCGCTCCTCGCCCGGGCCTCGTGTCCGCCGGAACGCTCGCGTTGACCACGCCGTTATCGCGCCCTCCGCACCCTTGAAGCGCCGGTGCCCCGCGATCGCCCCCAGCAGCGTCTCGCAGAAGGTCTCGTCCCAGAGGGCGTCGAAGACCAGCCCTTCCTCGTCGCCCCCTTCCATCCGCAGACGGACAATGGCTGCCTGAGGGAACTCGCTCAGCACGCGATCGCACCGCTCTCCCGTAGCGAACGTCAACGGCAGCGCATAGGTCTCCGGCTCCCCCTCGAAGTAGTCCACCTTGAGAAGAGCGAGGTAAGAGTTGGGGCGCGCTCGGGCCTTGGCGATCGGAATCACCTCTGCGACCCTGGCGGACCGCATAGCCCGCGCCTTGCCGCCAAACCAGCGTCGCGCCTTCAGGTAGTGGGGCAGGACGGCCTCGATCGCGGCCTTGCCTCTGCCTCGGAAGATGCTGTCCCACGAGCCCGTCACCTTGACAGTAGGAACCTGGCTATCAGGGGCGGCGACCGCCAGCGGCGCCTCGACACGCTGCGCTTCCAGCGCGAACCAGTAGAACGTGTGCGGCCCGAGTGACAGGAAGTACGGCGACTCTCGTATGGTCGGAAACTCCGTCCGCCCGATCAACTCCACGGGCACCATACCCTCGAAGCGCGAGAGGTCCAGCTCCACCCCCTGCACGAAGCGGGACAGGTTCGCCACGACCAGGATGCGCTCGTCCTGGTGCCGCCGGACGAACGCCAGGATCTTTCGATTCTCAGGGTAAAGGAACTCAATATCCCCTCTCCCGAAGGCCTGAGAGCGCTTCCGCAAGGCGATCAGGCGCTTCATCCACCACAGCAGTGAATGAGGGTTGTTCTGTTGCGCCTCCGTGTTGACCGTCCCATAGTGATACTCCGGATCGATGATCACCGGCAGATAGAGCCGCTGCGGGTTGGCCCGAGAGAAGCCCGCATTTCGGTCCGAGCTCCACTGCATCGGCGTTCGCACACCGTTGCGATCTCCGAGGTACACGTTGTCGCCCATCCCCATCTCGTCGCCGTAGTAGATCACCGGCGTCCCCGGCATCGAGAAGAGCAGGGCGTTCATGAGCT
>CAZFGZ010000173.1:0-5102 GCA_964518585.1 uncultured Dehalococcoidia bacterium | reverse complement strand
GTTGCCGCAGCTCTACTTCGTGCCTCGGGGCGCGCCAAGGATACCCATCCTGCTCACGGCGGCGGGCCTCCTCGCCGCCATGCTGCTCGCGCCCCTTACCCCTCAGCGCCGACGGGCGACCCGGCAGCTCGGTCTGCTGCTGGTTCCGACGGTTGGCATCGTCGCGGCCCTTCTCTTTCACAGCGCCATCCGCTGGCACGTGCGGGAGTGGTACTTCGCGCCCGTCGCGCTGATCGCCGCAGCGGCGCTGGGGATCCTGGTCGACTACGTGCACGGGGCGCTGCGGGGTACTCGCCTGGCCTGGCAGATCGACACGCGGGAGCGGGGCCCCGCCGGCCGTGAGCCGCCGGCTGGCTCTCCGGCCGGGCCGGGCTGGAGAGCGCCGGCAATCGCTGCCCTCTATGGGCTCGTCGTTGTGGCCCTGGTTGTCCCCTACGGTCCCCTCCTGTCCGACCGTTGGGCCCACGACCTGCCGCATCGGCAGAACATGCTGGAGGCCGCGCGCTGGCTCTCGGAGAACACCGACTCCGAGGCCAGGATCGGCTCGCTCAACGCCGGCATCATCGGCTACTTCAGCGACAGAACGGTCATCAACCTGGACGGCGTTGTCAACGAAGAGGCGTACGAGGCCAGGCGCGACGGCCGGCTCATCGACTACGTCCACGCGGAGGGGATCACCTACCTGGTTGACCTGCAGGACACCTTCGACTCCATTGCGCTCAAGGAGGACCTGTTCTCAAGCTTCCGGCGCTTGACCACCATCGGGAGGCCGGTCTACTACTTCGGCGGCGCCCTCGTGGACGTGCTGGAACGTGTGCCGGACCCGGCCGCAGCCGGGCGCTTCCCCATTCCGCGCGGAGGACCGACGTGGCGCTGATCGCAAGCTCTGAGCGAACGTGAGACCACCAGTGAGCCGCGTTGTCCGTTTCTCCGACGTGAAGGCGATCGTTGCCTCCAACAGGTTCTGGATCGCCGTCATAGTCCTGCTCACCCTCGCCGTCTACGGACCCGGCCTCACCGGTTGGTTCGTGACCGATGACTTCATCTTCCTGCGGGCGGCGCGCCTCACCAGCCCGCTCGGCTACGTCAGGGAAGCGTTCGACTTCACGGGCTACGGCCGCCACGATCAGCTCGTCGATTTCGCGCGAAATGACGAGATCAACCTGCCCTGCCTGTGCTACAGGCCTCTCTATTTCGTAAGCCTCGAGGCGATATACCTCGTGTCTGGAGAGAATCCCGTGGGCTATCACGTGGCCAGCCTCATCGTCCATTTCGCGAACATCCTCTTGGTCTGGCTCATCGCCTCCCGTCTGCTGCATTCCAGGCTGGGACCGCCGGTAGCCGCTCTGGTATTCGCGCTGCATCCGGCCTACGTGGGGGCCGTGGCCTGGATCGCCGACATCACAACACCGCTGGCGACCCTCGCGGCTCTCCTGTCGCTGCTCTTCTTCATGAAAGGCATGGACAGCGACCCGCCTCACCGCGGCTGGTACGCAGGTTCCCTTGTCTGCTACGCCGCGTCCACGTTCTTTCACCAGGAGACGATCCCCTGGGTGGCAGCCTTCGTCGCCTTCTACTTCCTTTTCGGCGCCGCCCCTCGTTCTCGTGCGTTCGAGGCGAAGAGCTGGGCCGTCCTTCTGCCCTTCGTAGCGGTCGCCGCCGGCCTGTACGTCCTGCAGGACTGGATAGTGGCCCGTACGCCTGTCAACGAAGGGGCGTTTCACGTCGGCCCTCACATGCTGACCCACTTCAAGAACCTCGCCGGCGCCGCCCTGTTTCCCGTCACCTCCGAGGGCTTCGCGGCGGCCCGGTTCGCCGCCTTCGTCGCAGTGCTTCTTATGCTGGTCACCCTTCCGGCCGTCGCCGGTCTGCGCAGGAGAGACGCGGCCCTGCCTCGCGCCGAGCTCTTCGTCATAGTCTGGTTCCTGGCGTCGCTCGCTCCCCTGCTGACGGCCGACCTGGACTACCTGGACCGTGTTGGCGTGCTGAACCGCAAGCTCTATCCTGCCGGCCCCGCCCTCGCGGTCTTCCTGGTGATGTACGGCACGGCCCTGCTCAACCTCCCGCCGGCGCGACTCCAGCCCTACGTGAGGGCGTTGTCGGTCGCGCTGCTGGCTGTCGCGCTTGTTGGCGGAATGATGCTGGCGAGGGACAACGGCGAGCCGGTCAGAGAGCGCGCGCAGGAGTCGGAGCGGTTCGTCCAGGCCCTCCGCGAGACCTATCCGTCCCTTCCTGAGCGCAGCACCCTCTACGTCGTTGGCGCGCCCGGCACGCTGACGGGGTTTGGCGACGTCCACCTGCTGAGCTGCATCCAGGCCTTCTACGGCAGAGTGGACGCCTACAATGTCAGCGAGGCGCGGGCTGCGGCTCTTGAGCGCTCACTTGACGAAGGCGACCGCGTCTTCCGGTACGTGCCCGGCCCCGACTAGCGCGCGTCCCGCACGCGCCTGCCTGCGGCTGTTTCGAGTGGACGCAGGGATGGCCGCCGAGCGCTAGTCGAGGTAGCCGAGCCCCCGCAACCTCTCCCTGACGGCCTCCTCCTCCTCCTCGCTGTACGTGCCGGGCTCCTCCCGGCGCTCCGGCGGCGGGGTCGACGGGCCGCTCGTCGCTGCCATCGCGGCGACGAGGAGTTCGTCCGCGACGCGCCCCTCGGTGCCCTCCGGCGGAGGGACGCCGACCAGGGAGAGGACGGTGGGCGCAACATCGAGAATGCTGACCACCGGCACCTCGGTGTTCGGCCGGAAGTGAGGCCCCATCCCCGCTATGATCCCGTTGAGGGAGTGCACACCCTGGCAATACGTCCACTTGAACATGACTCTCCCCAGGCTCCTGCTGTGGGAGTAGCCGTCGTGGCACTCCAGCATCAGATCGGGCGCGTCGGTGGCATATGGGCCGTGGAAGCAGTCCTCCCTCCTGATGAGTCGCCTGACGACCGGTTCACCCGTCTCCGGGTCCCGGAACTCCAGCAGCTTGGCGGCGATCAGGTCTCTTACTTCGTCAAACCTGGCTTGCGGTACCCGGCCCGTGGACTCCCTTCCCTCGAGATTCACGCTGACGCTGTCGGCGATCTCACTGTAGGCGACGGATTCGGGGAGGAGGCGCCGCCGCGCCCTGAAGCGCGGTGTCTCGAGCACTTTGTCGATGCGGCCTGACAGGGGCCTCAAGACCCTCTTCGCCAGGTGCAGTGCCTTCGCGGCGGGCGGGTTCTTCCATTCCCAGCGCGTCAGGCCGGCCTCGAGGAAGAGCTCATTGACATCGAACGTCTTCGAGAAGCGCCTGAACCCGTGGTCCGACACGACGATGACATCAGTGGCAGCAAGGTCGATGCCCTCGAGGAGGCGCGCCAGCGCTTCATCGAGGGCCGCGTAGAACCTCCTGGCGAGCGCGTAATGCGGCCCCTGCTCGGTGAGATCCCGCCAGAAGACGTGCTGAACGCGGTCCGGCGCCACGAAGACGACGCAGAAGACGTCAACGGGACGGTCATTGAGCAGGACCTCTGCCACCTTCTCGCGGTTCTCCATCAGAGCGGTCAGGTCCGCGATAAGCTCTTCTTGATGACCGTCTTTCCCCACCCAGGGCACGTCAGGCAGGAATCGACCGACCGCCCCTTCCACCTTCGCCGCGGCCTCGACCGGGCATGCGTAGGCGCGACGGACAGCGGTGGCTGCGCCCACGCCGCCCAGCATCACACCGTTGATCTCGAACGGTGGGTAGAGCGGGGGCATGTCTATGACGCAGGCGCTCAGTCCGTTGCTGGTCAATGTCTCCCAGATCGTCGGGAAGGCGATGACCGAGGAGTTCGTGACGAAGGTCTTGAACGGGGTCTCCGTCTTGCGAAGGAAATCAAAGACGCTATGCTTCCCCGGGTTGACGCCGGTCATCATGGAGGTCCAGGCGGACATGGAGTTCGTCGGCCGCACAGACTCCAGGGTGGCCCTGGCGCTGCCCTCCACGAAGGCCTTGAGAGTCGGCATCGCCCCGTCCGCGAACAGCCCCCGAAGCAGCGACCAATCCGCGCCGTCCAGGCCGATGATCATCACTCTCGGTGCCGTGCCGCTCTTCATCCCCTTCGCCGCCCTCCCCTGTGGCGTGGCGATCGCGACCTCATTCGAAGAAGGCCGCCGCCGAGGTGTGCTTGAACGCCTCGTACAGCTCGTCGTAGTTCTCGATCAGCGCCCGCAGGGGTTCGGGGTTCTGCCGGCGCAGGGTGATGGTAAGCGGCGCTGGCTCGACGCCCAGAAACGACTGCACCTGGCTGAACACCTCCTGGCGGCGGTCGACCATGTCCTCGTACAACACGGGGAACTTCGGGTGCTCGCCGAAGAGTTCGTCATGCTTGTCGGCGACCATCGTCGTCCGGACGGCGAAGTCGAACAGCTCGTCCGCCGAAACGGTCACCCGCGGACGGGAATCCTTTCGCAAGGCCTTGGGTGGCCGCAGGCGCCGCCGCAGCCACGCCGCCGCCCTCGAAGGGCGGCGAGTCACCCTCAGCAGCCTGCTCAGCGTGATCCTCGGCCTTGCGTCCTGCAGGAAGACGTCCGTCTCCCGCGCGATCTTCAGAGAAACGAGCGTCCGGAGGAGGTTCTGCCTCCTGAGGTGGAGCACGTGCAGTTCCCTATCGTCAACGAGCCGCCGCAGCAGGCCGGGGTATCCCCAGAACTGGTCATAGTGGAACTTGAAGCCGGCGGCGCCGACCTCTTGGGGATAGGGGTGGTATATGTGCTCTTCCAGGAAACGAACGGGGTGTCGGCTTCGCATCGACAGGACGCGTCCGCTGAACTTGTCGTCGCTTCCTACGAAGACCTGGATGGAATCGGCTTGGGCGTTGAAGACGTCGCCGAAGCAGGTGATCTTGGGACTGGAGTTGAGCGCCTGGGCCAGCATGTTCGAGCCGGTCCGGCCTCTGCTCAGGATGATGAACCGCACGTAGTCGGTCGAGTCGATGGCAACCCCTCCTTCCTTACGGGCTGCGCCGGCCTCCCGCGCCTTCCACCCCGCGGGCAGCGCCCCTGCGTGTCTTCCCCGCTACCTGGACGATGGCTTGGGCCTCCGGCAACCCCGGGCCGGTGCTGGACCCATCGTTGCCTTTGAACGAATGGTGC
>CAZFGZ010000172.1:0-5131 GCA_964518585.1 uncultured Dehalococcoidia bacterium | reverse complement strand
TGACGCTGGCGCGCATCCTGCACGAGGGGCGGTCGGAGCTGCCGGGGAACGTGCGCTTCGTCTTCCAGCCGGCGGAGGAGACGGCGGGCGGCGCGCGGTCGTGCATCGAGGACGGGGTGATGGACGACCCGCCGGTGGACGCGGTCCTGGGGCTGCACGTCGATGCGGACACGCCGGTGGGAGGGCTGAAGGTGGTCGGCGGGCCGGTCTTCGCGGCGGCCACGGGGTTCCGGCTGGTCATCACGGGAAAGAGCGGGCACGGGGCGCTGCCGCACCAGACGGTCGATGCCATCGCGGTGGCGGCGCAGGTCATCACGGCGCTCCAGACGGTGGTGAGCCGGTCGATGGACCCGCAGCGGGCGGTCGTGCTCACCGTGGGCACCATCCAGGGAGGGACGCGGGGCAACATCATCGCGGGCGAGGTGGACATGACGGGCACGATCCGCACCTTCGAGGAGAAGACGCTGGAGCGGGTGCTGCGGCGGGTCGAGGAGATCGTGCGCGGCGTGACCTCGGGCATGGGAGCGGAGTACCGGTTCCAGCACGTGACGCCGTGCCCGCCCGTCGTGAACGACGAGGGGATGGCCGGTCTGGTGCGAGAGGTCGGCGCGGAGTTCTTCGGGGCCGAGCGGCTCTCCGGCACGCGGAGCACCGGCGCCGACGACATAGCCCTGTTCCTCGAGAAGGCGCCGGGCTGCTACTTCTGGCTGGGGGCGGGCAACAAGGAGCGGGGGATCCGCTACCCTCACCACCACCCGCGCTTCGACCTCGACGAGGAGGCGCTGGGGCTGGGGGTCGAGTTCGGGCTGCGGGTCATCGAGACGTACCTGAGTCGAGGAGGGGTGAGCTGAGATGTACGCGCTGGTGCTGGCCGGCGGGAAGGGGGAGCGGCTGCGGCCGCTGACCATCGACCGGCCGAAGCAGATGGTGCTCCTGGGCCAGAAGCCGATCTTGGAGCACCAGATCGAGTGGCTGGCGCGCGAGGGCGTGAGCGACGTCGTGCTGCTGTGCGGCTATCGCCATGAGATGATCTCCGACCACTTCGGCGACGGGGCCCGCTGGGGCCTGCGCATCTCCTACTCCATCGAGGACGTGCCTCTGGGCCGGGGCGGCGCCTTCAAGCAGGGGTTTCGCCTCGTGCCGGAGAGCGAGCCCTTCGTCATCGGCATCAACGGGGACAACTTCAACACGCAGCCGCTGGCGCCGCTGGTGCGCAGCCATCGGCGCTCGGGCGCGGCGGCGACGGTGATGCTGGTGTCTCTCGCCAGCCCCTACGGGGTCGTGCGGCTGCGGGGGAGCCGGGTGGTGGCCTTCCAGGAGAAGCCGCAGCTCCCCTACTGGATCAACGCCGGGGTGTACGTGCTCAGCCGCGAGTTCTTCGCGGGGCTGCCCGACGTAGGCGACCACGAGGACGAGCTGTTCCCCCGCCTGGCATCGGAGGGCCGGCTGCGGGCCTTCAGGTCGCGGGCCTACTGGAAGGGCATCGACACGGTGAAGGACCTGGCGGAGGTGGCGAAGCACCTGGCGGCGGGCGGGTAGGCCTTCGTCTGCGGCCTCTCCCTGGGCTATAATGCCCCCAGCGCTATGACCTCTCCCATCAAGTTCGGCACGGACGGCTGGCGCGGCATCATCGCCGAGGACTTCACTTTTCACAACGTGCGGGCCTGCGCCCAGAGCGTGGTCGAGTATCTGCGGGCCCACGAGCTCGCGGGGCGCGGCCTGGTGGTGGGCTACGACACGCGTTTCGCGTCCGAGGATTTCGCCGCGGCGGTCGCCGAGGTCGCGGCGGGCAACGGCGTCAAGGCCTACCTGTGCGACCGGCCTACGCCCACACCCGTGGTCAGCTACTCGGTGCTGCGCAAGCGAGCGGGCGGGGCGGCGGTGATCACCGCCAGCCACAACCCGGCGCGCTGGAGCGGCTTCAAGTACAAGCCCGAGTACGCCGGCAGCGCCTCGCCGGAGGTGGTGGCCGAGCTGGAGGCCGCGATCCCCGGCATCCTGGCGGGAGACAGTGTGCGCACGCTCCCCCTGGCCGAGGCGGAGGAACAGGGCCTGGTGGAGCGCTTCGACCCCCGGCCCGACTACCTTGAGCAGGTCGGGCGGCTGGTGGGGCTGGAGAGGACCCGCTCGGCGGGCCTGCGGGTGGTGGTGGACTCGATGTACGGCGCGGGGGCGGGCTACCTGGCGGGCCTGCTGGCGGGCGGCCGGACCCAGGTCAGGGAGCTGCACGGCGAGCGCAACCCGCTCTTCCCGGGCCTGGCGCGGCCGGAGCCCATCGCCGACAACCTCTCGGCCCTCTCGGAGGCAGTGGTGGGGGACGGCGCGGACGTCGGCATCGCCAACGACGGCGACGCCGATCGCCTGGGGGTGGTGGACGAGAGCGGGAGGTACGTCGACCAGCTCCAGACCTTCGGCCTTCTCGCATACTACATGCTGGAGGTGCGGGGCGAGCGAGGCCCCATCGTGAAGTCGGTGACCACCACGCGCATGGTGCAGCGCCTGGGCGAGCTCTACGGCGTCCCGGTGCACGAGACCCCGGTCGGCTTCAAGTTCCTCGGCCCCAAGATGATCGAAGTGGACGCCCTCATCGCCGGCGAGGAGAGCGGCGGCTACGCCTTCCGCGGCCACCTGCCGGAGCGCGACGGGATCCTGGCGGGGCTCTACTTCCTCGACTTCATGGCCCGCACCGGCAAGAAGCCATCACAGCTCCTGGACGAGCTTTATCGCAAGGTCGGCCCCCACTACTACGACCGCCTGGACCTGCGCCTTCCCGAGGAGCAGCGCGAGGGCATCTATGAGCGGGCCAGCCGGGCCCGACCGGAGCGTCTGGCCGGCCTCAAGGTCACCGGCATCGACACCACCGACGGCTTCCGCTTCCTGCTGGAGGACGGCGGCTGGCTGCTGCTGCGCTTCTCGGGCACCGAGCCTCTCCTGCGCATCTACACCGAGGTGGGGGACAGGGCGCTGGTGCCCCGGCTCCTGGAGGCAGGCAAAGAGCTAGCGGGGGTGAGTCAGTGAGCGTTCTGGATGATCGGTCCGTGTACGAGCGGCTGGACCCGGAGGGACTTCTGGGCCGCATCGGCGGGCTGCCCGAGCAATGCCGCGAGGCGTGGCAGGACGCCGCCGGCTTCAGCCTGCCGCGCGGCTACGGCGAGGTGGACCAGGTGGTGGTCGCGGGCATGGGGGGCTCGGCCATCGGCGGCGACATCCTGCGGGTGCTGGCGGAGATGGAGAGCGCCACGCCGGTCAGCGTCTGCCGGGGCTACGACCTGCCCGCCTTCGTCGGCGAGCGCACGCTGGTCATCGCCTGCAGCCACAGCGGCGACACCGAGGAGACGGTCTCCGCGTTCGACCAGGCCCTCGAGCGGGGCGCCAGGCTGGTGCTCATCACCACCGGCGGTCGCCTGCTGGCGAAAGCGCGTGAGCGCGACGTGCCCACGCTGGTGTACGAGTACGCGGGCGAGCCGCGCTCGGCCCTGGGACACCAGCTCATGCGGCTGCTGGCGGTCGGGCAGCGGCTGGGGCTCGTCGGCGACCATGGCCGCAACGCCGCGGAGGCGGTGGCCCTCATGGAGGAGCTCAAGCGGGCCATCGGCGAGGGGGTGCCGGAGGAGCGCAACCCGGCCAAGCAGCTCGCCGCGAGGCTGCACGGCCGGCTGCCGATCGTCTTCGGGGCGGGCGTGCTGACGGAAGCGGCGCATCGCTGGAAGACGCAGCTCAACGAGAACAGCAAGTGCTGGACCGTCTACGATGAGCTGCCGGAGCTGGACCACAACGCCATCGCCGCCTTCGGGCTGCCCGAGGGCATCGGCGAGCGGGCCCGCGTGGTGTTCCTCTATCACGCCACGCTCCACCCTCGCATCATCCTGCGCTACGAGGGCACGCGGGAAGCGCTGGAGCGGGCCGGCGTCCCCACCGAGCGGGTGGAAGCGAGGGGCAGCAGCCCCCTGAGCCAGGTGCTGACCGCCATCCTCTACGGCGACTACGTGAGCTACTACCTGGCGATCCTGAACGGCGTGCCGCCGTCGCCGGTGGAGGCGATCCAGCACCTGAAGCGAAAGCTGGCCGGGGAGGGGTAGAACGCGGGGCGCGGGAAGCGGGAGAGCGGCCTAGGCGGCGGTGTCGTGGAGCATGCCGCACTGCTCGGTCGCACATCGGAGCAGCGTGTCGGCGTCCTCTCCGTCGTCAGGGAACACGGCGCGGCCGAAGAAGCAGCGGTAGTGTTTCATTCCGCTGGCAACGAACATGATTATAGAGCGCGCGCTGCGGCGGTCGCAGTTGGGGAGAAGGAAGACGTACTCGAACATCCCCAGCGCCGTCGGACAGACCAGCGCCTCGCGGTGCGACGTCACGAGCTGCGCCACGTCGAAGTTGGCCTGAGTGAAGCCGGCGCGAGAGGGCGCCTGGCCGGGTAGCTCCAGCCTCACGGCCACCAGGGTGAGCAACGTCCCGTACTCCTTGCACTTCCGGATCTCTTCCTCGAGGCGGAGCCGGAGCTGTCCGGCGTAGAACGGAGACCCGGCCTGCACGCTGACAGCGGCGTCGCTACCTCTCGAAAGCATGTCGCGAAGGGTGAGGGCGCTCTCTACCTGCCAGCGGTCCTGAGTGCGGACCAGCCTCGCCATCAGGGCAAACAGGAAGGCGCCGTAGCAGACGATCAACGCCTCGATGGCGACGACAACGACGAGGTTCGAGAACAGGAGGTCGCCGTAGAGACCCCAGAGCCCGATGCTGGCGAGCCCGAAGAGGGCTACGGTTACCAGAACCCCTGTCTGAGCTGGATCGTGCGAGAAGAGGGCCCTCACCTGGCTGAGAGTGACCCTGACGGCGGTGAAGTGTGGCTTACCCATCGCTCTCCTGGAGCGGCCTGTGGGCAGACCGCCTAAGGATTTATCGTCCGGCGCCAGGGGTTCCTGCAGCGAGGGCGGTGCGGTGGTGCGGGGCCGGTGCGGCCTCGCCGGTGGAGGCGATCCAGGCGCTGAAGCGCAAGCTGGCGGGAGAAGCGCAGCGACAGCGCGGCCGGCACACGTAGGAGACGTTCGCAGCCAGGCGCGGGTGGCGACTGCAATACGGGTGTTGTCGCGGCCCAGCGCGGTAGCGGGCCGCTGCCGCATGGCGCCCAGTGGGTGGT
>CAZFGZ010000171.1:0-5210 GCA_964518585.1 uncultured Dehalococcoidia bacterium | reverse complement strand
GTGGAGATCCCGCAGGAGGCGTTCATGGCGGTGCTGCGGCTGGAGGAGTAGGGGGCTGGTACGCCGGGCCACGTCGCACGCCGCCTGCGGCGGGGGGTGTCGGTGGGTGAGATTCTTCGCTTCGCTCAGAATGACAGGCATCGGGGGCGGAGCGGGCCGTAGTGCCTATTGTTCGATGGGCGCGGGCGGGGGAGAATGAAGGCTGAGCTTGATGGACCCGTCATCCCCCGAGGGCTCAGAGTCCCGCGATGATCCCGGTGCGCTGCCCTCGGCCGCGGCTGAGGCCGAGGGACAGCGGAACGTGTCCGGCGCGGCCCGCGTGAGCGCGGGCCTCTTGCGTGTCGTCGGTTTCCCCTTCGTTGGTCTGGCGTCGATCTTCGTACGGCAGCGGATATCGCCGGCGGTGATCCCGGCTCGCGTGGCGCGCGGGTTCGGCTACGGCGAACTGGCCACGCTGCCGGTTGAGGCGCAGCCCACGGCGGAGCAGCGCCAGGGCATGCGCATGTTCTGGTGGGACGGGCTGTTCGCCTGGTTCAGCGAGACGATCGTGCTGCAGTACCTGGCGCTGTATGCGCTCGCGTTCGGGGCGAGCGACTCGCAGATCGGGCTGCTGGCGGCGCTGGCGGCGCTATCGGCGGCGGCGGCCTTCTTTCCGGGGGCGCGGCTGGCGGAGAGGTGGGGCCGGAAGAAGCTGATCGTGGTGCTCTGCGGGGGCGGAGCGGGACGACTGCTGATCCTGGCGCTGGCGGTGTTTCCGTTCTTCTCGAAGGGCGGGGACATGGTCTACGCGATCATCGCGCTGGCGGCAGTGCGGGGGTTCGTGACCAACCTGGGCCTACCGGCGTGGACAGCTCTGGGCGCGGAGATCGTGCCGGTGGGGATGCGCGGGCGGTTCTTCTCGTGGCGGAACATGGGCTTGGGGCTAGGCGGGCTGGTGAGCGCGCCGCTGGCGGGCCTGGCGATCCGGCAGTTCGGTTTTGCCGAGGGCTGGCAGGTGGCGTGGGTGATCGCCTTCGTGGCGGGGATGATCTCGACGAGCTTCTACGCGCGCATTCCGGAGCCGGAGCCGAGGGAGCGGGGGGAGGAGGGTCGGGGAGACGGCGCTCCGCCGTTCGGTGCGCTGCTGGCGGACAGGACGCTGCTGGCTTTCTGCGGCACGGCGCTCGTGTGGAATCTGTTCCTGTACATACCGGCGCCGTTCTTCAACGTGCACCTGGTGAAGAACCTGGGAGGCTCGGCGGCGTGGGTGGGAGGGCTGGCGGCGGTGATGTCGCTCTTCGGGCTGCTTGGCCAGGCGATCTTCGGGAAGATGGTGGACGTGAGGGGCGCCAGGTGGGTGATGGTGCTGACGGGGCTGGCCATCCCGGCGCTGCCGCTGGGATGGTTCTTCGTCCAGGCGCCCTGGCAGGTCATATTCATCAACGCTCTGGGTGGGGTGGCCTGGGCGGGCTACAACCTGGGGGCTTTCAACCTGCTGCTCAATATCGCTCCCGCCGATGCGCGGCCTCGATACGCGGCCGCCTATCAGACGATGGTCTTCTTCTCGGCCTTCCTGGGGCCGCTGGTGGGCGGATTCCTGGCCGAGGCCTACGGCATCAGGCTGCTGTTCGTTCTCTCGGCGGCGGGGCGGATGAGCGCGACGCTTCTCTTTCTCTTTCTTCGGCTGGTGCGCGAGGTGCCGTCGCGCGCGGAGGCGCAGGTCGCGGACGGGGCGTGATGGGTCAGGGAACCTGCTGGCGTATCGTGTCGGCCCGGCCCGCGCAGTCATAGAGGACGCCCTGATACCTCGCAGGCAGGGTTGGGTCGTCAACGGCGCTGCAGGCGCTCTCAACAGCGGACATGACCGCGTTCGGTCCTGAGGTAGCCGCTCCAAATAAGGCGCCAGGGCGTATGGCCGGCGAGCGGCCATCGCCGAGCGCGCCGGCCGGTCCGGCGCCGGACAGAGCACGTCCGAGCGCGCGTGCAGCACCGCCTATTCCCTGGCCGACCAGCACATAGCGAAGGGCTCCGGAAGACACGAGGTCGGCGAAGCCGGCAACAGAGATCGTGTTGTCCGACCCCGAGAAGCCGCCCAGGGCCATCACCGACACCTCGTACTCGGCGATCAGCGTGGAAGCGTTCTGCGAGCTGGTCACAACGAGCTGCCAGGTGGCGTCGGCGTCGCTGTGCGAGTTCAGCCACGCCGCGAGCTGAGGCGTGCCGTCGTCGAAGGCTTCGGAGCCGAACGTCTGCCCCGACGCACCCTGCTGCGGGCCAGCCTGGGGCAAGGTTGAGTTGAGAGAGGCGTTCGCCGACGCGCTCCACGACCATGCGGCCGGCAACAGGAGGAGTCCCGCTACGCTCAGCATCAGTCCGGTGGCTACGGGGAGACGTCGAAGCGTGAGGGCGGCGACCACAGCGAGGCCGGCGAGCGCGGTCACTACGGTGAGCGGGCGAACCCAGCCGTAGAAGTCGGGCGTGCGCCCCGCTATCACCAGCTGCGCCCAGACGGTGAGGGCGACGAGGGCGACGAGCGCGATCAGCCACCGCCGGTCGCGTCGGACGGCGTTTGCGACGGCGACGGCCCCCACGCCGACGAGGGCCGCGACACCGGGGGCCATCGTCGACGTGTAGTAGGCGTGATAGATGCCCTGGGCGTAGGAGTAGATGCCTCCGTAGAGGGCGACCCAGCCGAGGAACAGTACCGCGAAGGCGCGCCGCACGGGGTCTCGCCGCCAGGACCAGAGCGCGACGAGGCCACCACCAAGCGCGAACGGCAGCAGCCAGCCGATCTGGCCCCCATTCGCGTCGTCGAACATCCTGAGAAGGCCGGGGATTCCCGCGATGATGCCTCCGGGGCCTCGGAAGCCTCCCGGCGAGCCTGTGGGCCCGGGCGGGGGCTGTCCGCCGGGAGCTTGAACGCCGCCGGGCAGTCCCGGTGCTCCCGGTTGCAGAGGCTGTCCGCCGGGGATGAGCGTTTGCCCACCATCAGTGCCGTCTGGTAGGCGCCGCGCCTGGCCGGTGTTGGATGCCGGCCGGGGAGATCCACCGCTGACCTGGCCTTCCACCCGGTTGAAGCCGTTGTACCCCAGGGCGAGGTCGAGCACGGTGTTGTCGGTGCTGCCGCCGACGTAGGGCCGGTCGGAGGCGGGCCAGGCATCGACGACAACCATCCATGAGGCCGAAACGACCAGGGTGACGGCTCCGAGCACGGCCATCCGGGCGAGCAGTTGTCGCGCCGAGGCTCGCGATATGGTCGGCACGGCGACAACGAGGGCGAGGGCCAGCGCGGGGCCCGGGATCCAGGCGTCCAGCATCTTGATGTTGAAGGCAACGCCGACGAGGAAGCCGGCGAGCGCTGTCCAGGCCCACCAGCGGCGGCTTTCGAGCGAGCGCAGGACGGCGCCCGCCGCTCCAACCAAGGCGAGGATCAGGAACGGCTCGGGGAGGTTCAGGCGGTTGACGGCGACGGAGATCGGCGTGAGCGCGAGGGCCAGCGCCGCTATCGTCGCTGCCGTCAGGCCGAAGTAGCGCCGCACGATGAACCACAGCAGGCCGACGCTCGCGGCGCCGGCTATGGCGCTGGGCAGAAGGATCGACCAGTCCGAGTAGCCGAAGATGCGGGCAGACAGCGCTCCTACCCAGAGAAAGGCCGGCGGCTTGTCCACGGTGATGAACCCGCCCGGGTCGAAAGCGCCGAAGAAGAAGTTCTTCCACGACATCGTCATCGAGCGGACGGCCGCAGCGTAGTACGTGTTTCCGTAGCCAGCTTTGGAGAGGCCCCAGGCGTTCAGGGCGAGAGAGAGCAGCACAACGCTGACGAGCAGAGACCAGGCGACCCAGCGGCTACGGATCCAGGCCGCGGCCGCTTGTCGGGCCTGGGCTGGCCAGAGGGCTAGGCCCGCACTGCCGACGGGGAAGCCAGTGTTCTCGGCGATCTTGCGTCTCCTTCGGCGGAATGAGCGGTGGCGCGCGTGGTTCCCCGGTTTGTTGCCGCCGACTGCCGCTTTGCTGATCGGCGCCTACGACGGCCTAATGCTACACTTTGAGGCTTAAAGGTTGATTAAGGCCGGATTAGAATCCTCCAATGCTGGAGTCTGTTGTGGCGGGGGCCGAGAAAGCCTGCCGCCGACCCGGCCACGTCGCGCGCCGCCTGCGGCGGCGGCTCGCGGCCCCAACGTTTTGATCTGGGGGGACACCCCCCACGCCCCCCGGCCGCTGCGCGGCGGCAGAATGCTCGGACGGGTGAGGCTGAGGGCGGAGACGTTCCGCTGCGGGGGGGCGGGTCTCCGTGGGCGAGATTCTTCGCTTCGCTCAGAATGACGGGGGTGAGGCGAGGGCGCTGGTGTGGCGGGGGCGGGGGAACGGAGCGGGAGTTATCGGTTGCGGCGATGGGTGTCTGGCGGGAGGAGGTCGGTGAAGAGGAAGCCGTCGCGCTCGACGGTGTGGCCGGGGCGGACGGCGATGGGGCGGGTGAAGATGGGGGCATCCCAGACGAAGGTGTGGAACTCGCCGTTCTCGCCGCAGGGGTCGATGGACTCGGGTAGAGAGGCGAGGAGCGTCTCGTCGAAGGGGCGGCCGGCGAGGTCGGGGGGGAGCTTGCGCGGGTCGATGCAGGTGAGGAGGGCGCGGAGGCCGCCGCGGATCATGTCGCGGGCCAGGGAGGCGCTGTCGCGCATCCAGAGGGGGAAGCGGGCGGCCATGCCGACCTCGCGCAGGCGGGCCTCACGGTAGGCGCGGACATCGGCGAGGGAGATGTCGCCGAAGACGACCTGGGTGACGCCTTCGGCCCTGGCGTGCTCGAGGGCGGCGCGCATGGCGGCGTCGTAGGCCTCGTTGGAGCAGGGCGTGGGGATATGGACGCGGTGGAGGGGGAGGGCGAGGGCGTCGGCCTGGGCGTCGAGGAGGGTCTCGCGTACGCCGTGCATGGAGACGCGGGCGAAGGCGTCGGTGACGGTGGTCAGGAGGCCGACGATCTCGACTTCGCCTGACTGCCGTGCGAGATGCAGGGCCCAGGCGCTGTCCTTGCCGCTGCTCCAGGCGAGCCAGGCTTTGGGAGATGTCATGCGCTGCGCCTCCTGGCGCAGGTGAGCGGTGATCTGAACGGGAGTCCGGAACCTAGTGTAGAGGCTGGCGGGGCGCCGAGAAAGCCTGCGGCTGAGCGGGCCACGTCGCGCGCCGCCTGCGGCGGCGGCTCGCGGCCTCATTCTTAGAATCTGGGGGGACACCCC
>CAZFGZ010000170.1:0-5214 GCA_964518585.1 uncultured Dehalococcoidia bacterium | reverse complement strand
AGCAACGCCCCCACAACTGATGTTTGGGAAAGGGCGGCAGATTTTCCCCCCGAAGTCGCCATAATGGGCTTGCGGGGCGGACGGGTCATTGCTATGCTCGCGCTGTCCACAAGCCGTTGGTGGCCCGTCACTGGGGAGCCGCCCTCCGGTCCCGGGTTTTGTCCCGGCAGGCGTTCTGGCGGCGAAATGCCTGTTTGCCTCTCCAAGGCTCCTGGACACATACCATAGCTCGCGTTCGTACATACTATACCGGGTTTGCGCGCGCCCGGCCGGGGGATCTTTGTCCCCTCCCGCCACCAGCTCCCGGCCGGGCGCAGCCCGCAGGTGCTCGCGATGACCAACTCTTCCCCACACGCCGTGTGGGAAACAGCCCTCGGCCAGCTCGAACTCCAGGTCACCCGCTCCAACTACGACACCTGGCTCCGGGGCACCGTCGGCCTCCGCTTCAGCGATGGCACCTTCGTCGTCGGCGCGGCCTCCGACTTCGCCACTGAATGGCTGCGCACCCGCCTCCGGCCCCTCATCGCCAAGACGCTAGCCAGCCTCCTCGGTCTCCAGGTCTCCGTCCGCTTCGAGGTCATGGGCACTGCCCCCTCGCCTCACGCCACGCCGCTACCCCAGACCGATCAGCCTGCGTCCGTCGCCCCCGCTCCATCGCCGTTCCACCCGCGCTTCACGTTCTCCTCCTTCATCCCAGGCGACGAGAACCGCCTCGCCTGGGACGCCGCGCAGAAAGCCGCCCTCGGATCGACACCCTCCCACAACCCGCTCGTCCTCTACGGGCCCCCGGGCATCGGCAAGACCCACCTCCTGCACGCCGTCGGCCACCTCGCCCTCAGCGAGAGCCTCCACCCCGTCCTCGCCTCAGCCGAGCGCTTCGTCAACGACTTCGTCACATCCCTCCAAGCCCACTCCCTCGACGCCTTCCGCGCCCGCTATCGTCAGTGCGACCTGCTTCTCCTGGATGATCTCCAGTTCCTCGAGGGCAAGCCCAAGATCCAAGACGAGTTCTTCCACACCTTCAACGACCTCCACAACGCCGACAAGCAGATCGTCGTCTCCTGCGATCGCCCGCCCAGCGAGTTCTCCAGCCTGGTCGAGCGCCTCCGCTCCCGTCTCCACTGGGGCCTCCTCGCCCCATTGCACCCGCCCGGTCCCGAAACCCGCCTTGCTATCCTCCGCGCCAAGGCCGCTGCCTTCCCCGTCGACCTGTCCCCGGAGGTTCTCACTCTCATCGCCCACAGCCCTACCCAGAGCGTCCGCGACCTCGAGGGCGGCCTCAACCGCGTCATCGCCCTCGCCACCCTCACGCGTCAGCCCCCCTCTAGAGAGCTCGCCCTCCGCGCCCTCAAGCCCTTCACCTCCCGTCCCCATCAAGCCCCCTCGCCTCAAGACGTCATCGCCCAGGTTTGCCGCCATTTCGACATCCCACCCCAAGAGCTCACCGGCCCGAGCCGCAAGCGCCACACGTCCTACACCCGCCACGTCGCCATGTACCTGCTTCGCCACGAAAGCCAACAATCTCTCCACCAGATCGGCGCCCTCCTCGGCGGCCGCGACCACAGCAGCATCCTCCAGGGCTGCCGCCGCATCGAGCGCGAGGTCACCAGCCTCCCCCAGACTCAGCAGGACATCGATCACCTCCTCTCCCTCCTCCACCAGCAGGCCTCGTAGGCCCTCCTGCTTCCCACTCACCCCTCATGCTATCCCACCATTCCCCCACCCTGAATACTAAGACTAGGCCGCTCCGGCATACACATGATGTCGATATAATGATTGTGCTGTGATTGATGAAGTAGAGATATTGTGCACTGGTGGTGATGGAGGAGCGGGAGCGGTTAGCTTCCGTAGGGAGAAGTTCGTGCCGCGCGGCGGGCCCGATGGTGGCGACGGCGGCCACGGAGGGTCTGTAGTGGTGGTGGCGGATCGCAGTATGAGGACGCTGGCGGCCTTCCGTCGGCGCAGATTCTACAGGGCAGAGGCTGGGAAGGGTGGAGCGTCGGCGAAGAGGCATGGCAGGAACGGTGAGGATATCGTGATAGGCGTACCGCTGGGCACGGCGGTGTGGAAGAGCGATGGCCACGGCGCGAATACGCTGCTCGCCGATCTCACAGTGGAGGGGCAAAGGGTGGTGGCGGCGACCGGGGGCAAGGGAGGGAAGGGCAACGCCCGCTTCGCTACCTCCACGAAGCAGGCGCCCCGCATCGCGGAGAGAGGCCAGAAGGGTGAGGAGTGCAGGCTGCTGCTCGACCTCAAGCTGCTGTCAGACGTAGGCATCATCGGCCTGCCCAACGCTGGCAAGTCAACCCTGCTGCGAGCCGTGAGCCGGGCGCGGCCCAAGGTAGCCGCCTATCCGTTCACTACGCTAGAGCCACATCTGGGCGTGGTGGAGACCGGGAACGATGCCTTCGTAGTGGCCGACATCCCGGGCCTGATCGAGGGGGCGCATGAGGGTGCTGGCCTGGGGCTCGAGTTCCTGCGGCATGTGGAGCGGGCGCGCGTCCTGGTGCACCTGCTGGATGGCTCACGGCCCGACCCCGCGGCGGACCGCGAGGCGCTCGACCGCGAGCTGGGAGCCTTCGCTGGCCCGCTCTTGGAGAAGAGGCAGCTAGTGGCCGTCAACAAGCTGGACCTCCCGGAGGTGCGAGCCCGGCGCAACGGGTTGCGTCGAACGCTTGCAGGGGAGGACGGCGGCCCGTACTTCATCTCAGCGGCGACAGGCGAGGGCGTCCAGGAGCTGATCAGGGCGATGGCTGCGGCCGTCCGCGAGGAGGACAGCGCCCCGGTGCAGCGCGAGCTGCCGCTGCTCCGCCCGGAGCCCAGGCGCCCGCAGTTCACCGTCACCAGGGTCAGAGGGGGGTTCAGGGTCGCGGGTGATGAGCCCGTCACCCTTGTGCAGATGCTCGGCCTGGACAGCGACGAGGCAAGGGTCGAGCTACACCGGCGGCTCGGTCGTATGGGCGTCATGGCTGCGCTGCGTCGGGCAGGGGTGCGCCTCGGTGACCATGTATGGTTCGGTGAGGTCGAGATGGAGTGGGAAGGATGAGGCTGGGCGTCCTCGGCGGCACCTTCGATCCCATCCATCTGGCGCATCTCGTGCTGGCTGAGGAGGCGCGGCGGTGCCTGCTGCTGGAGCGGGTAGTGTTCGTCCCGGCGGGCGACCCCTGGCGCAAGGCCGGCCAGCCCATCGCCCCCGGCGAGCACCGCCTGGCAATGGTGCGGTTGGCTGTGGCGGACAACCCCGCGTTTGAGGTGTCCACCCTCGAGCTGGAGGGGAGCGGCCCGTCATACACCGCGGACACGCTCGAGCAGGTGCGGCGGGAGCGGGGCCCGGGCACTGAGCTCTACTTCATCGTAGGCGAGGATGCGCTTGAGGACCTGCCTCACTGGAAGGACCCGGGCCGCATCATCGCCCAGGCCTACCTGGCGGTCGCGCCCCGTGGCTCCTGGCAATCATCCGATGTGGCAGCGCTGGAGCGGGCCGCCCCCGGTATCTCGCAGAAGCTCGTCACCTTCGACATGCCCCGCATGGACATCAGCGCCACCGATCTGCGAGCGCGGGCGGCAGCGGGTGACAGCCTGCGCTATCTCGTGCCCGCCCCGGTGGAGGAGTACATCCGCCGCCACCGCCTCTACGTTCCCCCTGCCTAGCCGTCACCGGCCCTTGGTACGCGGCCTTGAGGGCCCTTGACCCGGATGCCTGCCTGAGCCAGACGCTCGTACCACCCCTCCGGCGCCTTGCCCAGAAGGATAGAGACCCGAGGGATAGGCGGCAGCAGGAAGGGGCGCAGGCCGGCGTTATCGATCCAGTCGAACTCGCACTCCGAGGCCAGGCGCTGCAGCTGACGGTACGTGCGCAGCCTCAGCGGCGTCGAGCCGCGCGAGAGCACCCGGCGGTTGAAGCGATCGAGCAGCCGCGAGCCCGTCGGGGCGAACTCCCACGCCATGCACAGCCCGCCCGGCTTCAGCACGCGGCGGATCTCCAGCAGACAGCGACGCAGCTCTCCGTCCGACAGGTACTTGAACAGGTGGGCGCAGATCACCAGATCGAATGTGCCCGCCGCGAAGGGCACCTGGCTGGCTAGCCCCAGCGTCAGGTGGACCGGCGCCTCGCCCGTCTTGCGCATGGTCCCTTGAGCCAGCCTCAGCATCTCGCGCGACGCGTCGAGGCCCACGGGCATCACCTTCAAGCGGGCGCGCGCGGCTAGGAGCCGGAGCAGGCTGCCTCGCCCGCACCCCAGGTCGAGGACGCGATGCCCCCGCCGGACCCGCAGCTCCTCCGGCAGCCGGAAGGCAGGGGTGTTCACCAGGATCATCCCGGGGACGCTCATCAGGAAGCGCATGAGGACGGCGTGGGGGTCGCGCGCCACCATCCAGCGGTCGTACTCGTGGGCCGCGCGGAGTTCGTCGGGCAGCATCAGCGCGGAAGCCAGATGAGGGGCGCCATGCTCGAGCGGCGCTCGTCGAAGCGGTGGAGGCCCTCCCCCCGCGCGATCTCCTGAGCCCGAGCCACCTCCTCCGCACGCACCCGCCGGTCGAGAGGCGGGTACTTGGCGGCCTTGTTGTCTGGCCGGTACTGGGCCATCACGTTGACGTACGTGTCCGGCGACAGCTCGCGGGCGAGGAAGCGCGCGACCTCCCGTGTGCCCGCCAGCCCCTCCGGGAGCACCAGGTGTCGAACGAGCACGCCGCGCGTCGCGATCCCGCGTTCGTCCATCTGGAGGACCCCCACCTGGCGGTGCATCTCCTTCAGCGCGGCCCTGTTCACCTCCCAGTAGTCCTTCACCAGGGACAGCCTGCCCGCCACGGCGTCGTCGGAGTACTTGGCGTCCGGCATGTAGATGTCGATGATGCCGTCCAGCAGCCGCAGCGACTCCGGCGAGTCGTAGCCGCCCGTGTTGTACACGAACGGCAGCCGCAGCCCCTTGCGGGCGGCGTAGTGGGCCGCGCCGATGATCTGCGGCACGTAGATCGAGGGCGACACGAAGTTGATGTTGTGGCAGCCCCGCTGCTGGAGGTCCAGCATCATCGTCGCCAGCTCCTCCTCTCTCACCTCCTGCCCCACCCGTGCCTGCGAGATCTCCCAGTTCTGGCAGAAGACGCAGGCCAGGTTGCAGGAGGCCAGGAAGATCGTGCCGGAGCCTTGCGTCCCCCGCAGCGGGTCCTCCTCGCCGAGGTGCGGGCCATACGACGACACCAGGGCCATGTCCTTGA
>CAZFGZ010000169.1:0-5264 GCA_964518585.1 uncultured Dehalococcoidia bacterium | reverse complement strand
AGGCCGCGAGCCGCCGCCGCGTCCGGCGGCGCGCGACGTGGCCGGCCCGGCGGCGGCCTTCTTAGTATCCTGGCAGTGATTGGTTCATTTCCGGTGGGTGCGGGTTTTCCGAACCATTCCGCGGGTTGATGCTCATCAACAGAATAACCTGACACGACCCTGGGGGAGTGCAGAGGGGGCCTGCCCCCTCTGCCGGGGGTCTGGGGGTGTCCCCCAGATTCTAACAATGAGGCCGCGAGCCGCCGCCGCGTCCGGCGGCGCGCGACGTGGCCGGCCCGGCGGCGCCGGGCCCCTTCAGGACCCTGGCACAGGGCGTTGCTAGGGCCTGCGTCGTCCGCTATAATAGGCCCACATCAGGCGGAAGTAGCTCAGCGGTAGAGCACCTCCTTGCCAAGGAGGGGGTCGCGAGTTCGAACCTCGTCTTCCGCTCCAGCCGACAACCAGGCGCATGGCTGCGAAGGGATCGCGGTCGTGCGCTTTCTCGTTGCGTTCCAGCCCATGAGCGGGCCGCGTTGCCGCGCGGCCTGAACGGAGCCAATGGGGAGGCCGCCAGGCCCTGGTTGGGAGGGAGGGGCCTGACGGCCGGGTGAACCCCGGAAGGAGCCAGTCCGCATCCCAGCGTCCACTCCTCCGAAGGCTCACTTCCAGTCTAGCTCACCTGGCGCGCGCAGACAATAAGAAGCCGGACTCCCAGGCAGGCGACAGGACATCCCCAACCAGCCCGGAAGGCCCGGCAAAGAAGTATCGGCTGCGATGAGGGATGCTAAATAGAATGGGGCCGCGCTAACCCCTGATTCGCAACATTAGTGCTTGTATGTTGAGGTGCGCTGCCCCACCAAACCAATAACGCCGAAGGCAGGGAGGTGTTGCAGGGGCTGCCTCACCCCACCTTCGCCATCTCCACCCGGATGTGCCGGTCGATCGGCATCGGCTGCCAGTGCATCGCCCGATAGCGCAGGTGGCCGTAGCCCCCCGCCAGGTGCAGCCACTTCACCATCCCCGGCTCCACGTTCGACGTGTCGGTCCAGCGGCGGAACTGGTACGGCTCCCACCCGTTGTAGATGATCACCTGCCCCGGCCGCACCGTCGGCGACACCTTCGCCTCGATGTTCATCGAGGAGACGTCGTTGTACACCCGCACCGTCTCGCCGTTCTCGATGCCCCTGGCCTCGGCGTCCCGCGGGTTCACCATCACGAAGGGCTCGCCCCGGTGCGTGTTCAGGATGACCCGGTTCGTCATGTTCATGGAGTTGACGCTCCAGCGGGGGTGGCCGCCGGTGATCGACAGGGGGTAGTCCCCGCCCAGCGAGGGGCCCTCCTTGTGCATGGGCAGCTCCTCGCCCGCCTCCAGGAACCAGGCGTGGTCGACGTAGAACTGCGCGCGGCGCGTGAGGGTAGGGAAAGGCATCTTCTTCTCGGTGTGCCAGCGGAAGGGGCTGTGGGTCTCGTCGGGCTTCAGGTCCGAGGCCTGGGCGAGCGCCATGGGTGACACCCCCCAATCCGTGAAGCGAACGTGGCCCTTCTCGCGCATGGTCTCCAGCGTCGTCCCCTCGGGCAGGGTGCCGGCGACCACGCTGTCGCGCACCATCTCGTCCATCGCCTTGTCCTCGTCGGCGTAGGCGCCGTTCATGGTGATAGCGTCGTAGAGGCCCTCGAGCCTGATGGTCATGCCCGCGCGGGTCTGATACTCCAGCAAGCCGCGGGCCTTGGCGCTCTCCTCGACCTTCTTCGCCAGCAGGAGGCTGAACTCCCACTCCGACTTCGCCTCGCCGGCCGGCGGTACCACCCGGTCGGACAGTGTGAGGTTGAGCACGTGGGCGCTGGTGTAGCAGAAGTTCGTCTTCTCGTAGTGCTGCGCAGCCGGCAGAACGAAGTCGGAGTAGAGCCCGGTGGTGGTCATGCGCCAGTCCATGCTGACGATGAGGCGCAGCTTGGGCCAGAGGTGGCGGAGGAGCAGGTTCTGGCCGCCTCGCTGACGGCGCAGCAGGTTACCGCCGATCTCGAACAGGACGCGGGGCGGCCTGCCCTCCAGGAGCTGATCGGACCCGACCCACCACTCGTTGCTGAGCGCCTCCTGCACGTAGGCGTCGAACGAGCGCGGCATGGCCGGGTCGTTCCATTCGGGCCGGTTCCAGACCTCGCGGTAGCCGCAGTGGTAGTACCAGAACAGCGCGGGCGCGATCATCCCGCCCATCCGCGCTGCCGCGTAGGCGAGCTCCGCGAGGGCGATCTCGTCGGTGGTGCCGGGGTCGGCCGCCTTCGCCGCGTCCAGCATGGCCCGCTGAGCGGCCACCAACTGGGCCGTCGCCTCCTGGCCGGGGGCAGCCTTGGCCAAGAAGAGGAACATCCCGTCGAACATGCCCACGGCCCAGCTACGGGTGCCCGTTCCCTTGCTGCCCCAGTTGCCGCTGAGGGCCAGCACCAGGCAGATCGCCCGCTCCATCAGGTCGCCGTGGTATGACTTGCCGGTGGTCCACCCTAGCAGGATGCGGGTCTTGCGACGGGCTATCTTGCGCGCCAGCAGCCTGATGACCTCCGGGCTCACCCCGCAGACCTTCGAGGCCTCCTCGGGGCGGTAGGCCTCCAGCCGCTGGCGGAGGAGGGCGAAGACAGGCGTCACCTCCGCATCGCCGCCGTCGGCGAGGCGCGCCCGATAGCTGCCTTCCAGGGCAGCGTCAACCCCGCCGAGGTCGAGGGTGCCGCGCGGGGCCTCGACGATGCGCCCGGCCCTCGCGTCGTACACGTAGAACTGGTCCTCACGGCCGCCCTCTTCCACATCGGACGCGCGGAGGTAGCGCCGGCTGTCCCTGCGGACGAGGAGCGGCAGGTCCGTCTGCTCCTGTACGAAGGGCCAGTCCGCCAGCCCCTCCTCGACGAGCACCTGGCAGATCGAGAGGGCCAGTGCGGCGTCGCTCCCCATACGGACCGGCACGAAGCGGTCCGCGTGGACGGCCGACGGGCTGTAGTCCGGACCGATGGTCACCAGCTCGGCGCCGTTGTAGCGGGCCTCCGTCGCGTAGTGATACCAGGGGATCGCGCTGAAGACGGGGTTGTTGGCCCAGGTGATGAGCAGCTCCGAGTGAAACCAATCGTCCACGCTCGCCACCGGGTCGAACTTGCCGAAGGTGATGTAGAGGCCGGGGTTGAAGTCGTTGATCTCGGCCTGGATGTCGGTGACGGTACCCCCGAGGCGGTTCATCACCGCGCCCGCCAGGATGATGCTCTGGGTTCCGCCCTCGCCGGGGCTGCCCACGCGGACTATGGACTCCGGCCCGACCTCCTGAATGGCGTCGAGCATCGCCTCGGCGATCTCCGTAAGCGCCTCGTCCCAGGAGATGCGCTGCCACTTCCCCTCGCCGCGCTCGCCCGCGCGCTTGAGTGGGTGGAGGACGCGCTCCTGGCCGTCGAGGAGCTGGCTCCAGGATGCCCCCTTCTGGCACCCCGCCGGGTTCATGTCCGGCACCCCCTGCTCGATGGTGCGGAAGCTGCCTGACTGCTCCTCCCGCGCCACCACGCCGTCGCGAACGTACACCCGGAAGGGGCAGTTCGTCGGGTAGCAATCGACGCAGTGGCTGCCCCAGCCGACCCTGTCCCAGCGCCATCTCTCGCGGTAGCGCTCCTCCCAGGCGGCGGACTGACGTGAGCGGACGGCCAGGTTGCGACGGCGCGGCGGGGGAGACATTGCGACCTCCTCTGAGATAGTACCCAGCCCATCATCCGCACGCGTGCGTCCGTGGAGCAACGGCCATTCAGCCCGCGCCGCTCGGCCAAAGGACCCAGGAGCCCGCGAGGGGTGGCTCGGCCGCCCACGGAGCGCTCAAGCTCGAAGCCGCGTGCCGCCCGCGCGCTTGACGGCCTCGTGCGCGCTGGATAGCATGATACGGGCGGCCCTTCCGTTTGCGCCGAAGTGGCGGAATAGGTAGACGCGACAGTCTCAAAAACTGTTGGGAGGCAACTCCCGTGCCGGTTCGATCCCGGCCTTCGGCACCAGCTCAAGGCAGCGCAGGCGGACGGGGCGGGACATACACATCTCGTCCCGACGCTGCCGGCGCCTGACAGCCTACATCGTGCGGACCCGCTGCCGAGTGGTGTAATGGTAGCACGAGGGCCTTTGGAGCCCGAAGTCGTGGTTCGAATCCACGCTCGGCAGCCAGCAGCCACCTCTGTGTGAGGCCTGTGGGCCTCTCGCCAGCTTCCCAGACGGTCCGGTCCGAGCCCTCTGGCCACGCGGGGCGCAGGGATCGCAGAGGACGCCAGCAGGGACAAGGCCTGGCCACTGATCGCAGCGGCCCGAGACCAATCGTCACCGGCAAGGACGACGAGGAGGCGCTCAGCGCCCCCCTGGAGCGGCAGAGCCAGGATGGCGCTTCGAAGCTGACGCTAGCACGCCCGAGCTAGGCCGGGAACAGGTCGGGGCGTACGGAGCGAAGGGCGGCACGCAAAGCTTCGACGTTGCATTTGCGCAGGTTCTGATAAGTGATCTTGTCCCGGCCCGTAGAGAAGCTGAGGGCATCTGCCAGCTGCTTTCTCTCGAGTTGCACGCTGACCATCTCGCTCCAGGGGAAGGAGAGGGTCTCGCCCGTCGGCTGCAGCCAGCGCCAGCGAAAGCTGCCCACCCTTATCGCCAGAAGGCGCCGGTCAGTCAACACCAGTTGCCACGACTTGGTCAACATGACGTACAGGATAATACCCAGAAGGATTACCCATGCCGACGGGAGAACCTGCCCCAGAGCTCCGCTCAACACTTGCTCGCCCGGCTCGAGGTGAGGACCGGCTAGGGACCTCAGCTCGGCCATACGATCCTCGCCTAGCGTCATCTCCAACCCCCGCAGCATTGTATGACAGTGCCAAGGAATGTCAAGCTCTCGCTGATGTCGTCTCTGCCCCACCGGCACGCTGTGCGACGCCGCTTCCGGCGGCGGGATGGTGGAGCGCCCACGGGCGGACTTTCGCACGCGCTTCATGGGCAGCTTTCGCTTGACTTTTTCTCGACGGGCCGCCTATACTACGATACGCGTGAGCCCCGATGCATCGGGGGCCTAATTTTGTTAGGCCTGGTGCGCGGAGGGATGAGCCCGAGTGGCGCAATGGTAGCGCAACCGATTTGTAATCGGTAGGTTAGTGGGTTCGAATCCCCTCTCGGGCTCCAGTCAAGCATCGAGACGGAGGGCGCTCACCGATACCGTGGAGGGGTGGGTGAGTGGCTAATACCAGCGGTCTGTAAAATCGCCGCCCTGACGGGCTACGCAGGTTCGAATCCTGCC
>CAZFGZ010000168.1:4170-5270 GCA_964518585.1 uncultured Dehalococcoidia bacterium | reverse complement strand
ATCGACTACCTGAGGGGCAAGGACCAGAGGTAGGACTCCGTCGCAACCCGTCGCGATAGCCTATGCTAGCAGGCTCCGCAGGGCTTCGGCGGCCTCGGGGAAGCGAAAGGCGAAGCCGGAGTCCAGCAGCCGCCGCGGCACGACCCGCTGGCCTTCCACCAGGACCGTCGCCACCTCTCCGAAGACCAGCCGCAGGACAAAGGCGGGTGTCCTCATGAACGCGGGCCGCCCGAGCACCCGTCCTAGCGCCCGGCTGAACTCAGCGTTTGTGACCGGATTGGGCGCGCTCAGATTGAACGCGCCGCTCGCGCTCTCGTTCTCGATCAGGAAGCGCAGAGCGGCGACCTCATCCCCGATGTGGATCCATGGGAACCACTGCCGTCCGCTCCCCAGCGGTCCGCCGACGAAGAGCCTGAACGGACGCAGCATCCGCGTCAGCGACCCGCCCTCGGAGGCGAGCACGACGGCGCTTCGTGCAATTGCCCGCCGCACACCCTGGCCCTCCACTGGTCCGGTAGAAGCCTCCCATTCGAGGCAGACTCCGGCGAGGAAGTCCTGTCCGGGCCCCGTCTCCTCCGTGACCTCCTCGTCGCCGTGGGCACCGTAGTAGCCGACCGCCGACGCCTGAACGACGGCACGCGGCTTGCGGGTCGCCACCTCCACCGCCTCCACCACCGCCCGTCCGGCGTTCAGCCGGCTCTCGAGGATGCGCCGCTTGTGTTCGGCTGTCCAGCGCCGTTCCGCGAGGTTCTCACCCGCCAGGTTGACTATCGCGTCGGCGCCGTCGGCCAGGGGAGCCCAGTCGGCGCCCGTCCGGCCGTCCCAGCGTTCCGCATGTACGCCGGCCGGGAGCGTGCCCGCCCGTTCAGGCGCCCGGGTCAACACGATAACGTCGTGCCCGTCGGTGCCCAGGTTCTTTGCCAGAGCTCGGCCGATCAGTCCTGTGCCACCCGTGATCACAACGCGCATAGGGTTGCCTCCTTGCTCTGAGAGCCAAGAGATCGGTCACACCGCCCGAGAACCCAGAACGTGCCGCTGTAGACGTCCGGGTCCCGGCCATCGAGGGCATACCTGTTGTTCATCCGGTGCGGGACATAGTC
>CAZFGZ010000168.1:0-4070 GCA_964518585.1 uncultured Dehalococcoidia bacterium | reverse complement strand
GCCGACTTCGCAAACAGGCTCAGCAGGATGTACACGCGCTCTCCGAACAGATAGTCCCGCCACTTCCCAACCCTCTTGTACTGAAGGAACATGTTGATCGGGAAGACGTTGTAGAACACGAACAACGAGATGATGATCCCGTAGACGAATGTCGGCACGCTCGTGTTGACCGCGGCTCCCCCGAAGTACCAGCCGACGATAATCCACGGCACGACACCCGCCCAGGAGCCGAGAACGAACGCGGTCCAGTTGGTCCGCTCCGTAGTCTGGTTATGGACCTCCATCATGAGCCCGAAGAAGATCATCGTGGCGTTGAGGGCGAAGAGCAGCACCAGGCTCGGGAGATCGAACATGCCCGACAGCATCGCGATCACAACGATCATGACGGATGAGCTGAGCGCATACTCGTACCAGCGCAGGTAGTTGATCCCTAGCTTCAGGTTCCTCACGTACCAGGGATAGAGCCAAGGCGAAGCCAGCAGGAAGTGGGCGATGGCGGAGATCAGAAGGAACGCCGCCACCATCGGACCCAGGCGGATGTTGAACACAGTCGTCGTCTGGGTACTGATGCGCTCTGAGTTCAAGAAGGTCTGATTGAGCGGCAGAGTGTAGGCGGTGCTCAGGATCAGCATCGCCACGCCCTGGAGCAGGTGCAGCGCCCCCATCGCTGCGTTGAAGACCCGGAGCCGTCCGTAGGTACTGTCCGTCTGCTGCGCCATCGGTTACCCTCCTTGCCGGAATCGCGTGACTGCAGATGTTGGAGAGAGTGGCAGACTACTCACGCCCCGCGAGAAAACTCACTCAGGCTCGCGCTCGGCACCCGAGCTGGTGTCTACTTCTCAGCACCCGGGCTCGCCCGGATGGCCGCAACATCTGCTCCGAGTACGGATCTTCGTCCAGTTGTTTGCGACGAGCCGTTGCAGCTTGCGGCTCAGAGGCATCGGCGCGCTGAGGTTGGTGAACACCGATCTCAGGCTGGGCATGGCGGCGGTCTCCTTTTGTGAGAGAATCGAACGATAGTGAACAGGATGCTACTTCTACCTCGAAACCACGTCAAGCCCTGACCTTCCGAGCCCACGCTCGCCCCGAGCGCCAGACCCCCGAAAACGAACCGAACCCTCCAGGCCCCGCCGCATTGACATTATTCTCAAGCCGTTACAAGATCGCTCAGTCCGCGCAAGCTTCCGAGGCAACGCCGGCGTCGCCACCACGTTCGACACGTCCTAGATCAGAAGGGAGTGCAAAGCGATGGTGAAGCCAATTCTCTCACTCGCGATGATCGTCCCCATTTTACTGCTGGCCGTTGTGCTCATGGCCGTGGGCCTCGTTCTGGTTCCACTGCTCTGGATCGCGGCCGTGCCTGCGTGGATCGTAGCCCGCGTGACCCGCCGGCAAGCGCCGCCTGAAGAGCCGCCGGACGTGGGCGAGCCTGACCCACCGATAGACCTGGAGCGCCTCCTGGGAACGGAGAATCGCGAGCGGTGGGTAGACGGCGTCTTCGAGGGCGGAGGCGCGAAGGCGATCGCCCAGATCGGGGCCGCCCGCGCCGTCGAACGACTGGGCCTTCGTTGGAGCCTGCTGGGTGGCACCTCGGGAGGCGCCATCGTGGCGTCCCTTCTGGCTGCTGGCAAGAGCTCTGCGGAGATCTGGGAGATCCTGACAGGGAACGACCTATCCCGCCTCGTGGACGTCAAGTACCTGCCGGGGCTTCGTTGCTTTCGCAAGTGGTACTATCTCGTCCTTCCCCTGTTGCCTCATCTGGTCCTGCGGAAAGGCCTGATAGAGGGCGGCGAGTTTCTCAAGGTGATGCGAGAGAAGCTAGCATCGGACGGCGGGGACCTGACCTTCGGGGATCTGCATAACCCCGGGGCCGCAGCCGACCCCAAGGCGCAGGCTTACCGTCTGAGGGTCGTGGCCACCGACATCTCTCGAGGCACCCCGGTCATCCTGCCCGATGATCTCCCCTGGTACTGGGAGCCCTGGGAGCTGGCGCGTCAGATGACGGGCAGGGATGCTGGCCAGCTCACCCCTCAGGACGTGAGAGACTGCTGGCCTGTGGCCCACGCCGTGCGCATGAGCATGGCCATTCCGTTTGTGTTCACTCCGTACAGACTCCACCTCAACCAGAAGGATGGCCAGCAGCGGGCCGACGAGATGGGACAGAAGGGCAAGAAGGTGCTTATCGTCGATGGCGGCATCTCCAGCAACTTCCCCATCTGGCTCTTCGACCGTCTGGACAAGTCGCCGCGATGGCCCACCTTTGGCTTCCTCCTGGATGAGGCCAAGAGAGCAGCCGGCGAGCGCTCGCAGCCCGTCGCTGGAATCGGCGGCCTCCTGGACATGGCCATGGCCGTCATCGGCACAGGGATGGGGGCCCTGGACAAGCGCCTGAGCGGTCATGACGAATATCGCACCGCCCGCCTTCGGACACTGAGGGTGTCCACCAGCGCCTTCGGATTGGGGCTCGACCGACAGAAGGAGCTCTACGAGTGCGGCTTCAAAGACGCCAATGATCGGCTGCGCCGCTTCAGCTGGGCGGAGTACATCGCCGAGTTCCGTCGATGACGCTCGCCCTGGCGGCCGCCGGCGTCGGGAAACGACGTTTGTCGGCGGCGAGCGCGAGAGCGAGGAGCCGCCGCTCTTCCGTCCGCGGGAGCAGCGGGTGCCGCCGCACTACGGCGGCCCGGCGCAGCTGTGGCCCGACTGCGCCAGCGCCAGCAGCACGTCGCTCGTGATGCTGATGTGCCCGTCGGGCGCATCAGACCAGACCGCGCCCGGCGAGCGGTCGTACTCGCGGCCGTCCTCGACGGTGTCGGCGTTGTTGTCCTGGTCGTAGTCCCTGTCGTCCCCTGTGCCAGGGATGCCGTCAGGGCCGCTGTTGGGAGGCCCGTTGTCAGAGGTGCCGGAGTACTCAAGGACGGCCAGGATGTCGCCGATGACGTCGACGGCCTTGTTCCTGGTGCTGCCGCCGCCGAAGGCTGTGGGGACGGGCACATCGTAGAAGTCCCAGGGGTTCAGGGGGTCGCGCGTGCCCCCCAGGGCGGGGTTGGCCCCCAGTTCCTCGCTGTCCGCGCAGCCGTCCCCGTCCGTGTCGTCGGCCGGCGGGGGCCCGTCTTCGAAGGACACCGGTCCCTCCTGGTAGTACCGGGCAGCCTGGAGCCGGAGGTAGCCACCGTCATCGTCAGGGTACTGAGCCTGTAGAACGTTCCCGTTGATGGGCGGAGGGTTGGTGATGCCGTCTCCGGCCCCGTCCGCATACACCGTGCAGCCGGAGGCCCCCGCCCCGAAGAGGACGGCTATGACCCCCGCCTCCGCATACTCCACAAGATGCTGCCTCTCCCCCAGCCAGTACTCGACCCGGTTGTCCTGGTAGTGCCCCCAGGTGTTGTCCATGCTCCGGTAGAGGGTGTTGCCCACCGGCACCTGCCAGAGCATCGCCCTCTTGCCTGTCTTCTCCACCAGCCGCCCGAGGAAGGCACGGTAGCGCTCGTAGTCTGCATCCTCCCACCAGCGAGCACCACCATCGCCGCGGACGATCTCGTAGTAGGCCGCGTCCCGGTCGGAGGGGCCGAGGAAGATGAGGTCGAAGCTCACCCCCAGGGACTGATAGAAGGCCGCGAGCTGGTCGGCCGTCGCTACCGGGTCCGCCCCGCCGAGAATGAGGTCTTCACCGGTCGCCCATTGAGAGAAGTGATAGCCCAGCAAGACGTTGGGCGCGTAGACGTCCCGCAGGTGTGTCAGCGCTTGGGCGAAGCCAGCCGCCGTGTTCGGGTAGCCCGCTGCCTCCTCAAACCCTGATGACGCCACCCGAACCGGCGCCGCGCTGGCATCCTCCCCGTAGGCCTGCTGCATGTACCCCCAGAGGTCCGGCTCTACGTGGACCACCACCGGATCCCCATAGGCCCCCGCCTTCTGCATGAGCAGCTTCCACTCCGCATAGTAGGCCCGCATCGTCAATGCGTCCCTTCTGGCCAGTCAGTAGTCATTAGTCAGCAGTCACTTCTGGCGGGTATCAGCAAACCTTATCGCTCGGCGGCCTATCGGCATTGGCGGCCGCACCGCTTCCCTCC
>CAZFGZ010000167.1:0-5289 GCA_964518585.1 uncultured Dehalococcoidia bacterium | reverse complement strand
TCTGGAGAGCAACGGCATGGCTGTCGACGCCCTGCCGGGAGGGCCTGTTGACGCCGCCAGGACCGTCCCCAACGGTACGTCTTTCGAGGTCGATATCGTCGTCACAGCGGCTCCCAACGCCTACAAGGCTTACCAGTACACGCTCGAGTGGGACCCGGTGGTGCTGGCATATCAAGACCTCGCCTACCCGAAGGCCGGCGGTCTTGACGTCTGCCCGCCACCCACCATGGGCGCCGACAACATCTACGGAGGCTGCGCCGGGTTCACTTCTACCGATTTCGTGGGCAGTGTCAGCACCGTAACCCTCGAGTGCGTCGAGGCCGGCACCAGCGCCCTGCACCTCCAGCCCCTCAGCGACAACCCTACCTTCGGGACGGGCATGACCCTCGAGCCCGGCCGACCGCTGCCCACCGACCTGGCTGATGCTGAGGTAACCTGCGAGTAGGCAGAAGAGACTGGCCCAGAGCCAGAAGAGCAGCACTGCTGCGCTTGCAGCCAGGGTGCGCAATAATCGCGCGTTGCCCCCTCCCCGCTGTTGACAAGCGCACAATCAGCTTGTAGTTTAGTCTGTAAGCAAGCCAAATCATGACAGGCGACGAGCCGAGGCGGGGTGGCGGTCGTCGCTAGGTAAGCGCGGCCCACGCGAGCCGCGAGGATACGCAAGGCCCCGCCGGGCCTTTTCTTGTTGCCCCGTCGCAGCTCTGGGAGGGCATCATGACGTCTCGAATGAGAAGTTGGGGACTTCTATGGCTCGTTGGTCTGGTCTGCCTTGTAGGGCTGGCCGCAGGGTCGTGGTCCCTCCGGTCCGCCCTGGCGAACGGCACGTCCACCATGCTGGTGGACAGCACCGACGACACTGATTCCCGCGACGACTATCTCACGCTGCGCGAGGCCCTGCTCCTCGCCACAGGCCTCCTGAACGATGGGGACCTGACCGCCAACGAGAAGGACAACCTGACGGGGACCCCGGGTCCCGGCTCGTCGGACACCATCCAGTTCAATGCCGGCGTCTTCCCGGCCACCATCAACCTGGGCTCCCCCCTGCCGGAGCTGAACACGGGCAACGACACGGTGGACGGCTCCACGACAGGAGCCACGGTCAATGGATACGGGCAGGATTTCTTCGCCAGTTGCTTCCGGGTCAACTCCAACGCCAACGTCATCCAGGGTCTCGAGATCCGCAACTGCTGGGCAGGGATCTGGGTTACCGGCGGCGCCCAGAATAACACCATTGGCCAGGGCAACGTCATCGTAAACAACTTCAACGGGATACTCATCACCGACCCTGGCACCAGCGGCAACCAGCTCACTGGGAACGACATCGGCTTCATCGACGGTGCGCCGCCCAGCCCTGACCCCAACAGCTACGGCATCTTTATCGGCAGCGGCGCCGGCGGCAACACCATCGGCGGGACGACCAGCGCCGACCGGAACGTCATAGCAGGGAACTCGGACTCGGGGATCGCTCTCTACTCGAGTGACAACACCATCACTGGGAACTACATCGGCACCGGCCCGGGCGGGACGGGCGCCATGGGCAATAGCACTGGAGTGAGCCTGGGGGACGACGCCCAGCACAACGTCATCGGCGGCTCCGGCCCGGGCGAGAGGAACGTGATCTCGGGGAACGGCTGGTCCGGGGTGAACATCACGGGCTCCTCCGCCAGGGGCAACCGGGTCATAGGCAACTACATCGGCACGAACGCGGCCGGTACTGACGGCCTCGGCGGGCAGGCCGGCGTGCAGATAGGCAGCGGAGCCCAGGACAACGTCATCGGCGGCAGCAGCGTCGGCGAGGCCAACCTGATCTCCGGCAACGGCCAGGAGGGCGTGCGGATCCAGGACTCGGGCACCAGCTACAACCGGGTCATCGGCAACCGCATCGGCACGAACGAGGCCGGCACCGGCGCCATCCCCAACAACAACCACGGCGTGAGCATATGGTTTGGAGCCTGGGCCAACTCCGTGGGCGGCTGGGGCCCCGGCGAGGGCAACCTCATCTCCGGCAACAGCCAGGACGGCGTCAACATCTGGAACCAGGGCACCACCCACAACCGCGTCATCAACAACTACATCGGCACCAACTTCGACGGCAGCGCCCCGCTGCCGAACGCACAGAACGGCGTGGGCATCGGGAGCCAGGCCCAGTACAACAGCGTAGCCGGCAACCTCATATCCGGTAACGCCGCGCAGGGTGTGAGCATCGGCAATCCCGGCGACTCGGGCACCAGCCGCAACACGCTCACGGAGAACCTCATCGGCACCAACGCCGGCGGCGACGCTCCCCTGGGGAACGGGAACGCCGGCGTCAACATATGGAACGCCGACAACAACGGCATCCGCGAAGGCAACGTGATATCAGGCAACGGCGGCCATGGGGTGCAGATCTCGGGCCCCGATAGCTACGAGAACCTGATGGTGGGTACCTTCATCGGTATTACTGCCGACGGCACCGCGGCCTTGCCCAACGGCGGGGCGGGGGTGAGCGTCGACCAGGGCGCCCACGACAACTCGATCGGCACGGGCAAGGCCGGCGGTCCCCCAAACGTCATCTCCGGGAACAGCAACGCCGGCGTCACCATTAACGGTGCCGGCACCAACGGCAACCGCGTCGACAACAACTTCATCGGCACAAACCCGGATGCGAGCGGGCCGATGCCGAACAACAACAACGGCGTGGACATCCGCGACGGCGCCTACAACAACGCCATCGACAGCAACATCATCTCGGGAAACGCCAACTGGGGCGTGAGCATCCAGGGCGGCGGCACCACCGGCAACCAGCTAACGAACAACAACATAGGCACCGGCTGGTGGGGCGGCGACCCCGTCCCTAACGACGTGGGAGTAGTCATCTACTCCGGCGCTCAGGACAACACCGTCGGGCCCGGTAACCTCATCTCCTTCAACACGGGCGGTGGCGTAGGGTTCGCCGTCGGCGGGACCAGCGGCAACAGCGTCATCGGCAACATGATCACTATGAACGACGTTGACGGCGTCGGCGCGGTCTACGGATGCAACGGCAACACCATCGGCGGCCCCAACCCGGGCGACGGTAACGTCATCTCCGGCAACGCGGGTCCGGGCATCCTGATCACCGATGACTCCTCAGGCTTCGTGGTCATGGGGAACTTCATCGGCACCGACCAAAGCGGCACCGGCGCGTGGTCTAACGACGGCCAGGGGGTCTTGCTGGAGAGAGGCGCTCACCAAAACACCATCGGCGGCCCCAACCCCGGAGAGGGCAACGTCATCGCCTTCAACAACGGTGACGGTGTGACGAACGACGCCGAGTACGGCAACACCTACGCGAACACCATCCGCGGCAACTCCATCCACTCTCACTACAACACGGACCTGGGCATCGAGAACATCAACGGCGGCAACTGGGAGATCCCGCCTCCCACCATCCTCGGCCAGAACCCCGTCACCGGAACGACCTGTCCCAACTGCACGGTGGACATCTACACCGACTACGAAGACGAGGGCATGTACTACGAGGGCTCGGCCGTGGCGGGCATCGGCGGCAACTTCACCTTCTCGGGCAGCCTCTTCGGCCCCTGGCTGACCGCCACAACTACCGACGCCCACGGCAACACCTCGGAGTTCACGGCGCCCATCCCGGTCATGGACACTGGCGACGACGACATGGACGGCGTCCCCAACTACCTGGACATTTGCCCGACCGTGGCGGAGGACATCGACGACTATCAGGACGGCGACGGCTGCCCGGACCCTAACAACGACGGCGACCCCTTCCCCGACTCCACCGACCAGTGCCCCGGCACCGATGGCACCGTCGGCGACGACGGCATTCCGTGCACCGATGACGCCAACGAGATCAACACCTGCGAGGACTTCGATGGCGTCCTCGACACCGACGGCTGCCACGACAGCCCCGGCGACGACTACGACGGGGACTTGCTGACCGACGAGGACGAGGTGTTCACCTACAATACCGACGCCGCGAATCCGGACTCGGACGGCGATGGCCTCTCCGACGGCGAGGAGGTGCTCACATACGGTACGTGTCCTGCCGACAGCGCAGACATAGTCGCGCTTCCTCAGTGCGACGGCGTGGCGGATGCCAGGGACACCGACGGCGGCGGCGTGCCCGACGGTGAAGAGGTGGCTCGTGGCACCAACCCCCTGGACCCGGCGGATGACGTTGCTCTGTGTGTGTTCTCCAACGACGCCGACTGCGACGCCTGCTGGGACAGCGCCGAGCCGGGCCTGAGCCCGCCGGCCAACCCGGCGGACGAGTGGGACTGGTACGACGTCCCCGTCCCCACCCTCTTCAGCGGCGGCCACATCAGCGGCGACCCCAGCGGCCTCGACGACAGGGACCACGCCGTCACCATCGTTGGCGACCTCCTTGCGGTCCTGGAGTACAGCGGTACCGCTGACGGCGGCCTGCCCAACGCCGCAGGCAGGCAGTACAACCAGGACATCAACGGGGACGGCGTGGACGACGGCGAGGCCTACGACCGCTCTACGGGCGCCACGCGCTCGGGTCCGCCCAACGGGTCCGTCACCATCGTCGAGGATGTGCTGCTGGTGCTGGCCCAGGCCGGCCAGACCTGCCAGGCACCGCCATAGGGGTGGGTCGGCGAGAGACTGGCGACATGGAGCGATTTCAGGGCGGTCGGAGGAGGAAGAGAGCCTAGCGTGGGCTGGTAGTCTCGTGTGGAGGTGGCAACATGCGAGGCCGATCTGTCATTCTGGTCGCGCTGACCGCTGCTTTCGTGGCCGCGGGCATACTGGCGCTCGGCCACGGCGCCCGTCTCACCGCTGACATCTCTCGCGCCCAAGCGCCCGGTGAGCAGGTCCATCAGGAGGTCATTGACGCCCTCGATGCCCAGCCGTGGGTCGAGGTCATCGTGGCGCTGCGTGAGCCAGCGGCCACTGGAACCACCCCTCTGCGCCTGTCTCACCTGCAGGGACAGGTGGCGGCGGAACAGGAGAACGTCCTCTCGAAGCTGACTGCCGCCGACTTCCAGCTCCTCCGCCGCTACGAATCCATCCCGGCGCTCTTCGGCCGGGTGTCGGCGGCAGGCCTGGAGAAGCTGACGGCTCACCCCGACGTCACCGGCGTCCACCTCAATCTGGAGCTTCACGCTACCCTGTCCGAGAGCGTGCCCATGATCAACGCCGACGACGTGCACGACATGGGTTACACCGGCGAGGGCGTGACCGTGGCGGTGCTCGACACCGGTATCGACACTGACCATCCCGACCTGCAGGACGACCTGCTGGGCGAGCACTGCTATCTGCACGCCCCCGATATCT
>CAZFGZ010000166.1:0-5290 GCA_964518585.1 uncultured Dehalococcoidia bacterium | reverse complement strand
TCGCCCTCGGTCTTGATCTCGCTGACGCCGGACGCCTCCAGCACCGCCTGGAACTTGCGATAGATGAGGCGGATGCCGTCCACCCAGGTCAGGCCGGCCAGGCGGGCGTCTACCGTGGTTAGCGCCCGCTCCAGATCGTCGACAAGGGGCAGCACGTTGATGATGAGGGCGACGTTGGCCAGGCGGGCGGTCTCCCGGCGCTCCTGCTCCACCCGCCGTTTGAAGTTCTGATAGTCAGCGGCGGCGCGCTGCCAGTTGGCCAGATACCCTTCCGCCTTGCCCTTCTCCTCCTCCAGACGGGCCCGCAGCCCCTCCACGTCGGTAGGCTCCTCGGCCTCCGCAGGGGCCTCGCGCTCGCCCACGGAGCCACCAGGCTGGGCCGGGTCTTCTTCCTCCTCCTTCTTCTTTCCTTCGATCATGCGGACACCTCAGTTCGCAGGTCAGTTGGAATAGCTGGCCATCAGCTCATTCATCACCTCGGCCATATAGCGCACCGTTGAGATGGTCTGTGAGTAGTGCATACGGGTCGGACCCACCACGGCCATGGCCCCGGCGCCCCAGGCGGGAGAGCCGTAGCCGGACACCACCACGCTGCACTGGCCGATGGCGCTGGCCTGTCCGGCGGGCAGATCCGGCCAGTTCTCCCGACCGATGATGATCGTCACTCCCTCGGCAGCCAGGGCGCGGAGCGGGATGAGACGGGGCAGGGTATGCTCGTCGAGCAACTCCAGTACGTCCAGCATCTTGTCGGATCTGGCGAACTCGGGCTGACTGAGCATATGGCGGATGCCCTCCAGGTAGGCGTCGCCGTAGCCGCCCCTGTCTGCGGTTTCCATCATTTCGCGCACCGCGGCCGTGACGAGCTCCTCGGCGGCCGTGAGGCCAGCCGACCTTTCCGCCATCTCCCTAGCGGTGAGGTCGGCGAAGGCACCGTTCAGCCGGGTGGCCATCGCCGTCAGCTCATCCTGGCTCAAGGGCTCCGGCAGAGTGATGACCTGCTGCCGGACTTCGGCCTGATCCAGCACGGCCACCACCAGGGCCACGAACTCACGTATCTCTATCAGCTCCAGGTGCTTGAGCCGCGACCGTGCAGAGTGGGGCAGGGTCACGATGGCGGCGTTGCGCACCAGGGCGGCCAGGATGGCCGCAGCCAGGTGCACCCACTCCTCCTGCTCCCGTCGGGCCTGGTGAAACTGATGGCGGACGGTCTCCCTCACCTCGCGGGGGAGCTCCTCCTCCTCCATGAGGCTCTCCACGTAGTAGCGGTAGCCCTTGTCAGAGGGGATGCGGCCCGCCGAGGTATGAGGATGGGTGATGTACCCCTCCTCCTCCAGCTTGGCCATCTCGTTGCGGATAGTGGCAGGGGAGATGCCAAGCTCGTACTTGCGGGCAATGCTCTTGGAGCCCACGGGCACGGCGGTCCGCACGTACTCGCCGATGACAAGGTCCAGTATGCGCGCCCTTCGCTCCGTCAACATGGTCGCCAGGTCCGCCCTGCCCCGCGGGATTCGAATCTAGCCACGTCACACACCGACGAAATTAGCACTCTCAAGGTTAGAGTGCTAACCACCTAGAATCTAGCATCCCACCTCTCCCTTGTCAAGTGGTTGACCCTCTCGAACGCCCTCGTGTTATACTCCACCCAAGCAAGCTGCGAAAGCGCCGCGGATTCTGAGACGGAGGGAATGGTGCACCGAGCTTCCAGAATCGCTGGGCTGGGCATGTATGTGCCTGCCAGGGTCCTCAGCAACGTCGACTTGGAGCGCATGGTGGATACGTCCGATCAGTGGATCCGCGAGCGCACTGGCATCAGCGAGCGCCACCTCGCTGCTGATGACGAGACTACCAGCACCATGGGCATCGAGGCGGCCAGAGGTGCTCTCGAGGTCGCGCAGTTGGACTCGGCCGACCTCGACCTGGTTATCGCCGCCACCACGACGCCTGACGCCATCTTTCCTCCCGTGTCCTCTTTCATCCAGGAGGGGCTGGGGGCGAAGCGCGCCGCCACCCTGGACATCAATACGACCTGCGTGGGCTTCATCAGCGGCCTGGCTGTCGCCTCCCAGTTCATCGCAACAGGGGTCTACGAGCGCGCGCTGGTGGTGTCCAGTGATGTTCTCTCGCGCATCGTGGACTGGACCGATCGCGGCACCTGCGTGCTGTTCGGAGACGGAGCCGGCGCCATGGTGCTGGAGGCGGCCGACCGGGGAGGGCCTCTGTCCTTCGTCCTGCGAAGCGACGGAGGGGGTGCCAGCGTGCTCTACACGCCCGGCCCCTGCGGCCGTCCGGGCTCCGCCGTTCCCGGCCAGTATTTCATGAAGATGGACGGCCAGCCTGTGTTCAAGTTCGCGGTCAACGCCATGGAGCGCGCCACACGCGAGGCCCTGGCCGCCGCCGGACTGACCGTGGAGGACGTGGATCTCTTCGTCCCGCACCAGGCCAACCTACGCATCCTCACCGCCATTGCCCGTGCCCTCCGGCTGCCCAGAGAGAAGACGATGGTCACCATCGACCGCTACGGCAACACATCGTCGGCCTCAATGCCCATCGCCCTCTATGAAGCCTGGCAACAGGGCCGCCTGCACGAGGGGGACACGGTGGTGCTGGCCGCCTTCGGCGGCGGGCTGGTCTGGGGAGCCATGGTCCTGGAGTGGACGGCGGTGGGGCCCGTGGACGTCCAGAAGGAGGTCCAGGCGCAGGTGGTTACGGGCGGCAGCTAGAGCGGCTGGATGGAGATCACCTGGCTGGGACACTCCTGCTTCCGCATCCGCGGCCGCGAGGCTGTGGTTCTGACGGATCCCTGCGACAAGAGCACCGGCTACAGCATCGGCAGGCCCAGCGCCAACATTGTTACCGTCAGCCACGATCACCCCAGCCACAGCAACGTGAGCGCAGTAGCGGGCACACCTCGAGTCATCGAGGGGCCCGGTGAGTACGAGATAGCCCACGTCCTCATCACGGGCATCCGCACCTACCACGACAAGCAAAGGGGGGCCAGGCTGGGCAAGAACACCGCCTACGTCATCGAGATGGAGGATCTGCGCCTCTGCCACCTGGGAGACATAGGCGACGTGCCCACCTCGGACCAGGCCGAGGAGATGAGCGGGGTGGATATCCTGCTTGTCCCGGTAGGGGGGGGCAGCACTCTGGACGGTGCGGCCGCCTCGGCTACGGTGAGCCTGCTGCAGCCCAAGCTGGTCATCCCCATGCACTACCGCACGCCTGCCACCAAGGTCACCCTCGATCCGCTGGAACGCTTCCTCAAGGAGATGGGCGCGGGTGCTCCCGAGAGCGTGCCCAAGCTCTCCGTCAACTCCTCCTCTTTGTCTCAAGAGACGCGGGTATCGGTGCTGGACTACCGCGGCTAGCGGGAGCACTCAAAGCGAAAGCGGCGAGCCTGTGGCCCGCCGCTGCGTCGTCCTTCGGCTGCCGCCTACGGGAGGTAGCTCAGAGGGTTCTGACGGACCCCGTTGTCGATCACCTCAAAGTGCAGGTGGTTGCCCGTACAGTAGCCGGTGCAGCCTCCATAGCCGAGGACCTGCCCTTGCACTACCTCCTGGCCTTGCACCACGCTGATGGAGGAGAAGTGGGCATACAGCGTCTCTATGCCCTCGGGGCTCACAACCACAACGTAGAGGCCATAGGAGCAGCAGGGATCGCCCCCAGCAAAGGTGACCACGCCGCCGGTGGCCGCCGCTATCGGCGCGTTCGGGTTGTTGAAGAGGTCGATGTCGATGCCGAGGGGATGCGAAGGTCCGTAGTAGCTGGAGATGGGTCCCACCACCGGCCAGATGAGGCCTGCTCCCGACGCCGGGCCGGTGATCACCGGTGCAACCTCTTCCGGAACCGGTTCGACAGCCGCCACGCCGGGGTCCTCAGCCAGTTCGCCGGTGGGTTCCTCGGCCGACTCTCCAGCCTCCGCCTCTTCCTCTGGCGGGGCCGTCCAGACGATGCCCTCTGGCACGAACACCACCTGGGACTCCACGATGTCGTCGGCGGAGGCGAGAGCATTGAAGGGCGAGTCAGTGATCGCCTGAAGGTCAGCGTTATAGCGGGCGGCGATGTCGCTCAGCGTTTCCCCCAGGCGCACTTCGTGGATGACGCCATCCTCTGCGGGAACCATGATGATCTGCCCGGGCACCAGCACGTCGTCATCCTGCAGGTCAGCGTTGTTCCAGATGACGTACTGGGTGGAAACGCCGAAAGCGGCCGCGATGCCGCTCACCGTGTCGCCTTCCTGCACTTCGTAGAGGGTGAAGGGCGATGCCGGTTCGGCCGTCTCTGTCGGGGCTGGAGCCGCTTCCGTGCTGGCGACCGCAGCGGTCAGAATGACATCATCCTCTTCCCAGAGATCCTCCGGCGCAGTCGGCTCGGCCTCTGTCGGCGCGTACTCGGCTTGCACTGTCCGCGGGAGTACCGCCGCGCTGACCACATCCGGGTGGTCGGCCAAGGGCGCCGCACCGACCCCGGGCAAGGACAGGCCCGAAACGGAGTGCGCAGCATCTGCCCCCAGGGCAAACTTGCTGGGGAGAAAAGCGGAGCAGAAAACGGCCAGAGAGACGATAACAAGAACAAGGCCGTGTATACACGGCCAACGTTTGCCACTGAACGCTCGCGTTATCACCCGGGTCCGCCCAGAGTGAAAGTGCGCTCCACCCTCGTGCCGAGGGGAAGGGCGCTGGCTGAGCGTGCCGCTGATGCCTGCTTTCCTCCCGCTATAGACGGAGCCCGTTCCGCCTGACCTATCGTCGCCCTACCCGCTGTAAGGCAAGCAGACCTGCCCCGCCTATCAGGTCCCAGCTATTGTACACCACCCTGTCAATAGGCTCAGGAGATACCACTTCAGACTTCCTGCCTGAGCGTAGCGAGAAATTCCTCGTTGTTGCTGGTCTTGGCCAGGCGATCCAGCAGTCGTTCGCTGGCCTCGGTGGGATTGGCGGCGTTGCCGGAGATCATGGCAGTCATGCGGCGCAACAGCCACACCTGCCTGAGCGTGCTCTCGTCCAGCAACAGCTCCTCCCGGCGGGTACTGCTGCGATGTATGTCGATGGCAGGGAAGACACGCCTTTCCTGCAGGCGCCGGTCCAGGTGCATCTCCATGTTGCCGGTACCCTTGAACTCCTCGTAGATGACCTCGTCCATGCGGCTGTTCGTGTCGATGATGCAGGTCCCCACGATGGTCAGGCTACCGCCTTCCTCTGTGTTGCGGGCGGCCCCGAAGAAGCGCTTGGGTGGATACAGCGCGATGGGATCCATACCGCCAGAAAGAGTGCGCCCGCTGGGAGGCATG
>CAZFGZ010000165.1:0-5294 GCA_964518585.1 uncultured Dehalococcoidia bacterium | reverse complement strand
ATCGTCAACTCCCAGAACGAGCTCGTCCCCGGCCACGTCCACCTCGATGACATCACCCGCGCCGTCCGCGACGGCATCATCGCCGCCGGCGGCACCCCATTCGAGTTCCCCGCCATCGCCATCTGCGACGGCCTCGCCATGGGCCACGCCGGCATGTGCTACCCCCTCCCCAGCCGTGAGCTCATCGCCGACTCCGTCGAGGCCATGATCCTCGCCCACGCCCTCGACGCCATGGTCCTCGTCACCAACTGCGACAAGATCACCCCCGGCATGATGATGGCCATGGCCAGGCTCGACATCCCCGCCATCCTCATCAGCGGCGGCCCCATGCTCGCCGGCCAGTTCAAGGGCGAGGCCGTCGACATCGCCCAGGCCGGCGAGCTCCTCGGCAGGATCAACAGGGGAGACGTCTCGCGAGACGAGGCCATGGACTTCATCGAGGCCTGCGCCCCCACCTGCGGCGCCTGCGCCGGCCTCTTCACCGCCAACAGCATGAACTGCATGTCCGAGGCCCTCGGCCTCGCCCTCCCCTGGAACGGCACCATCCCCGCCGTCTACGGGAAGAGAAGGGAGCTCGCCAAGCTCACAGGCGCCAGGGTCATGGACCTCGTCCGCGACGAGATCACCCCCTCCGCCATCCTCACCCGCCACGCCTTCGAGAACGCTATCACCGTCGACATGGCCATCGGCGGCTCCTCCAACACCATCCTCCACCTCATGGCAATCGCCGCCGAGGCCGGCGTCGACCTCGACCTCGACACCTTCGACCGCATCGGACGCCGCACCCCCCGCCTCTGCGACCTCAGCCCCGCCGGCAGGCACCACCTCCAAGACCTCTACCAGGCCGGCGGCCTCCAGGCCGTCATGAAGGAGCTGGCGACGAAAGACCTCCTCCACCTCGATGCCATCACCCTCAGCGGCCGCACCGTCGGCGAAATCGTCGCCGACGCCCGCATCCAGCGACGTGACGTCATCCGCCAGGCCGACGACCCCTACGACCCCGAGGGAGGCCTCTCCATCCTCTACGGCAACCTCGCCCCCGACGGCGCCGTGGTCAAGCAGGCCGCCGTCCGCCCCGAGATGCTGCGCCACCACGGCCCCGCCCGCGTCTTCGACATCGAAGAGCAGGCCACCGACGCCATCCTCAACGGCGACATCGCCAAGGGCGACGTCGTCATCATCAGGTACGAAGGCCCCAAGGGCGGCCCCGGCATGCGCGAGATGCTCTCCGCCACCGCCGCCATCGTCTCCATGGCCCTCGACGCCGATGCCGCCCTCGTCACCGACGGCCGCTTCTCCGGCGCCACCAGGGGACCCGCCATCGGCCACGTCTCCCCCGAAGCCATGGAAGGTGGACCCATCGCCGTCGTCCAGGATGGCGACGTCATCGAGATCGACATCCCCGCCAGGACCCTCAACCTCCGCCTCCCCCAGGACGAGATCGACCGCCGCCTCGCCGCCTGGTCGCCTCCCCCGCTCAAGCGAGAGGTGGCGTCCTACCTCCGCCGCTACTCCGCGATGGTCACCTCGGCCAGCACAGGCGCCGTCCTCAGGCTCCCCTAGCAGGCTGCCGGTGAACCCAGGTGGGCCGTTCGTGCTTCGACAGGCTCACCAGGAGGGGAATCTTACAACCGCTCGTCCCCAGCCCGTCAAGAAGCCAGCGGAATCTCACAACCGCTCGTCCTGAGCCCGTCGAAGGGCGAGCGGCGGCTCCCGCAGCAGTCACACCCGCAGCTACGTCGGCAGCGGCCCCGCCGCGTCGATCAGCAGCTTCTTCTGCATCTCCTTCTCCGCTCCTTCCTCCTCCCCCGCCAGGTCACGCTCCTGGAGCGGGTCCGCCACCATGTCGTAGAGGTGGGGGTCAGTTCCATCGTTCCCGACGAAGTACACGTACCGCTCGTCCCGGCACCACGAGTTGTACATGTAGCCCGAGCTCACGTGCTCTCGAGGGGCGATCCGGTCCGCCGCCAGCCCCAGCAGGTCCACGCCCTGCAGCCGCGCCGGCTGCTCCACCCCCAGCGCCTTCAGGACCGTCGCCGGCACATCGTGAAGCTGCGCGAAGGCCTCCACCCGCGTCCCCGCCCCCACCCCGTCCGGCCGCCGCACCAGCAACGGCACGTCCATCAGCTCGTACCACAGGCCGTTGGGGAGCTTGCCCGTCAACCCGTGCTCGCCGAGCTGATGCCCGTGGTCGGAGGTCACGATAAGCAGAGTATCCTCCAGCATCCCCAGCTCGCGCGCCCGCTCCAGGAAGAGCCCCAGCCAGTGGTCCGCCATTGTCACGTTTGCCGCATAAAGGGCACGCATGTGCTTCAGCTCAGCCTCCGATAGGTAGTCGCTCGTCCCGTAGCGAGGCTGGATGACCTCGCGCCCCTCGTAGTCGGGGTCATACAGCTCCACGTACTTCCTGGGCGGGTCCCAGGGCTCGTGCGGGTCGAAGGAGTCCACCAGCAGGAAGAACCTCTCCGCCTTCTCGTTCTCCTCCAGCAGCTCCATCGCCTCCCGGAACACCCGCGGCGACTGGTAGTCCTCCTCGCTCTCCCTCTCCCCCTGATTGGCGAGGTACTGCGTCAGCAGAAGCCGTTCCCGAGACATCTCATCATCCTCAGTGCCCTCTGGTACGAACCTCTCCACGTCTTCAGCCCGCACCAGGGCGGTCGAGCGGTAGGGGTCCAACTCATGGCCCCGAACCCACCGCCACTGACGGAAGCCGATGTGGAAGTTCTGCCACGGCTTGAAGTAGTGGTGCGTGTCGCTCACGAAGATGGTCTCCAGGCCCGCCTGCGCCATCGCCTCCTGCACCGTCACCTGCCCCTCCGGGATGTGCTGCCAGCCCGGGAGCGGCAGGTCGCCTCGATCCGGCGTGTACTCGCGAAAGGGCCACGTCCGCAGCCCCGTGTGCAGCGAGCGCCGCGCGGGCATGGTCGCCAGCGACTCCGGGTGCGCCCGGCTGAACAGAATGCTCTCCCCCGCCAGGGCGTCCATCGCCGGCGTCTCGATCCACTCATTGCCGTAGCAGCCAAGGTGATCGGCACGAAGCGTGTCGAGCACTACGACGATGGCGTTCCGCGCGCTCCCCTTCCCCGCTCCCGACACGACCGTCGGAGTCCCCGTCGCGGGCGTCACCACGCCCGACGGCTTCTCCTCCCCCGCGCAGGCCGCGCCCAGACCCACCCCGGCCAGCGCAACCCCCGTCGACTTGAGCAACGTCCGCCTCGAGAGGCGCTTCTCCGCCATCTTCTGCCAGCGATCATGCCCTTCCATGCTCCTGCCCTTCTAGTTCGACAGCCCCCTGCCACCGCCACCCCCCAAACCGTCCGTCCCATGGTGCCCTCTTCCACTCTCACGCTCAACTCTCATCCTTCCCACAATGAGGCAGCCCTGCCTCTCCGCAAGGCTCTCAGCAATCCCGTAGAAGCGTTTGGGGAAAGGACCTGTGGCCGCGCGGGCCCGGCAGGCTGCTGAAGCGCTCAAGTGGGCCACTCGAGGTCCGACACGCTCACCACGAGCGGAATCTCACAACCGCTCGTCCTGAGCTCGTCGAAGGGCGGGCGGCGACTCTCTCAGCGCTCTGCTACCGCCCCACGAGGCCGTACCCGTGCCTGGCGAAGGTGTGGATGACCTCCGGGCTGAGGCCCGCGCCGCGGATCTTGCCCCGCAGGTTGCGGATGTGCGCCCGCACCAGCTCCGGCCCGGCCGTCCCCCCCTTGTAGCCCCACACCTGCTCCAGCAGCTCCTCCGTCGAGACCACCTCGCCGGCCCGCTCCATCAGGTAGCGGACCAGCCGGAACTCGGTCGGCGTCAGCCTGACGCTGCCGCCCCTGCCGAAGGAAAGCTCCCGCTGTCCCAGGCGAAGCCGCATCGGCCCCACCCGCAAAGGCCGCTCCCCACGCGCCGCCCTTCGTGCCACGCGCACCAGACGCGCCACCTCCCCGCGCAGCTCCTCCTCATCAAGCGGCTTGGCCACGACGTGGTCGCGGGCCGCGTCCGGTGCCACAGGCAGCAGTCCATCCGCCACGATCGCCCGCCGCGATGCCAGCAGCAGAGCCGGCAGGTTGCGGTAGTCCGCATCCGCGCGCAGCCAGCTCCAGAACGCCACCAGCTCGGGGCGGCGGAATGCCGTATCCAGGCACAGCAGGTCAACCTCAAGGGAAGCCAGCGCCCGTCGCGCCTGAAAGAGGGTCCCCACGTCAAACGTCGTATGACCTTCCGGCGCGAGCAAGCGACAGAAGGCCTGACACACGACCTCGTCGGGGCTAGCCACCAATAGCTGCGACATGCGTGCTGGCGCAGGGTCTAGGGCGGGGCATAGGCAACCATACCATTGAACCAATTATCCCCACCTTGTCAATACCCCCAGCCCTCCTCTAGGACCCTTGTTCGCCCTTTCGAGCCAACACTATAATGGATCACTTGGGCCTCGCCCATCCCACAGACTCACCCGGAGGTGTCACTGTGCCCCTCGACGCCATCCTCGTCAAGGGTGCCCGCGAGCACAACCTCAAGGACATCGACGTCATCATCCCCCGCGACAAGCTCGTCGTCATCACCGGCGTCTCCGGCTCAGGCAAGAGCTCCCTCGCCTTCGACACCATCTATGCCGAAGGGCAGCGTCGTTATGTCGAGTCGCTCTCCGCCTACGCCCGCCAGTTCCTCGGCCAGATGGAAAAGCCCGACGTCGACTACATCGAGGGCCTCTCCCCCGCCGTCTCCATCGACCAGAAGGGCGCCAGCAGAAACCCCCGCTCCACCGTCGGCACCCAGACCGAGATCTACGACTACCTCCGCCTCCTCTTCGCCCGCGTCGGCCACCCCCACTGCCCCAACTGCGGCCGCCCCATCGAGCGCCAGACCGTCCAGCAGATCGTCGACGCCATCCTCGACCTGCCACCCCGCCTGCACATCATGATCCTCTCGCCCCTCATCCGCGATCGGAAGGGCGAGCACCTCCACGTCTTCGAGGACGCCCGCAAGGCCGGCTTCGTCCGCGTCCGCGTCGACGGCCAGGTCCGCGACCTCGCCGAGGACATCGACCTCGACAAGAACCGCCGCCACACCATCGAGGTCGTCGTCGACCGCCTCATCACCCAGGGCCGCCAGGGCGAGGGCTCCGCCGCCTCCGCCAGCCGCCTCGCCGACTCCGTCGAGACCGCCCTCAAGCTCGGCGCCGGCGTCGTGCAGGTGGACATCGACGGCAAGGAGGAACGCCTCTTCTCCGAGCACTTCGCCTGCGTCCACTGCGGCATCAGCCTCGGCGAGCTCGCCCCCCGCAACTTCAGCTTCAACAGCCCCCA
>CAZFGZ010000164.1:0-5442 GCA_964518585.1 uncultured Dehalococcoidia bacterium | reverse complement strand
CTTAGTGGCAAGTAGGTGTGCTCGTTTGGTGTATGGCCGCCGCTATGCGTTCTACGATATGGGCGGGAAGGGTGGCCGCGGGCTGGAAGGGGAGGAGCGGCCGGCCTCGGCAGGCACCGGGGAAGGGACGGCGTGGGAGTTCTGGGAAGGATGGCCTGTGGGGCAAGCGGAAGAGGGGAGGGTGTGGGGTTGCATTTTGCCCGAAAAGCTGCTAAACTTCATGGGTTGACGCCTTGGGCCACATCTGCTAGACTATCTGCAAGGCTAGACAGTATCCCCTTGCCTCCACTTCCCCATACCAGATTTGAGGCTGGTCTATTCTCCAGGCTACGGGAAGACGAGCGTTCATAGCCTCTTCGTAGGAGCGCGCTGCCATGACTGTTGCCAGGGACATGGTCCGTGTCCATTCCACCGTCCCCAGAATCCAGAAGTCCTACGCCAGGATCGCCGACGTCCTTAAGATCCCCCACCTCGTGACGATCCAGGTCAAGTCCTTCCGCTGGTTTCGGGAAGAAGGGCTGCGGGAGCTCTTCGATGAGATCTCGCCCATCCAGGACTTCACCGGGAGCCGCTTGGAGTTGCGGTTCGGCGAGTACTCGTTCGGCGAGCCCAAGTACTCTGAGGCGGAGTGCCGCCAGCGCGACATGACCTATTCCGCCCCGCTGCGGGTCAATGTCCAGCTCCTGGTCAAAGAGACCGGAGAGGTCAAGGAACAGCAGCTGTTCATGGGGGACTTCCCTCTGATGACCTCGCGCGGCACCTTCGTCATCAACGGCGCCGAGCGGGTGGTGGTGTCGCAGTTGGTGCGCTCGCCCGGTGTCTACTTCACCCTGGAGAGCGACCCGACCAGCGGCCGCGAGCTCTGCTACGCCAAGCTGATTCCCAACCGAGGCGCGTGGCTGGAGTTCGAAACCAGCAACAAGGATGTCATCTCCGTGAAGGTGGACCGCAAGCGCAAGATCCCGATCACCACTCTGCTGCGGGCGGTCCACCAGCAGGAGGGCAGCGAGGGTGAGCGTGATCTCGGCACCAACGAGCAGCTGCTGGCCTTCTTCGCCAGCGTGGACACTCACCCGGACCATCACTACGTCCAGGCCACGCTGGACCGCGAGACCTGCGAGAACAAGGAGGAGGCTCTGCTCGAGTTCTACCGGCGCCTGCGCCCCGGTGACCCTCCTACCCTGGACAACGCGCGCGGCCTCATCAACTCTCTCTTCTTCAGCGCCCGCCGGTACGACCTGGGCCGGGTGGGCCGCTACAAGCTGAACAAGCGCCTGGGCCTCGGCATTGCGGAGGCGACGCGCACTCTCCAGCCGGAGGACCTCTTCGCTATCGCCCGGGAGGCCATTCTGCTCAACAACGCCCAGAGCCACCCGGACGACATTGACCATCTGGGGAACCGGCGCGTGCGGGCGGTGGGCGAACTGATCCAGAACCAGTTCCGCATCGGTGTGCTGCGAATGGAGCGCGTGGTTCGCGAGCGGATGACCATCACCGACCCGGACCAGGCGACGCCGAGCGCTCTGATCAACATCCGGCCGGTGGTCGCGGCCATCAAGGAGTTCTTCGGCGGCTCGCAGTTGTCGCAGTTCATGGACCAGACGAACCCGCTGGCGGAGCTGACCCACAAGCGACGTCTGTCCGCGCTAGGGCCGGGCGGCCTCTCGCGGGACCGCGCGGGCTTCGACGTGCGCGACGTCCACCAGAGCCACTACGGCCGCATCTGCCCCATCGAGACTCCTGAGGGGCCCAACATCGGTCTCATCGGCAACCTGGCCACCTACGGCCTCATCAATCAGTATGGCTTCATCGAGACCCCCTACCGGCGGGTGGTACGGGAACTCCCCGCGGACTCTCCGGAGCTGGTGGGCCGGATCCTCCGGGACACGATCAGCGGTCCGCGCGGCGGAGTAATCGTCGAGGGGGGAACGGAGATCACCCCCGCCGCAGCCAAGAAGCTGGCCGCTCTAGGCATGGAGACCATCCCGCTCCGTCCCTATGCGTCGAGCGAGATCGTGTACCTGTCCGCAGACGAGGAGGAGCAATACGTCATTGCCCAGGCGAACGCCGTGCTGGACGAGCGCAACTACTTCGTGGAGGACCGCGTGGAGATCCGCGTGGGCGAGCGCTTCCACCTGGAGGCGCCGGAGCACATCGACTTCATGGACGTCTCGCCGAAGCAGATCCTGAGCGTGGCCACCTCTCTCATCCCGTTCCTGGAGCACAACGACGCGCCGCGTGCCCTGATGGGAGCCAACATGCAGCGCCAGGCGGTCCCCCTGATGCGGCCTGAGGTGCCGCTGGTAGCCACGGGCATGGAGGTTCAGACGGCCATCGACTCGGGCCAGGTCATCATGGCGGAGGGCGAGGGGGTGGTGACCAGCGCCACAGCCTGCGAGATCAGGGTCCGCTACCGCTCGGGCCAGGAGGTGGCCTATCCGCTCCTGAAGTTCGTGCGCTCCAACCAGGGCACCTGCATCAACCAGCGCCCCATCGTGGACAAGGGGCAGAAGGTGAGCAAGGGGCAGCCCCTCGCCGATAGCTCCTCGACCGACCAGGGAGAGATGGCGCTGGGGCAGAGCGTGCTGTGCGCGTTCATGAGCTGGGAAGGCTGCAACTTCGAGGACGCCATCGTCATCTCGGAGGCGGTGGTGCGGGACGACAAGTTCACCTCCATCCATGTGGAGAAGCATGAGGTGGAGTCGCGCGACACCAAGTTGGGGCCCGAGGAGATCACCCGCGACATCCCAAACGTGGGCGAGGAGAGCCTGCACGATCTGGACGAGGAGGGGATCATCCGCGTTGGCGCGGAGGTCAACGCCGGCGACATCCTGGTCGGCAAGATCACGCCGAAGGGCGAGACGGAGCTCACGGCCGAGGAGAAGCTACTGCGGGCCATTTTCGGCGAGAAGTCCCGGGAGGTGAAGGACACGTCTCTCCGTGTCCCCCACGGCGAGCGGGGCAAGATCATCGACGTCAGAGTGTTCTCGCGGGAGGACCACGACGAGCTGCCCGCCGGGGTGAACCAACTGGTGCGCGTGTCGATCGCCCAGCGGCGCAAGATCGCCGAGGGAGACAAGATGGCCGGGCGTCACGGCAACAAGGGCGTGATTGCCCGCATCCTGCCGGTGGAGGACATGCCCTACCTGACCGACGGCACGCCTATCGATATCATCCTCAACCCCATCGGGGTGCCCAGCCGTATGAACGTGGGCCAGGTGCTTGAGACTCACCTGGGCTGGGCGGCCAAGACGTTGGGCTTCCGCGCCCTCTCGCCTGTTTTCGACGGTGCCATCGACAAGGACATCGAGGATGCCCTGGGGCTTGCCTGGCTGGCCGTGCAGGCCGGGGCCATCCGCCCGAAGGCCAACGGCGACGGCGGCAACTCCTTCGGAGAGGATCTGGACCTCCCCGTGCTGGAGCGGTGGCTGGGCGGAAAAGGCTATGGAGCGGCCGAGCTGCTGGACGACGCGCATGAGGGGGCGGCCAAGCGGGTCTGCCTCGAACTCTGGCTTGAGGAGATGGGGCGGAAGAAGGTTCGCGGTCTCGCTATGGACGAGCTTGAGGCGCGTGCCCAGAAGGTCTTCGTGGAGAAGGGGGTGGCCCCGCCTATCTTCGGCAAGCAGATCCTCTGCGACGGCCGCAGTGGTGAGCCTTTCAACCAGCCGGTGACGGTGGGCTACATCTACATGATGAAGCTGGTTCACCTGGTGGAGGACAAGATCCACGCCCGTTCGACCGGTCCCTACTCCCTCATCACGCAGCAGCCTCTGGGCGGCAAGGCCCAGTTCGGCGGGCAGCGCTTCGGGGAGATGGAGGTGTGGGCGCTGGAGGCTTACGGAGCCGCCCACATCCTTCAGGAGTTCCTCACCGTGAAGAGCGACGACGTGGTGGGCCGCGTCAAGACGTATGAGGCGATCGTGAAGGGTGAGGACGTGATTGAGCCGGGTGTGCCGGAGTCCTTCAAGGTGCTGGTGAAGGAGCTGCAGAGCCTGGGCCTGGCTGTGGAGGTTCTGAACGAAGAGGAGGAGCGCGTGACCTTCGCCGAGGAGGCGGCGGAACCACCCCGATTGGGCATCAACCTTCAGGGATTTGAAGGGGAGGACCTGCTGAGTGCTGGAAGTTAACGACTTCAACGCCATCCGTATCTCGTTGGCCTCGCCGGAGCAGATCCGGTCCTGGTCCTATGGGGAGGTGAGCAAGCCCGAGACCATCAACTACCGCACGCTGAAGCCGGAGAAGGACGGCCTGTTCTGCGAGAAGATCTTCGGGCCGACCAAGGATTTCGAGTGCTACTGCGGGAAGTACAAGCGCGTTCGCTACAAGGGCATCGTGTGCGACAAGTGTGGTGTGGAGGTGGCGCGGAGCAAGGTCCGGCGGGAGCGGATGGGACACATCGAGCTGGCTTCGCCGGTGAGCCACATCTGGTTCGTCAAGGGCACGCCGAGCCGCCTGGGCCTGCTGCTGGATATCTCGCCTCGCAGCCTAGAGAGGGTCCTCTACTTCGCCCAGTTCATCATCACCGAGGTGGACGAGCACGCCAGGAAGCGGGCCCTGGAGCACCTGCAGGAGGAGATGGAGCGGGAGCTGGCGCGGGTCGAGAAGGAGTGCGACGAGCGCGTCGCCGAGATCGAGCTCGCCCGGGACCAGTCAATGGAGGATCTGGAGGGCAAGCGGGAGCAGGAACGCAAGCGGCTGGAGTCGGAGAGGCAGAAGACGATCGACGGCCTGATGAAGGAGGCGGCCGCGCACGAGCGGGACCTGAAGGCGCAGGCGGGCAAGAAGGCCCGCCGGAACTTCGCCGTGGGCGAGACCGTACTCGTGGCGAAGGGCGAGGTCATCGAGCCGGAAGCGTCCGAACGCGTGCGCCCTCTCGCCGAGGGGAAGCTCGCCGCGACGGAGGCGGAGCTCCAGCAGACGCTCTCCAACCTTGAACTCCTGATCGATGCGGCTATCCAGGAGGGGCGGGAACGCGCTCTCGCCGAGGTGCAGCCGCTCCAGGAGGGGCTGGTGAACGACCGCCAGGTGATAGAGGCGGAGCACCGGGAGAAGATGGAGAACCTGGAGGGACTGAAGGACCCCGTGACTGAGGACCGCGTGACTCTGCTCACGGAGGCGCAGTACCGGGAGTACGCGGACAGGTTCGGGGAGGTCTTCTCGGCAGACATGGGTGCCGAGGCGATCCTCAGTATCCTGCAGCGGCTAGACATCGATGCGCTGCGGGAGCGCCTCCAGCAGGAGGTGTACTCCTCCAGCGGCCAGCGCCGTAAGAAGGCCACGAAGCGGCTGCGGGTGGTGGAGGCGCTGCGTAAGAGCGGGAACAAGCCCGAGTGGATGATCATGATCGTGTTGCCCGTGCTGCCCCCGGACCTGCGGCCGATGGTCCAGCTCGACGGCGGGCGGTTCGCCACGAGCGACCTGAACGACCTGTACCGCCGCGTG
>CAZFGZ010000163.1:0-5452 GCA_964518585.1 uncultured Dehalococcoidia bacterium | reverse complement strand
ATCTTATCCAGAATCATGTCCTTCAGCGCTACGTCGATGGGCTGGTTGCCTTCCGTTTCCCGTGTCATGAGTGACTTCCTCTTCCTTGTGCGTACGATGTTGTTGCTGACCCCTTCACAGTACATCGTCCATGCGTCATTCGCTTGGCAATACCGCCGCGCGGCGGCGACGTCCAGTAGGGAGACCGTAGCAAGAGGAAGCGCCCCTGCGGGACCCTGCCCTGCCTGGGACTGATTCTGTCCGCGGCGGACCGGCCCTGCAGACAGGATCTGAGAGGGGCGCGGCAGCCCTACCCCCCCACTCTCCGATTGTACTCTTCGATGATCCGGTTGGACTCTGCAGCGGCGTCCTCGAGGGCTGCGATGGGATCCTTATCGCCGGAGAGCATAGCCTCCACGGCGTGCGACAGCTCTTCGCGGATCTCCCAGAAGGGCCCGAGCAGGGCGCCGAGGGCTGCGGGCGTCGTAGGGCTATCCAGGTAGAGGTCCACAGCCACCTGGAACAGCGGATACTCGGCGACAACATCTTTGGCCGTCGGCAGATCAATGGCGGCACGGCTCACCGGCAGGTAACCGCTGCCGGCAAACCACTCGGCCTGCTGCTCCGGCTCCACCAGCCACTTGATGAACTTCCAGGCCGCCTCCTGCTCGCGCTCCGGCCGCAGGTTGAGGATCGAGAACCCGCGACTGATGAGAAGGGGGTAACCCGTACCGCCGGGAACCCCTGGCAGTCCGCTCACGCCGATCTCCACGCCTTCCACTCCTGCCTCCAAGACATCGATCACCGAGCGCAGCGCAGAAGAGTAGCTGAAGGTCATGCCGGCCCGACCGGAGGACATGGCCAGCAAGCCTTCCGCTAAGGCGGGGTTGCGGCCGACATTGACGGCCAGCCCCTCATCGACCATGTCGTGCCACCATTGGAAGAACCAGCGCCCCGTGTCATTGTCGAAGAGGACCTTGGTAGCGCGGCCGTCATGCCCATTCTCGTTGTCCACGAAGAGGTCATTGTGCTCGGCCACCATGCGCTCTGTCCAGTCAGGGATATCGAGGGCGATCCCGCTGCGCACCACGTTCCCGGAGGCGTCGCGCTTCAAGATCTTCTGTGAGTACTCGCGCACTTCCTCCAGGTCACGCGGTGGCCTTTCCGGGTCCAGGCCCACCTCGCGGAAAGTCACCTTGTTGTAGTAGAGAAAGGGTACCCCGGCGCAGAAGGGCATCACCCACAGCTTGCCCTCCGCCGAGTAGAACCGGAGCAGCGTCTCGTTGAGGTCCGAGAGGTCATAGTCCTCGCGGTCGACGAAGTCCTGGATGGGGGCGACGGCGCCGCTGTCGATCATCTTCTGAGTGTCAGCCTCCACCAGAAGGGCGACAGCGGGGACCTGGCTGGAGCCCAGAGACGCCATCAGCTTGGCCATGAGCTCCTGGTTGCTGCCCTGGTATAACGGTCGCACCCTGACCTCACTCTGTGACGAGTTATAGCGGGAGACCAGCCCCTCCAGGGTGTCCAGGTTGGCGGCCGTCTCCGAGTGCCAGAAATCGATGGTGACGGTGCCTCCTGCCGGCCCACCGCCGGGGGTCTCGCCGGCAGGTGGCGCCTCGTCACCGCTTCCACCGCAGGCGGTCAGCGACAGGGAAAGGAGCAAGACGGCTATCAGGAGGGCGAGCGATCTCGACATTGGTGTGTCTCCTTGCTGGGCCCTGTCTGTTTCGGCTGAGCGTGCTCAAGTATAGACCAGCAGCGTGCCAAGGCTCCATCCGTATCTGGAGCGTTGGCACACTGATCTGTCTGGGCCAGCCTTGATACACCATGGGCGAATAGTGTGCGGTCTCCTGGCGACTGGGACGAGGCACTGGGGACCCGCTGCCTGGGAGACACATGGCTGGCCGCGAGGGGTATGGGGGTACGCAGCCACCCACCGGGAGGCGTTTCCAGGGGCAACCTCTCGGACGCCGCCGTAGTTGACATCCATGCCAACCTCATACACAATCGGTTCGTCCGCGAAAGCTTCAGAGGCAACGCGGTAGAAAGGCAATATTCAATGCTCTGCTCAATCAGGCCGACCCCCGCCATCCTTCACCCCGGCCAGAGCGACAGGGAGACCGGGGCCGAAGTCATCAAGGCCTCATCGATGCCTCAAGGGCCGACGTGGGCGCATTGGCGCCGTCCCCGAAAGTCACACCCGGGCCTGCGGGAAGGGCCATCCAGCAGGATGAGGAAAGGTCTGGGCCAAGACGGGAGAAGAGCGGTGTCGAGGCTCTCGATCTTGGCGGCTCTTCCGGTCATCGTTCTGGTGCTGGCGGCCTGCACCGAGAAGGAGGCCGGCCCTGCTCCTGGCACTCCGGGCACCGTGCCGCCCAGCGGACCAGTCACCATCGAAATCTGGCACTCGGAACCGGCCGCCAACGAGGAGACCCTGAAAGGCATGGTCGACCGGTTCAACGCCTCCCAAGACGAGGTTAGGGTGCGGCCTATCTATCAGGGCAGTGCCGACGACCTCATGAACAAGCTCATGGCTTCCGCGGGCTCGCGTCAAGTGCCGGCCATCGCCTTCGCGATGGAAACCTCTATCCAGAGGCTGATCGACAGCGGCTTCGTCGCTCCCGTCCAGGACTTCATGGACCGGGAGGACTACGACGTCTCGGACCTGGACGAGAGGGCCGTCCAGTCTTATGCCGTGGAGGATAAGCTGTGGGGGGTGCCCTTCTGCGTGGACCTACCCCTCTTGTACTACAACAAGCTGGTCTTCGAGGAGGTGGGTCTGGATCCCGAGAGGCCGCCCCAGGACCTGGAGGAATTGCGACAGTACTCGGAGAAAGTCCTCAAGCGAGATGCCTCGGGGAACGTTCAGCGGAGCGGCATCGCCATATCCATTACCCTGTGGACGGAGCAGGTGTTCGCCCAGCAGGGTGACCTGCTGGTGGACATGAACAACGGCCACGACGGTCGCGCCACCAAGGTTCTTTTCGACAACGACACCGGCCGCCGGTTCTTCCAGTGGTGGCATGACATGGTGGAGGAGGGGCTGGCTTTGAATGTGGGTCGTAACCCGTCCGGTGCCGACAATTACCTTGCTGTGGCCGCGGACCGGGCCGCCATGACGTTCGGCTACGCCGGCGCCCTGCGCTCCGTGGTCAATGCCCTGGAGGCCGGCATAGAGGGGCTGGAGATCGGCGTGGGCCCTCTGCCCGGCTTTGCGGACGGCACCGGCTCCACCCTTGTCCTCGCCCACGGCCTTTGGATCCTCAACCTGCGGCCGCAGGAGGAGCAGGAGGCGGCGTGGAAGTTCATCAAGTGGCTCCTGGAGCCGGAGCAGCAGGCCGAGTGGTTCGCCGGGAGCGGCCAGTTGCCCGTAAGCCGGTCTTCGGTGGAACTGCCTGCGGCGCAAGAGGTTCCGGTCCAGTACCCGCTGTTCGAGACGGCCCTGGGGCTGTACCTGGGGGTGCCGGGCAACCCCGCCTCCATGGGAGCTATCCTGGGTCCCTTCCCCGAGGTACGCGAGGCTATGCAGGACGGGGTGGAGCAGATGCTAGTCGGTGGCAAAGACCCTATCGAAGCGCTGGAGGACGCAGCCGAAGGCGCCAACCGGGCCATCGAGAGGTACAACGAGCAGGTAGAGTGATACTTGCTCTACTCGGCGAAACGACGCTCCTGCTCCTACGTGTCCCCCTTGGCCTCGGCCATCGTCAGTTCCAGGGCCTCGTCGGCTGCTGCTAGCGGTCCGCAACTGGTAAATTCAGCATTCGTTGGGCAGCCTTCGCGGACTCCTCCCAGAGCCACCACCCAACGAATGGCGGAGTTCAGACCTGCTGCCTCGGAGGCAGGTACTCTTCGAGTGCTGGATATATGGTGAGCTTCAAAGAGTGTTATCCGCTTGCCTGTCCGGATACGGATGGAACTTTGCCGCCCCACACCGTCGTGGCAGATACCTCCGCGCGATCCGCGTCTTCGGCTGCCAGCTTGCGACACGTTGGGCAAGCCAGTTCCGAACACGGCCGGTGTCGCGGGCTGGACCTTCATGCCTTCGGGTCCCAGCAGAAAGGCGCCAGGCGCCGTGGGTATTGCCGGGCTTCAGCCCCTTCGGGGTCGCCAACACCAAAGAAGAGCCGGCTCTCCTCCGCAGACGTGGCGCAAACGCGGAGCAGGGTCGCAACACGAGATCGTGGCTCCAGGGCCACGATCGTCTTCTTCTCCAGGCCCGCATCGACGCCCACCGGGGTCGAACCCAGCATCCCCCACACCTCTCGAGGGAGAGCGCAATGATCAAGCTCGTGTACTGTGTTTGTCGGCTCCCGCACCTCTCGAGGGAGGAGTTCCAGCGCTACTGGCGACAGAAACACGCCCCGCTCGTCCGTAGTCATGCCGAGGCCCTCCGCATCCGGCGCTACGTCCAGGTACACACGCTGGAGAGCCCGATAAACGACGTCCTACGTCAGAGCCGCGGCGCCCTTGAGCCCTACGACGGCGTCGCCGAGCTCTGGTGGGACAGCCCTGATGACATGGCAACCGCCACCGCCTCACCCGAGGGCCAGAAGGCTGCGCAGGACCTTCTCGAAGACGAGCGGCGCTTCATCGATCTCGAGCGGTCGGCCCTCTGGCTCGCCGAGGAGCACGTCGTCGTCGACTCCTGACGGCGGGCGTGACCCAGCAAGGAGGTCACGATCATCATGAGAAGACTACTCCTGGCCCTCCTGGCAGTTGTGGCGGCCGCCTCGGGTTGGCGCGGGCGCGGCCTCGTGAAGAGCCTGGCTCTACGCCGTCTGGCGGCCGCGCTGCCCAACCCTGCCAAGCGCCACGGCATCGACATCCGCATCCCCATCGAGCGGGAAGGGTGGATACGATTCACCCTCAAGGTCGACCTCAGCGCCTCCCTGTCGGAGGTTGTGGGCTACCCCGTGGAGGCCGCCGCCTACTCCCACTATGGCGGGTTCAACCTCAGCCGCGTCTACAGCGACTTCGTCAACCCCGATTCCAACTACTACCAGGCCTGGCTCGGGACCTACATCGTCTTTGACACTGAGCGGCGAAGGCGCTTTGGTATCGACGACGACGGGAGGCCAGTCCAGCAGGAGGTGTTGGACGTCTTGGAGGCTGACCAACGACTAGTCTTGGGAGGCGCTGGCTGCCCGAGTGAGTTTCCCAACGGCCGCCGTGTAGGACTCATCGGCGACATGACGGTCACCGAGGTGGACTCGGGTGGTGAGCAGTGGTGGAGGATGGACGGTAAGGCGGAGACCTGGTCGGCCTATCATCGCGGCAGCGGCCCCGCCGGGCACTGGCGGTCTCAGGCGGGCTATGGCCGAGTGCCAAACGATGCTCCTCATCCGGTGGACGACTTCCATCCTCTGACCTACAGCGGTTCGTTCTGGTTGCGCTACTTCCCGGAGTGGCAGGCAACCTGCGCCAAGTTCTACATCTACCCTGAGTACACCGACAGGAACGGCCAGAGGGTGAA
>CAZFGZ010000162.1:0-5460 GCA_964518585.1 uncultured Dehalococcoidia bacterium | reverse complement strand
GCGACCGCGGTTACATCGAGAGCGCCGTCGAAGAGGCGCGCCGGCGGAGCCCCGAGGTAAGCGCTTCCGCGCTTGGTTTCGTGCGGCGGGCCCTGGTACTCGACTTCTCCGCCCGTTCGTCGAGCGGGCAGCGGGAGCGCTGGCAGGGCTTCGTGATGCGGTGGCAGCAGCTCAGCGGCGCGGTGATGGCAAAGGGCCTGGAGGACACCGCCCTCTACCGGTACAACCGGCTCATCTCCCTCAACGAGGTGGGCGGCGACCCCGACTGGGTCGAAGGGCACACGGGCATCGAGGAGATCTACCGGCGCAACGAGAGCAGGCTGCAGCACTGGCCGCACACCCTGAACGCGACGTCAACGCACGACACGAAGCGCAGCGAGGACGTGCGGGCGAGGATCAACGTTCTTTCGGAGTCGCCCAGAGCATGGGCGAGGCGCCTGAACCGCTGGAGCCGGTGGAATCGAAAGAGGAGGCGCATGGTCAACGGCCGGGTTGTGCCGGAAGCAAACGAGGAGATCCTCTTCTATCAGATGCTCCTGGGCGCGTGGCCTTTGACGGCCGAGGAGGTCCCGGAGTTTCGCGAGCGCCTGAAGGCCTATGTGGTCAAGGCGGCGCGCGAGGCGAAGGCACACACGAGCTGGCTTGACCCCGATGAGGAGCATGAGAGGGCGCTGGTTGACTTCGTGGAGGCCTGCCTGGACACGTCGAACTCCAACGAGTTCCTGGGCGACTTCCTGCGCTTCCAGGAGCGCATCGCCTACTGCGGCGCCATCAACTCGCTGGCGCAGGTCCTGCTGAAGATCGCCTCGCCGGGCGTGCCGGACTTCTACCAGGGAACTGAGCTGTGGGACTTCAGCCTCGTGGACCCGGACAATCGCCGCCCCGTGGACTTCGCCAGACGCGCCCGGCTCCTCAGGGAACTGGAGGAACGGGCAACGGGAGATCCGGTTCGGCTCGTCGAGGATCTTCTCTTCCGGTGGCAGGACGGCAGGATCAAGCTGTACCTGATCGCGAGGGCCCTGGACTTCCGCCGGTCGCACGCGGATCTCTTCCGGAAAGGGAACTACGTCCCGCTTTCCGCATCAGGCGAGGGCAGAGAGCACGTGGTGGCCTTTGCCCGGCGTGACGGGAATGCGTGGGCGCTGGTGGCGGTCCCTCGGCTGGTGGCGAGACTCCGCCCCCCGGGGCGGCCACCCATGGGCCGAAGGACATGGAAGGCCAGCACTCTTGCCCTGCCCTCGAAGATGCCGGACCGTTGGGTCAACGTGCTGACGGCAGAAGCGCTGGAGGCCTCTCGCGGACCGGGAGGGAAGGCGCTACACCTTCGTGACGTCTTTCGCCGCCTTCCGGTCGCGCTGCTTTTCGGCGTTGACGTTTGAGCGGGAGACCTATGCCGCGGGCGCTCCCTCATGCGTGTCCCGGGGCGAATGACAGCCCGGGGGCCTCGCGAGCAGCCACTTGCCAGGTCTCATGCTTCCGGACAGCGCATGCCCAGGAGACGCTGCCGCTCGCTCGTGGCATACTTGTACGGACGGAGGACGAGCCGGATGGTCGAGCAACTGCCGCCGGCGCTGCGGCGCCCGTTTGCCATCATCGCCTTCGACTGGGACGGGACGGCGGTGCCCGACCGGCGCGCTGACGCCTCCGCCGTGACGCGCCTGCTCGACGCTCTGCTGCTGCGCTCCGTTTCCATAGTGATCATCACGGGGACGCATCTGGGGAATGTGGACGGCCAGTGTTGCTCGCTGATCTCCGGTCCACAGAAGCGGCATCTTTTCGCCTGCACCAACCGGGGCTCCGAGGTATTCGGGTTTGATGAGGCGGGACGGCCGGTTCGCGTCGCCTTCAGGCAGGCGACGGCACGCGAGGATGCCCTGCTGACAGAGATCGCGGAGGCGGTTCGAGATGAACTGGGGAGACGCGGGCTCGAAGTGCAGATCATCTACGACCGGCTCAACCGGCGGAAGATCGATCTGATCCCTCTTCCCGAGTGGAAGGACCCGCCGAAGGCGGTCATCGACGACCTGCTGGTCGCGACGGAGAAACGTCTGAGGGGGGCGGGGATCGGCCGCGGGATCCGCGAAGCCTTCGCGCTGGCGGAGGAGGTGTCCGCCAGGCTGGGCCTGGAGGATGCGCGGATCACCTCTGACGTGAAGCACATCGAGGTTGGGCTGACGGACAAGTCGGACTCGGTGGACTGGATCGTGGGCAGTCTTGCGGCCACGGGGGACGTGGCCACCAGCGATATCCTGATCGTGGGGGATGAGTTCGGGCCGATCGCGGGCTTCGAGGGCAGCGACGCCCTGATGCTCGTAGCAGGCGCGAAGGGAGCCACCTTCGTCTCGGTCGGAAAGGAGCCGAACGGCGTTCCCGAGGGGGTGATCCCTCTCGGGGGCGGCCCGGCGCAATTCTGCAAGGTGCTGGAGGCGCAATGTCAGCTTCGGCCCATCACGAGAGATCCTGTGGACGCTCCCGAATGAGCAAGGTGAGCGCCGACCACGGCTGGGTGATGACGGAGGACGGCTTCGACGGCTGGCGGGAGCGCGATGTCGAGGCGCTGCTGACGATCGGCAACGGGTACCTGGGCAGCCGAGGAGCCGTGGAGGAAGGGGCTGGCGGCTCCCGGCCGGGCACATTCATCGCGGGCGTCTATGACGCTCCTCCGGGCGATGAGGCAACGCCAACGCTGTACGTCGCCCCAGACTGGCTGAAGGTCCGTGTGTCGGTGGAGGGCGAGCCTTTGGCGCTCGACCATGGGGCCATCCTGGAGCATCGGAGGGCCCTGGACCTGAGGCGGGGAGTGCTCCGCCGGGAATGGCGACAGCGGGACGCCGAGGGGAGGATCACGCGCGTGACCACGCTTCGGTTCGCCTCCCTCGCGGACCGGCACCTCCTGTTTCACCGAATCGAGGTCATGGCTGAGGACTACTCAGGGCTGGTGTCGGTGGAGGTGCGCCTCGATGGGGCGGTTGCCCGTCATCCACCGTCGATCGCTGCCGGCGCGTCGGACGCGGGGGCCAGCGTTCAGGGCGAGACCCTGGCGCTGGCGACAACCGTCACCAGCGGCGTATCCATCGCCTTCGCGGAACACGATGCTCTGCGCGGCTCCGACGATAAGGTCGCGGCCGAGCGGACAGCCAGCGAGGACGGCGATGGCGTTGGAGTGACCTGGCAGTGGAAGGCTACACAGGGCGAGGTGTACACGCTCGAGCGGACGGTGGTCGTCTATACGTCGCGTGACGTCGTTGACCCGGCGGAGGCGGCGGCGAAGCACCTGCGGGAGGTGAAGAGCCGGGATGCAGAGGGCCTGCTGGCCGCGCAGGCGGAGGCATGGGCGCAGCGGTGGGAGACGGCGGACATCGAGGTCGAGGGCGACGAGGAGGCGCAGCGGGCTCTCCGCTTCGGGGCGTATCACCTGATCATAGCAGGCAACCCAGACGATGAGCGGGTGTCGATCGGCGCGCGGACGCTGTCGGGGAGGGCCTATCGGGGGCACGTCTTTTGGGACACGGACATCTTCATGCTGCCGTTCTTCGTATTCACCCACCCGCCGACAGCGCGGGCTCTGCTCATGTACCGGTATCACACGCTGCCGCAGGCCCGGCGCGAGGCCGAGCAGAACGGCTATCGAGGGGCGTTGTACGCGTGGGAGTCGGCGGTAACAGGTGTGGAGACCACTCCCAGGGAGGCGACGCTGCCGAGCGGGGAGACCGTCCCCATCCTGACGGGCCAGTACGAGGATCATATCTCGGCGGATGTGGCCTACGCCGTCCGGCAGTACTGGCAGGCCACCGGCGATGACGATTACTTCACCCAGGCAGGCGCCGAGATCTTGCTGGAGTGCGCCCGCTTCTGGGCGAGCAGGGCGGTGGCGAACGCTGGGAACCGCTACCACATCCGGGGGGTCATGGGGCCGGATGAGTACCATGAGGTGGTGGACGACAACGCCTACACGAACGGGATGGCCCGCTGGACGCTGGAGCGGGGAGTGGAGACGCTGGACTGGCTCAGTCGGGAGGCTCCAGAGCGCCTGGCAGAGGTTGCGGAGCGGATGAAGCTGGCGCCGCAGGAGGCGGAGGAGTGGAGGCGTATCGCGGCGGGGCTGGTGACGGGTTTCGACCCGGCGACGAGGCTATTCGAGCAGTTCGACGGCTACTTCGCGCTTGAGCAGGTCGACATCACCCGGCACGAGGGGCGACTGGTGGCGCTGGATGTCCTGCTCGGCGGGGAGGCGATCAGGGGCTCGCAGGTGATAAAGCAGGCGGACGTCCTGATGCTGCTGCACCTGCTCGCGGATGAGTTCGACCGGGAGACGCTGGAGGCGAATTTCCGGTATTATGAGCCGAGGACGGGGCACGGGAGCTCGCTGAGCCCGGCCATCCACGGGCTGCTGGCGGCACGGCTGGGAGAGACGGCGCTTGCCAAGCACTACTTCGGTGAGTCCATTCGCATCGATCTAGGGGACCACACCGGGAGTGCGGCCGGGGGGATCCACGGCGCTACGCACGGCGGGCTGTGGCAGGCGGTGGTCTTCGGGGTCGCGGGCATGAGGGTCCGTGAAGGGGGTCTCTCCTTCGACCCTCACCTGCTGCCGGGGTGGCGGCGCCTGCGGTTCTCGGTGGTGTGGCGAGGGCGGCGACTGAGGCTGTCGCTGACGCCGCGGCGCACGGAGGTGGTGCTGGAGGGGAAGGAAGGAATGAGCCTGCAGGTGGGCGACGGGCCGTCCCTGCGCATCGAGCCAGGCCGGCGCTATCGGGCCCGCCTGAGGGAAGGACAGTGGACCGCTCCCGACGAGGAGCGAGGATAGCGAGGGGTGCTGTCATGACACGGCAAGGACGTCGCCTGATCCTGGTGCCGCTGGACGGTTCCCGGGCCGCAGCCATAGCCCTCAGGGCGGCACGGACTCTGTCGCAGCCCACGGGGGCAGTGGTTCACGCCCTCCACGTCTCGCGGCGCCGGCTGCGTTCAGAGCAACTGAGGACGGCTCTGGGCATGCCTCCGGACTTCCTTTCCGGCGCGGTCGTGGAGCAGGCGGTGGGAGAGCCGGAGCAGGAGATCCCTCGGACGGCATCGGCGCTGGGGGCGGAGCTCATCGTGATGAGCACGCACGGGAGCACGCATGACATCGCGCAGATGGCGGGCCATGTCACCCTACGGGTGATCCAAAAGGCACTGTGCCCGGTGCTGGTGGTCCGGTCGGCGCTCGGCGTGGCGGGAGCGGAGAGGCTCGGGCGTGTGCGGCGGGTCCTGGTCCCGCTGGACGGCTCGCCGGAGTCGACGGCGTGCGTCGGCCACGCCGCAGAGCTGGCCCGGCGGAACGATGGGGGGCTTTTTCTCCTCCATGTGGCGATGCCGGCGGGCGCTCATCCCAGGGGCGGGGCCAGGCTCACGGCGCCTCGCTACCTGGACCAGCCGTATCTGGAGATGGAGGCGTGGAGCGAGGAGTTCCTGGCACGCTGC
>CAZFGZ010000161.1:0-5483 GCA_964518585.1 uncultured Dehalococcoidia bacterium | reverse complement strand
CGTGGTACTCCTGGTCATCAGCGGAGAACGTGAACTGGGCGCCGCAATCGACGCAGGTTAGGTTTCTGTCGGTGTAAGACACTCGACGACCTCCTTGTGGCTGAATGTTCCTAGTCGTCGAGTGCGAAACGAATCGGGGGTCTCTTCGCGGCGAACTGAAGACGAGGAAAACTTACTTCTCATCCGGTACTCTAACACATTATCGGCAAAGGAACAAGGCGTCTGCACCCGTTTGGCACATGGGTGACAGTGCCTCGTCTCTGGCGGTACGAGGTGAGCCAGCGGCAGGCGTGCCCGAGGCGGAAGTCAAGAGCCGGCTCGGCTCCACGAGGCCACGGCAGGTGGGGGCCGCTGGCGGTCGGGCTCAGGGAGGACCTGGAGAAGGACTCGTTCACGCTGCATGAGGGCGACCCGGAGGCTGAGCATTTGCCGCCTTGTTCAGTGCTCCAGCTTGAAGACGCGGACGGCGTTGTCGCGGAGGAACTTGCGGCGGACGTCCTCGTCGAGGCCGAGGCCATCTACCTCGTCGACGCAGCGCTTCAGCGGGAGCATCGGGTAGTTGGTGCCGAGGAGAACCTTGTCCTGGCCCCGCCTGCGCATGTAGCGGACCAGCTCATCGGGGTAGCGGGAGGGGACGTAGGCCGAGGTGTCGATGTAGACGTTCGGGTACTTGTTGGCGACGGCCACCATCTCCTCGGTCCAGGGGTAGCCGATGTGGCCGCCGACGATGACCAGCTCCGGAAAGGTGAGGGCTACCTCGTCGATTTAGGGTATGGGACGGCCGGTATCCGAGACGCCGAGCGGCCCCGTGTGCCCGGTCTGGTAGCAGAAGGGGATCCCCAGCTCGATACACTCGACGTAGAGCGGGTAGTAGTGGCGGTCGTTGGGGGGCAGACCCCACAGCCAGGGGACGATCCGCAGCGCCTTGAAGCCGAGGTCGCGGACACACCTCCGGAGCTCGCGGACGGCCTCAAGGGGCCGGAGGAGGTCGACCGCGGCCACGCCAGCGAAGCGGTCGGGCCAGCGGGAGACGATCGCGGCGATCTCGTCGTTGGAGATGACGGGGCCGTTGGGCTCCCACCAGGCATGGAGCATACCGAAGCCGACGTTGGCCTCGTCCATCTGCTCGACGGTCGCCTCGATGGGGACACCCGGCACGGGCCCGGTCACGCCGCTCCAGCGGCGCAGCGACTCGAACATCGGAGCATTGAGCAAGGCCTCCGCGCCGGGCTGCATCCAGGCGTCTACGGCTTTCACTTCCTCGACCATTCCGGCCCTCCTCTGTCGGCGGCGGGCGTTTCCATCCGATGACCTTCCGCCCGCTATGATATCACCCCGAGAGGAGGGGGCGGCCGGCGATCCGTGCGGGGAGGCAGGCACGGCAGGTTGGTTCGTTGACAGAGGGGCAGACGAGGAGATACGTATGGCCCATGAGCCAGCATCGAACGAGGGCGCCCATCGGTCAGAGGCGCGGGCAAGGAGGGGATCATGACAGCGGTGCTCTACGAGAAGCGCGAACGCATCGCCTACGTTACGATCAATCGGCCGGAGGCCATGAACGCCATCAACCGAGACGTACGGGAAGGCCTGGGTCAGGCGTTCGAGGACTTCCGGCAGGACCAGGAGGCCTGGGTCGCCATCCTGACGGGGGCGGGAGAGAAGGCGTTCTCGGCAGGGGCCGACCTGAAGGAGATGAGCCAGCGCTTTCAGGCCGGGGGCGATGACCCCTTCTGGGCGCCCGGCTTCCCTGCCCTCGTGCGGGGGATGGAGGTGTGGAAGCCGGTGATCGCCGCCGTCAACGGCTACTGCCTGGCGGGCGGCCTGGAGCTGGCGCTGGCCTGCGACATCCGCATCGCCGCCGAGCATGCGACGTTCGCGCTGACCGAGGTGGCGCGGGGGATCATCCCCGGCGGCGGCGGCACCCAGCGACTCCCACGAGCCGTCCCCTTCGGCATCGCGCTGGAGATGATGCTCAGCGGCGACCCCATCGACGCGCAGGAGGCGTGGCGCACCGGCCTGGTCAACCGGGTGGTGCCTCTGGCGGAGCTGATGGCCACGGCCGGGGCGCTGGCCCGGCGCATCTGCCAGAACGCACCCCTCTCGGTGCGGGCGGTGAAGGAGGCGGCCTATCGGGGGCGGAACAGCACGCTGGAGGAGGGGCTGCGCCTGGAGCTGCTGTTTGCCCGGATCATCCGCACGACCGAGGACAGCAAGGAGGGGCCGCTGGCCTTCGCGGAAAGGCGGAAGGCCAGCTACCAGGGGAGGTAGCGGGACCGGCCGTGGTGGGCTTCAGGGCTTGGTGGCCATGACAAGCGAGGTGGTGGCGGGGGCTGGCAGGCGGACGACCCGGGGCTTCACAAAGCCCGTCTCCCGCATCCAGGCGGATATCTCCGGTCCGCTGTAGGAGCGGCCCTGGCCCGTGTTGACCAGCATGTTCAGCGAGAAGAGGACTGCGGACGTGGGCGAGGTCTTGCTGGAAGCGATGAGGTTCTCGTGGACCACCACGAGGCCTCGCCTCACCAGTGAGGCATGGGCTTTCCGTAGGAGCCGCTTGGCCCGCCGCGGGGGCATGGCGTGGAATATCGCCGAGAAGAGGACCACGTCGTTGCCCTTGCCGAAGTCATCACGGAAATAGTTGCCCTCCCTGGTGACGACCCGGTCCTGCAGGCCGAAGGAGGCGATAGTCTCCTCGGCGATGGGCATGACCGGCGGCAGGTCGAAGACGATGCAGCGCAGACCAGGGTACTTCCTGGCCAGGAAGCAGGAGTAGGTGCCGGGACCGCCGCCGGCATCGAAGAGCTGCCGGCGACCGGTGAGGTCCAGGGCCTCGGCCAGCGCCTCTCCCGAGTGCATAGCGCGGTCGTGCATGGCGAGGATGAAGTCACGGTAAACGGTGGGGCGCTCTGCCGCCTCTGCCGCCTCGGCCGAGGCGATGACGGACTTGTTGGTGCGAACCGCGTCGGCCAGGCGGGTCCAGGTTCTCCAGAGCCAGTCGGCATGGTTGATGCCGTCGCCGATGTAGGTCGGCTTGCCCCTCACGAGCAACTGGAGGCCCTCGGGCGTGTTCGCGTAGCGACCGTTCTGCATGCGCAGGAAGCCCAGGGCGACGCAGGCGTTGAGAAGCAGCCTGGTGGAGCGAGGGTGGGCGGCACAGCGTCTGGCGATCTCCCGCGCGGTCAGGACTTCTTCGCCGATGACGTTGAACACGTCGAGGCGGTTGGCGGCCATGAGCACCCTGGCGGGCTGCCAGCCGGCCATGGCCCTGATGATGGCGCCGGGCTGAGGCTGTGGTCGCGGCGGCTGCGTCGTCATGGCGGCACCTCCCCCGTCTGATGACGCCATTCTAGCACTGGGACGGCATGCAGGGCTTGACAGGGGCGCAGCAAATAGCTTTATTAGCATTAACTTATGAAAACATCTCTCGAACTTGACCGTCTCGTTCGTGTCTACAGGGCCCTCGGCGACCGGACCCGCCTGCGGCTGGTCACGCTCTTGGCCCACCTGGAGCCTGGAGACGCGCTGTGTGTCAACGCCCTCGTTGCCAGGCTGGGTGTCTCCCAGCCGGCCGTCTCTCAACACCTGGCGGTCCTCCGGGCTGCCGACCTAGTCATCGGGGAGCGCCGGGGCTATCACGTGCACTATCGGCTGAACCCTGCTGCTCTGGCAGCGTACAGGCGTCGGGCTTTCGCTTTGCTTGGGGAGGAGTTCGTAGCATCGCCCGCCGAGGCCCTGCCGTCGCAAGGGCGTGCTCAGGGAAGGCCGACTTGTCACGCGGAAGAGAAACTCTAGCGGACGTGCAAGGCATGTGTAGAGGTCATCACGGCTGGGGAGGAGGCGCCTCGTGCTGCTGCGGCGGAGGCTACTGGCAGCACGGATGCGGCGGCGGACATCACCGGCAGCACGGCTGTTGCTGCGGCGGCTACCCGTTCGGCTTCCAGCGCCGCTTCTCGACCAAGGAGGAAGAGGCGTCAGCGCTCGAGGAATACCTGAAGGATCTAGAGGCCGAGGCCAAAGGCGTGCGCGAGCGGTTGGCAGAGATCAGGCCGGAGGCCGGAAAAGCCGTGTGAAGCAGACGGCCACGCATTTGCTCTTGGTGCATGGGCGGACCCGCCGAGGATCTGGCGGAGAATGGTCCCGGTAACAAATGAGCCCCCTGTCTGCGTGTGACGGCCAGTGAGCAAAAGGACAGTTTGATAGAGAAGGGCATCGCCACGAAAGCGGATGGCGGGGCTGGGCTGGCTGCCGTCTCTCTTCTTTTCTTGCGCTTGGGCGCAACCGCCTTCGGCGGAGTAGCTGTGTCCATCCCCATGATACGCGATGAGGTGGTGGCCCGACGCCGGTGGATTGAGGACAGTCACTTTCTCGACCTTCTTGGTGCCACAAACCTCATCCCCGGCCCTAACGCAACCGAGATGGCTAGCCACCTGGGATGGATTCGGGCAGGCTGGCGCGGGCTGGTGTTAGCGGGCGTCTGTTTCAGCGCCCCCGCCACGCTCATAACGCTGGGATTCGCCTGGACGTACATGAGGTACGGGTCGACTCCTGAGGTTTCGTGGCTCCTTTATGGCATCAAGCCGATCGTCATCAGCGTGATGGTTCACGCCCTTTGGAACCTCGGGCGCGCGAGCATCAGGGGTCAACTGGTGCCTGCCGTAGGCATCGGGGTCCTTACGCTCTATGCTCTTGGCTTTAACGAGATCGCCCTGCTCTTTGGCGCAGCGCTCTTCGTTATGCTGGTCCGGAACCTACGACGTCTGGTGTCCCTGGGTGGAGCACCATGTTGGCTGCTAATGACAGGCGCCGGTTGGGTGAAGACGGGGCTGCTAGGGATAAGCGCGGCCGGAGTCACAGCAGCCTCCTTCAGTCTCGGCCAACTCTTCTTGACATCCCTCAAGATCGGCTCTGTGCTCTACGGGACTGGATACGTTCTTCTCACGTTCTTGCGCGCAGACTTCGTAGAGCGACTGCACTGGCTGACCGAAGAACAGCTCCTTGACGCAGTCGCCGTTGGCCAGGCAACGCCCGGCCCCCTCCTCTCGACCGCGACGTTCATTGGCTTCGTGCTCGGAAGCTGGCAGGGGGCACTGCTGGCTACGCTCGGCGTCTTTCTGCCGTCGTTCCTCTTCGTAGCAATCAGCAGCCCCATAATCCCACACATCCGTCGCTCTCCGTGGACAGCCGCCCTCCTGGATGGCGTGAGCATCGCGGCCCTCGCGCTGATGGCTGGTGTCACCTGGCAACTGGGTAGGGCCGCTGTAATCGATCCGATGACAGCGGCGCTGGCGGTGCTTGGTGCCGTGTTGCTCCTCCGTCTCAATGTCAATTCCACTTGGCTTGTGCTTCTTGGCGCTGCTGCGGGGCTGGCCTACAAGGCAGGAACGGGCTAGGGAGTCAACGTCGCGGGCCAGGGTGGCAGGCTGTTGAGAACCCAAGTGGGCCGTTCGTGGTTCGACAGGCTCACCACGAGCGGAATGTGAGAACCG
>CAZFGZ010000160.1:0-5506 GCA_964518585.1 uncultured Dehalococcoidia bacterium | reverse complement strand
CCTGAGCCCGTCGAAGGGCGAGCGGCGACCCTTTCGGCACCCTGCTAGCTGGGCCAGCCGCCCTTGAGGGCCCGCTCGATGTCGTCCAGGTGCTCGTTCTCGTGGCCGGTGGCGGAGTTCTGGATCACTTCCAGCACGGGCGAGGTGCCGCCCTGGAAGTTGAATACTTCCTTGGCCAGCAGGTCATCGGAGGCAGCCTCGACAGCCTTCATGCCAGCATCGTGGCCGGCCCGGTACTCCTCGAGGAGCTCCTGGGGCGACTTGTCCTCGCGGGCGGCGACCTGCTGGCCGTTGAACTGGTCAACGTCGAAGCCTGCCCCTCCCGGCGGGCCCTGGCCGCTCTGGGCCATGCCGATGAAGAAGACCGGTGAGCCGCCCATGGACGCCAGGTGGGCAAAGGTCTGCTTCACGTTCCAGCCGCCCGAATAGACCGGCCGCTGCCAGTCGTTCTCGGAGATGCGCCCGGCCAGCTCGCTGCCGCGCCGGACCGACTCGCGGATGGCCGCTATGGCCTCTTGCTTCGTGGTTGCCATGACGCCTCCTTACAACGCTGTCATCTTCAAGCCCATAAGGCTGCGGATGTGGAACTGCTCCGACGAGGGGTCCCGCGGCCCCTCGTCGAACGGGCTGTTCAGATGGACCAGGGCCGCCCGCGCGAACTCGGCGACGCCCAATGCCGGCCTCCTCTGTACGCGTGCTCAGACGGCGACCTTCACCCACTCCACCAGGTCGGCGACCACGTCGAAGCGGTTGAAGGACGGCATCAGGTAGACGCCCTGGACCCGGCCCTGCGCCGCTTCCACCAGCTCGCGGGCGATGGCCACGCCCTCGGCCAGGGCGTCATCGCCGGCGCGACGCAGGCGCTCCCGCACCTCGTCGGGCACTACCACTCCCGAGAGCTCGCTGCGGATGAACTCGGCGTGGCGCAGGCTGTGCAGGGGCATGACGCCCAGGAGGATCGGCACGTTCAGCCGCGAGGCCTTCTTGAGGAAGCGGTCCAGGGCCTCCCGGTCGTACACGGCCTGGGTCATGATGAAATCGGCTCCCGCCTCCACCTTGCGCCGCAGCAGCTTCAGTTCGGCCTCCAGGGAAGGCGCCGTGGGGTTGGCGGCGGCTCCGATGAAGAACGAGGTCGGCTGGGCCATGGTGTTGCCGGCCCAGTCCAGACCCTCGTTGAGGCCGCGCAGGACGCGGATGAGGCCCACCGGGCTGACGTCCCACACCCCCACCGCGCGGGCATAGCCGCTGCCGCTGGGAGGGTCGCCGCGGAGGCAGAGGATGCTGCGCAGTCCCAGGATGTGCGCCCCGATGAGGTCCGCCTGAAGGGCCATGAGGTTGCGGTCACGGGTGGTGAAGTGAACGATGGTCTCCAGGCCCACCCGCTGATGGATGAGCAGGGCCATGGTGATGGGGCTCATCCGCACGCGGGCCATGGGGCTGTCGCCGACGTTGATGCAGTCGACGCCAGCCTCCTTGAGGCGGGCCGCCCCGTCCAGCGCCCGGCGCGCGTTGAGGCCCCGGGGCGGGTCTATCTCCACGGCTACCACAAAGCGCCCCGCCGCCAGCTTCTCGCGCAGGGTCTCCCCTTCCGGGAAGGGAGCCTCCGCGGTCTCGGCCAGCGGGCGGAACCCCTCGATGCCCGTGAGGGCCTCCTCCTCCACGACCGCCGCCTCGCCGCCGAGGGCGCGGCGCATGGCGGCGATGTGGTCTGGGGTCGTTCCGCAGCAGCCGCCGACGATCGACGCGCCCGCCGCGACCAGGCGCGGCACGTACTCGGCGAAGGACTTGGGGGTGGCGGGGTACCGCACAGCCTGCTCGGAGACCCGGGGGTGACCGGCGGCGGGCTGGGCGGACAGCCTCACCGGGGCTGCGGCCGCCATTCGCTCGATGATCTCCAGGGCGACCTGCGGGCCCGGCACACAGTTGACGCCCACCACGTCGGCGCCCAGGGCGTGCAGCTCGCGCACCACCTCGCCGGGCTCCTCGCCGGACCAGGTCCGTCCGTCCCGCTGGAAGGTGAGCTGGGCGACCACGGGCGCTTCGGTGACCTCACGAGCGGCCAGCAGGGCCTCTCTTGTCTCGGCCAGGGTGGAGAAGGTCTCCAGCATGAGGAGGTCGACCCCGCCCTCGACCAGCGCCTCGATCTGCTCGCGGAAGGCGCGGCGGGCCTGCTTGAGGGTAACGTCGCCGGCCGCGGGCAGACCCACGTCGACAGGGCCGACAGCCCCGCCCACGAAGACCTCGCGGCCCACGCCCCGGCACGCCTCCCGGGCGATGGCCACGCCGCGAAGGTTAACGTCGCGTGCCCTATCGGCCAGGCCGTAGCGGCCCAGCTTGATGCGGTTGGCGCCGAAGGTGTTCGTCTCGATGATGTCGGCGCCCGCGGCGATGTAGTCGTCGTGCAGAGCCTGCACCAGGTCCGGGTTCTCCACGTTGATGAAGTCCAGGCAGGCCGAGCCAGGCACGCCGCGGTCGTGCAGCTCGGTGCCGGTGGCGCCGTCGGCCAGGAGCACGCGCGTTTCCAGGGCTGCCAGCAAGGGATGGGTCATGAAGGCCCTCCGGATGTGCTATTCCCGCCGACGCATGAGCAGGATGGCTCCGGCCAGGACCAGGACCAGGGGCCACAGCCGCCCCCAGCTCAACCAGGCCACGAACCCGAAGTTGCCCAGGAGCAGCAGCGCCCCCACGACAATCAGGATGACCCCGGCCAGGGCGGCCCGTCCGGTCCGCCCAGCGCCGACCTCGCCCGCCGCTACTGATGAGTCCGCAGGCATTACCAGCGCCATCACTGCGTAGAGAAGGATACCCGGCAGGACCGCGGTCATCAACGTGGCGACGGCGAACACGACCCGCACGATGGTCGGATCGATGTCGAAGTACTCGGCCAGGCCGCCGCAGACGCCCGCCAGCATACGGTCGGTCCGGCTGCGATAGAGCCCCTGGGTCATGGGCGCCCTCCGAGCATGCATTATAGCAAGCAGGGGCGTTGTCCGCCCCTACATGGAAGCAGCACCGCTGCCCCGGCTCGCCGCCACTCGTCGCGCGATCTTAAAGGCGCGCCGCCACCGGCACAAGCGCCGAGCCGACGCGCCCTGTCGAGCTTCTAGTGAACCGCTGCCGGCTCGCCGGCGCGACCTCGCTCGGTCACCCGGTGGCCGCAATACGCCTCCTCCTCCAGGGAGGAGGGCTCCACCGGCTCCACCTCAGCGTGCAGGAGGCAGCTCAGCAGCCAGCGATGGTGCGAGCAGAGCTGGGTGTGAGCATCCTGCACGCGGCGGCACGGGCAGCCGTACCCCAGCAGCACGTAGCCCTCGTCCGTCTTCCGGGGCTCCAGGACGATGCCCTCGTCCGCCAGCGCCTCCACCACTTGCCCCAGCCGCTCGTCCAGGGTGCCGCCGGTAATACGAGGTCCATAGGCCTGGGCCATCCGCTCGGCCATCTTCTGGAAGACGAGATCGACCACGTCGGCGCCGCTTCGGCCCTCGATCTCCTCCGGAGAGAGGGCCACGATCTCATCTATGACGCGGTTGGTCAGGCGGACATAGTGCTTGGGGAAGAGGTCCTCGCCCGCCTCGCTAAGGGAGAAGACGTAGTGAGGACGGCCGGTCTCGCGGCGGACCTGCTCGACCTCCACGTAGGCATCCCGCATTAGGATGTCCAGGTGGCGGCGAACCGTAGCTGGAGCCAGCCGCAGTTGCCTGGTTAGCTCCTCTATCGTGACACGCTTGCGGCGCCGCAGGATCTCCAGGATGACCTGTCTTGTGTTCTCCAAGCCTCTCCTTCCCGCGCCAGACCTGTCTTAAATCTACCATCAGCAAACCGACCTGTCAAGAATTACGATGCTTTTTATGCTTTTAACATGACACCTCCCGTCCACACTTGCTCATCCCAGGCACCCGCATAGTTGCCCTCGCCGGGCCGGGGCTCTAGAATGGCAGGCGACACTCCGCCCGATTTGAGTTCGAGTGGGTCGTGATGGCTGAAGAGCCCGTCCCCATGGTTCACACGGACATCGACCAGGATCTGCGGCAGAACGTTCTGACGGCATCGGTAGACGCCGTGATGAACTGGGCGCGCAGCTTCTCCCTGTGGCCGGTCTCGTTCGGCCTGGCGTGCTGCGCCATCGAGATGATCGTCGCGGCCACCTCCCGCTACGACATCTCCCGCTTCGGCGCCGAGGTCTTCCGCGCCTCTCCTCGCCAGGCGGACCTGATGATCGTGGCGGGTACCATCACCTGGAAGATGAGCGCGGCGGTGCGGCGCATCTACCTCCAGATAGCCGACCCCAAGTGGGTCATCGCCTTCGGAGGCTGCGCCACCATGGGAGGGCCGTTCGCCTACGGCTACAGCACGGTGCCCGGGGCGAACCTCATCGTGCCCGTGGACGTTTACGTGGCGGGCTGCCCGCCGCGGCCCGAGGCCCTTCTCGCCGGCCTGATCAAGCTCCAGGAGAAGATCAGGCACGCCGAGGTCACCGGCCAGCGGGAGCGCCCCGAGCCCACCGGCGATTTCAGCCAGTACCTCCCGCCGGATGACCCCATCCGCAAGGAGCTTGAGTCCCTCTTCCCGCCCTTCACGGAGGCGTAAGCAGCCTGAGAGGCCGCAGTCCTGCCCTCACAAGGAGGGGTCCTTGTCCCCCCGTGAACAGCCAGCCGACAGGCTCCCGCCCACCCTGAGATGGATTGCCCGGCTGCTGTGGCTGCTCGCCATCGCTCTTGCGGCCTGCGGCCAGCAGAGTGAGACGGCCCCGGCGCCGGCCAGTCCTGCGGCCCCGGCGGGGCCGCTCGTCGTGGGCAGCGAGGGCTACGTCCCGCCCGAGGCCATGGACCTCCTGCGCAGCGAGGCCGAACGCGCCGGCGTCAACATCGATTTCCAGCCTGGCAGCAGCGCCCTCACCCTGACATCGCACGCGGTCCCCGACGCCGAGCCGATCTTCGTCCGCTACTGGGTGGCGGTAGTCGGGGCCTTCCGCCCGCTGCGGGAGCTGTCCGCGCCACAGCTCCTCGCCGTAGCGACAGGCGACCTTTCGGATTGGTCAGAGCTGACCGGCGAAAGCGGTCCCATCCGCCTGCTCCTTCCCGAGGAGCACGCAGACGAGCTTGGCGCCCTCCTGGAGATTCCGCTGACCGGGAGGCCTCAAGAGGGACACGTCGAGCTCAGGCCGTTGAGCGAGATCCCCTCCCTGGTGATGGAAGACCAGTCGGCCCTCGCCCTCCTTCCGGCGGATGCGGTCGACGCCCACCTGCGGAGCCTGACCGTGGACGGCATCAACATAGTGACGGGCAAGGGGGACCCGCGCTCCTACCCGCTCGCGACCCGTACCTGGGTGAGAGGCGAGAGCCAGGCGAGCCTGGCGCCGGAGATCGCCTCCGCCGCCGATGGGATCATCACCTCGCTCGCCAGTCGCCCGGCCGAGCCCGCGGATCAGCCGGTCCGTCTCCTCTTCACCGGCGACATCATTCCCGCCCGCTGTGTGTACGCCCGCCACCTGGCCTACGGGGACTTC
>CAZFGZ010000159.1:0-5515 GCA_964518585.1 uncultured Dehalococcoidia bacterium | reverse complement strand
GCGGCTGAGCCCGCCGAATAGAGGCACCCTCTTCAGGAGATCAATCCTGTCAGGAAGACGCCTTGACAACATCGGTCACTACCTCCTGCTGCACGCGCTCCATCCGCGGTTACGGCCGGCTATCCCTGCTTCCCTCCGGCGTCACCTCGAGGGCTTTCACGCACGAAACGATTCTCCACGAGCCTGTCGACGATGTCAACGCGCCGGCGCTCTGCCGCTCGCTACGAGGGCTGCTCGTGCTAACCGCCGCCCATGCGCAGCCCTCCCGGGCGCAGGGGCCCGCGGAAACGACCGTCGTCCGGCTCCACGTGGATCGTCACCACCGACCCCGGGATGCGCCGGTGGAGGTCGGCTTCGATGACGTCGCAGAGGCGGTGCACCTCCTCGACGGTCATCTTCGGGTCCACCACCAGGTGGAACTCCACGTACCTCTCTCGCCCCGACTTCCGCGTGCGCAGCCCGTGGTACCCGCCGATGCGGTCCCGCTGGCTGAGGATGCACCGCTCGATCACCTCCAGCTGCTCCGGAGGCAATCGCACGTCCATGACCTCTTCCAGGCCCGTCGTGAATACACGGAAGGCCGTCCACAGCAGGTAGGCGGCCAGGAGCAGGGCGACGATCGGGTCGAACACCGTCTCTCCCGTCGCCCCCACCAGGATCAGGGCGAGGAGCACGGCGGCCGCCTGCGCGACGTTCGCCCAGAGGTGGCGGGCGTCGGAGGCGAGCGCCACCGAGCCCGTCTGGCGCGCCGCCCTCGCCACGTACAGGACCACCAGCACGTTCACCAGGGCGGTGGCGCTCATGGCGCCCAGGCCCGGCGCCACCATGATCTCGACATCCCGCTCTATCAGACGGCGAACGGCCTGGACGATGATGAAGGCCGCGCCCCCGCTGATGAGGACGGCCTGCCCGGCGGCGGTCAGGCTCTCAGCCTTGCCGTGGCCGTAAGGGTGCTCCTCGTCGGCGGGCCGGGCCGCCAGGCGCACGCTGAACAGGACGAAGGCGGAGGCGATCATGTCCTCCCCGCTGTCCACCGCGTCGGAGAGGACCGCGATGCTGCCGCTGATGATGCCCACCACCAGCTTGAGCGCGAGAAGCGTGGCGTTCGAGGTCAAGGAGAGAGCGGCCGCCCGCGACGCCAGGTCCAGCCGCAGGGCGGAAACCACGCGGGAAACCGGGCCGAATCGCGGGAACACGGCTCTCCTAGCGGGGGGCGTCGCCTACCGTCTCGGCGCCCGCCGCGCTGGTTGCCAGCGGTGCCGGCGCTGGCTCCCCCTCGGGCGCCAGGGCCAGACGGCGGCTCAGCAGGCCCAGGGCCGCCAGCCCTATCATAACGCCGAACCACAGCGTGCCGAAGCGGATGATGAGCGTCCCCACGGCCGCCGTGCTCTTGCTCATGTCCACCAGCACCTGCGAAAGCCCGGTGATCCCCCCCTCGGCCACCCCCAGCCCGCCCGGCGTGAACAGGACAGCCGCCGCCAGGCTGGCGATCGGCAGGATGAACGCCGCCTTCACGAATAGCTCCAGCGAGGCCGTCTGCCCCAGCCCCAGGAGCACCAGGTAGAACGCGATCACCTCGAAAGACCACGACACCACGCTGAGCCCGGTCATCAGCAGCATGCTCCACGGCGCCAGCAGAACGTGCGTCGCCTCGTAGAACTCCTCCAGGCTGGGGAGGAACCGCGACACCAGCGGCACCCGCTGGAGCCGGCGGAGGACGAACGTGCCCGTCGGCCGGTGCCGGGCCAGCATCACCAGCGCCAGGCAGCCCACCGCTACCACCAGGTACACCCCCCAGAGGTTCCCGAACATGAACAGCCCCACCGCCGCCAGGATCAGCAGGGCCGTGGTATCGGTGAGGCGCTCGGCGATCAGGATCGGCGCGGAGCGCATGACCGGCGTCCCGTGCACCTCCCGCAGGAGATAGCTCTTCAGCCACTCCCCCACCTTGCCCGGCGTGATCACCATCCCCAGCCCGGACCAGTACACCAGCAGGCTATCGACGACGCGCAGGCCCCGCACACCGATCAGCCGCAGGTAGAACTGCCACTTCACGAAGCGCAGCACGTAGTTCATGATGCTCAGTCCCAGGACGGCCGGCAGCAGCGCCCACTGGAAGTCGCCCAGGCTGTGCAGCAGGTCGGAGAAGTCCGCGTAGAGGGAGAGGCCGACGAAGACCAGGAACCCCAGGAGCAGGGATAGCAGAAGCTTGCCGCGGAGGCTGCGAAGGTTCAAGGAAGGGGCTCCTCGCGAGGGCCGCGCTCAGTACCGCTCGAAGAGCTGGCCCCACTCGTTCTGCTTGGCCCGCCTGACTTGCCTGCGACCAAAGACGTTATACCAGAAAACGTCATAGTAGAGGCGCGAGGCCAGGTACGACCAGGGCACCAGCGGCGTGCGCAGGAGCAGGCCCTCCAGGGGGTGCAGGGGTCCCCAGTAGATCAGCTTCTGACCCCAGCTCGCGAAGGTGTTCTCGTCGCCGCGGAAGCCGAAGTCGACCCCCTCCACATCGCTCCCCACCACCTCGATCTGGGAGAGGTCGCCGCAGCCCAGGCCCCTCTCGTGCGCGATGCGGATGTAGCCGAGCGAGAGCGGATCGAAGCCCATCATCTTCGCGGCGACGGCGTCGATGGCCACCTGGTCGGCGCTCGCCAGGATCACGTTCTTCACGTGCGGCCGCATCGCCCGCGGCCCCGGCCCGTCACCCGCGATCGTCCCGTCCATCACCGCGAAGATGCCCGGGTGGATCTCCTTCTGGATCGTCAGCAGGTCCACCAGCGTCTCGTGGATGCGCGAGTGGGTCCAGTGTCGCTTCAGGTGCAGCAGCCCCCCGAACGCGTTCTTCATCGCCCCCGTCGTTGTCGTGAAGACGTGCGTCTTCATCGTCGGCAGCTGGACCACGTTCTTCCCCATCAGCTCCTGCGGCACCTCGATGCCCTCCGGGAAGATCTTGTCCAGCACCAGCATCTCCCCCTTGGGCTCGTAGCGGACCCAGGGCACACCCTTATCGGTCAGGTGCACGCTGCGAACGCCGTACTTGTCCTGGACCGCCTTGTGCTTGTTGCGGACCTCGCCGACGTGGGCGTTCACCACCACCGTGCTGTTGTGGCCGGCGATCAGGTCGCTGTAGCCGTCCTGGTTCAGCGCCCTGATCACCCCCTCGAGCTGCCAGGGCGTCGTGGAGCAGGCCGGGAAGTAGTGCTGCCAGGTGATGTTCACCTTGAGGACAGTCGGAGTGTCCTTGGCCAGGTAGCTGGTGTAGTCCGCCAGCCGCATCAGCCGCCCGATGTCGTCCAGCACGCTCGACGGGCTCGTGTAGAGCACCGCCACCTTGGAACGACCCTCGGACGGCCGGTCCCGAGCCGTCCCGGCCGCGGTCTTCTCGCCTTCCGTGGTCACGTCTGCTTTCCCTTGCGCTTCAGGAGAGCGCGCGCCTCACGGGCGATCGCCTCGGCGGTCAGCCCGTACTTCTCCAGGAGCTCGTCCCAGCGGCCCGACTCGGCGTAGCGGTCATCCATCCCCACGAAGGCCATCGGCACGGGGCTCTCCGAAACGACCACCTGCGACACCAGCCCCGCCAGGCCGCAGTGCACCAGGTGCTCCTCCGCCGTCACGATCGCCCCCGTCTCGCGCGCCGCCTTGACGATCGCCTGCCGGTCGAGCGGCCGCAGGCTGGCCATGTTGAGCACGCGACAGTCGATACCGTCCTCCTCCAGCAGCCTGGCGGCGTCGAGGGCGGCCTTCACCATCACCCCCGCGGCGATGACGCTGACGTCCTTCCCCGGACGCAGCAGGTGGGCCCGGCCCACGCGGAACCGGTAGCTCTCATCGTAGATGATGGGTATCTTGGGCCTGCCCGAGCGGATGTAGAACGGGCCCGGCTCGCGGGCCGCCGCCTCCACCGCCTGCTCGGCCTCCACCACGTCCGCCGGGACGATCACCCGGAAGCCCGGCAGCGAGCACATCAGGGCAAGGTCCTCGATGGCGTGCGCCGACACCCCGTCCTCGCCCACGGTGATGCCGCCGTGGCTCGAGAACAGCTTCACGTTGAGCTGAGGCTGGGCCACGCTGAGCCGGATCTGATCGAAGCAGCGACCCGGCATGAACACCGCAAACGTGCTGCAGAAGACGGTCTTCCCCGCGGCGGCCAGCCCCGCCGCCACCCCGATCATGTTCTGCTCCGCCACGCCCACGGTGAAGAACCGCTCCGGGAACTCCCTGGCGAACACCCGCGCAGTCGTGGAGCTGCCCAGGTCGGCGTCCACCACCACGATATCCAGCCCCTCCCGCGCGAGCCGCACCAGGGTCGGCCCCAGCGCCTCTCGCGTCGCCGCTTTCGCCTGCGAGGCAGCAGTGGTCACGAGCGCTCGGCTCCTTCCGTCCCCTCCAGCTCGGCCAGGGCCCGCTCCGTCTCCTCGGGGCTCGGGGCCTTGCCGTGGAACCGGTTGTCGTTCTCCATGAAGCTCACGCCCTTGCCCTTGACGGTCTTGGCGATGATCACCGTCGGCTGGCCCCGCACCTTCTTGGCCGCCTCAAGGGCATCGATGAGCTGCCCGACGTCATGCCCGTCCACCTCCAGCACGTGCCACCCGAACGAGCGGAACTTCTCGTCCAGCGGGTCCTGGCGCATGATCTCGACCACCGGGCCGTCGTTCTGGAGCCCGTTCCGGTCCACGATCGCCACCAGATGGTCCAGCTCGTGGTGCGCCGCCGCCATCGCCGCCTCCCAGGTCTGCCCCTCCTCGCAGTCGCCGTCGCCCAGCAGGCAGTACACGTAGTAGTCGCGCCCGTCCAGCCGGCCCGCCAGGCACTGGCCCACCGAATACGACAGCCCCTGCCCCAGCGAGCCCGACGACATCTCCACCCCCGGCGGCGAGCCCGCATAGGCGTGCCCCTGGAGCCTGCTGTCCAGCTTGCGCAGCGTGAGCAGCTCCTCGACGGGCAGGTAGCCGCACTCGGCCAGGACAGCGTATAGGGTGGGCGCGGCGTGCCCCTTGCTCAGGACGAAGCGGTCACGCTCCGGCCAGGAGGGGTTCTCCGGGTCGTGGCGCAGGACGCCGAAGAACAGCGCGCAAACGATATCGGCGCACGAGAGCGACCCGCCGGGGTGCCCGCTGCCCGCGGCGCCGAGCATCCGGATGATGTGAACTCGGACGCGCCCGGCCACCGCCGTGATCTCTTCGAGGGAGTGAGTTGTCACCAAGAAGCGGTCATCCCGGTCGTTTGAATTGGCGTCAGGCCTCCTTGCCTCGATGTCGGGCCAGGGGTTGGCACCATCATTATAGAAGCGCCACCCCCTACCCACAACCTCGGGACATCCCCACCCCTCCAACCCACCTCCCCGAGATGCATGGCAGCGCGCCCCGCTGCCATCGCGCCAGCCACCTGGCAGGGTGTTGACAGATCCAAGTGGGCCGCTCGTCCTGAGCGCGTCGAAGGGCGAGCGGCGACTCCTTCAGCAACTCGCTAGAGACGCCCCGCTGCCACCGCCCTATCTCCTTGACACGTGTGTTATGAT
>CAZFGZ010000158.1:0-5538 GCA_964518585.1 uncultured Dehalococcoidia bacterium | reverse complement strand
ACCAGCGGTCTGTAAAATCGCCGCCCTGACGGGCTACGCAGGTTCGAATCCTGCCCCCTCCACCACCCTTAAGAGGCTGGGCAGCTACGCAGCTAGAGGCTGGCGCCTGACGCCAGGATAGGCCCTGAGGTTGAGGCATCCAGGCCCCAACTTCCGGTTTGCAGGAAGCATGCCCACATAGCTCAGCAGGTAGAGCACGTTCTTGGTAAGAACGGGGTCCTCGGTTCGAATCCGAGTGTGGGCTCCATCAATAAGGGAGGAAGAACGGACATGGGCAAGCCGAAGTTTGAGCGGACCAAGCCGCACGTGAACGTGGGGACCATCGGCCATGTCGACCACGGCAAGACCACGTTAACCTCGGCCATCACCAAGATGCTGTCGTTAAAGGGCATGGCTGACTATCGGGATTTCTGGAGCATCGATAACGCCCCAGAGGAGAAGGCCCGTGGTCTCACCATCGCCGTGGCCCACATCGAGTATCAGACGGACAACCGCCACTACGCGCACATCGACTGTCCGGGCCATGCCGACTACATCAAGAACATGATCACCGGCGCGGCCCAGATGGACGGCGCCATTCTCGTAGTGGCCGCCCCCGAGGGGCCCATGCCCCAGACCCGCGAGCACGTCCTGCTGGCGCGCCAGGTCGAGGTGCCCAGCATCGTCGTCTACATGAACAAGGTCGACATGATGGATGACCCGGAGCTCCTCGACCTGGTGGAGCTGGAGCTGCGGGAACTGCTCACCAACTACGGTTTCCCGGGAGATGAAATCCCCATCATCCGCGGAAGCGCCCGCGACGCCATGGAGAGCACCAGCACGGACGTGGATGCCCCCGAATTCAAGAGCATCCACGAGCTGCTCAAGGCTATCGACGAGTACATCCCCACGCCCCAGCGGCCCACGGACCGCCCCTTCCTCATGCCCATCGAGGACGTCTTCGGCATCAAGGGCCGCGGCACGGTGGTGACCGGCCGTATCGAGCGCGGCGTCGTCAATGGCGGCGACGAGGTGGAGATCGTCGGCATCCACGACACCGTCAAGACCGTCGTGACCAGCGTGGAGATGTTCCGCAAGACCCTCGACTCGGGCGAGGCGGGCGACAACGTCGGCTGCCTCATCCGCGGCATCGAGCGCGAAGAGGTAGAGCGAGGCCAGGTGCTGGCCGCCCCAGGCACCATCACCCCCCACACCCACTTCGACAGCGAGGTGTATGTCCTCTCCAAGGAGGAGGGCGGCCGTCACACGCCGTTCTTCACCGGCTACCGGCCCCAGTTCTACATCCGCACCACCGACGTCACCGGCGCCATCGAGCTCCCCGAGGGCGTGGAAATGGTGATGCCCGGTGACGACATCCGCATGGGCATCAGGCTCATTCAGCCCATCGCCATCGAGCAGGGGCTCCACTTCGCCATCCGTGAAGGGGGCCGAACCGTAGGCGCGGGCGTGGTCACCAAGGTCCTGGAGTAGGGGTCTGAACCGGACAGGCGCTTATGGCGAAGAAGGAAGACCGTATCATCATCACCCTGGCCTGTACGGAGTGTCGGGAGCGTACGTACACCACCACCAAGAACCGTCGCAGCGACCCGGACCGCCTGGAGCTGAACAAGTTCTGCCCGCGCTGCCGCCAGCATCGGCTGCACCGCGAGGTGCGGTGAACGGGTCAGAGGCATCACCATGAGTCGTTCGCTTCGACGCCACCCCCTGAGCACCAAGCAGGCCAAGCGGGCTCCACTACGCGCCGGCCCCGGTCAGCGGCGGTCCTCGCGGGAAGCCGCCCGCCAGGGCCGGGGCGTCATGGGTCTTCTGCGCCCCCGCTGGGCCGAGGACATCATCAGCGAGCTCCGCAAGGTTACCTGGCCCAGCATGGAGGATACCCGCAGCCTTACCCTCGTCGTGGTGGTAGTAGCCACTGCCGTGGGCCTCTTCCTGGGCGGTGTGGACATGTTCTTCAACTGGTTCATCGACAACACCCTGTTCCGCTAGACTCATGGCGCGAAAGCAACGGAAGGCCCTGGTCAAGGACCAGGAACTCGAAGAGGAAAAGGTAGCAGAGCCGGAGGTCCCTCCCGAGGAAGCGGCCATCCAGGAGGGCCGCTCCTGGTACGTTATCCACACCTATTCCGGCTACGAGAACAAGGTCAGGACCAACCTGGAGCACCGCATCCAGTCCATGGATGCCCAGGACCTCGTGTTCCAGGTGGTGGTCCCCACCGAGGACGAGATCGAGATCCGGGACGGGCAGCGCCGCACGGTCGCCAAGAAGATCTTCCCGGGCTACGTGCTGGTGCAGATGATCTACCTCAAGCAGGAGGACGACCCCGACGTGACCCCGGAGGAGCGTACCCAGTCCAGCCGGGCCTGGTTCGTGGTGCGCAACACGCCCGGCGTGACCGGCTTCGTGGGCTCAGGAACGCGCCCCGTCCCCCTCGAGGCGGAGGAGGTGAAGCGCATCCTGCGCCAGATGCGCGTGAGGGAGCCGCGGGTCAGGGTAGGCTTCGCGGTGGGCCAGAGCGTGCGCATAGTCGATGGTCCCTTCCAGGACTTCGTCGGCCAGGTAGACGACATCAACGTGGAGAAGGGCAAGGTCAAGGTCCTGGTCTCCTTCTTCGGTCGCGAGACCCCGGTCGAGCTCGAGTTCCTCCAGGTGGAGAGGTTGTAGGGTGGCCAAGAAGGTTCGCGCTGTCATCAAGCTCCAGATCGAGGCTGGGAAGGCCAACCCGGCGCCGCCGGTGGGCCCCGCCCTGGGCCAGCACGGCGTCAACATCATGGGCTTCTGCAAGGACTACAACGAACGCACCGCCTCCCAGGCGGGCACCATCGTGCCCGTAGAGATCACCGTCTTCGAGGACCGCTCCTTCACCTTCGTCCTCAAGACGCCCCCCGCCTCCGACCTGCTCAAGCGCGCCGCAGAGATCGAGAAGGGGAGCGGCAGCCAGTTGCAGGAGAAGGTGGCGCAGATCCCCCGCGAGAAGGTGCGCGAGATCGCCGCGCTGAAGATGAAGGATCTCAACGCCCACGACCTGGAGGCGGCCACCCGCATGATCGAGGGCACCGCCCGCAGCATGGGCATCGAGGTGGTGAGCTAGCCGTGACCAGACGTACCGGCTCGTCCGGAGTTGCTGGCAAGAGGGACAGGAAAGACGTGGGCACCTTCTCTGTGAACGTCGAGATTGGCTCGCCGGACGGTCGCACCTTCCGGCCGGCGGAAGCCACGGTGGATACCGGCGCTACCTTCAGCTCACTACCCGCCAGGCTTCTGGAGGAACTGGGCTACCATCCCATAGCCCGCAGACCCTTCCAACTCGCGGACGGCCGCCTCGTTGAGCGCGACCTGGGCGAAGTGGCCCTTCGCATCGACGGTGAGGTCAGGACCACCACCTGCGTCTTCGCCGATGAGGGAAGCCCTATCCTTCTCGGCGCTGTCACCCTGGAGCAGTTCCTCCTGGCCCCGGACCCCGTCCGCAAGAAGCTCGTCCCCGTCCCGGGCCTGGCCCTGTTCAGCAGGCACGGCAAGAAGTACGACCAGGCCGTCGCCCTCATCGACAGCACGCGGACCTATGAGCCCGCCGAGGCCATCAGGCTGGCCAAGGAAACCGCCTACGCGAAGTTCGACGAGACAGTCGAGCTGCACATGCGCACCAGCCTGGACTCGCGCCAGGCCGACCAGCAGGTGCGCGGCACCGCCCTGCTGCCCCACGGCCTCGGCAAGGAGGTGCGCGTCGCCGTCTTCGCCGAGGGAGAGGCCGCCAGGCTCGCCGAGGAGGCCGGCGCCGACATCGTGGGCGGCGACGAGCTGATAAAGAGAGTGGAGGAGGGCTTCACCGCCTTCGACGTCGCCCTCGCCCAACGCGAGATGATGGGCAAGGTGGGCCGGCTGGGACGCGTGCTGGGTCCCCGCGGCCTCATGCCCAACCCCCGCTCGGGCACAGTCCTGGGAGCTGAGGATCTGCCCAAGGCTGTCGGCGACGCCCGGCAGGGCCGGGTGGAGTTCCGCCTGGATCGCACCGCCCTCATCCACGCGCCGATCGGCAAGGTCAGCTTCTCCGAGGAGCAGCTCCTCGAGAACCTGGCTACCCTGGTGCAGGAGATCGTCAAGGCCCGACCCGCCGGGGCCAAGGGCCACTACGTCCGAAGCATCACGCTAACGACGAGCATGGGACCGGGGATCAGGATGGAACCGGGTCCAACCCTCGCCCTTAGCACCAACTGAATACACGCCTGCCGTAGACAGCGGGTCCCCACATCGGGGCTAATGGCCCGGGCCGCCCGCCGAGGCGACGAGCGACAACAGACCGCACCGCCGGTCACAGTCGCGCTCAGCCCTCGCCCCTGTCTACGGCGACAGGGGCGATTGATTTGCTCGGAGAAGAGAGGCGAAAGAGATGCCCACAGACAAGAAGATCGAGACCGTGGAGGAGCTGCGGGGGCGCATCCAGCGCTGCACCATCGCCATCGCCGCCGATTACCGGGGCCTGACCGTCTCGGACATGGGCGCCCTGCGTCGCCAGCTCCGGCAGGCCGGGGTAGAGCTGCGCGTGGTCAAGAACCGCCTGTTCCGGCTCGCCGCCCAGGCGGCCGGCCAGCCGGAGGCGGCCGAGCTGGCCGAGGGGCCTACCGCCGTCGCCTTCGGCTACGGCGACGTGGTGGCCCCCGCCAGGGCCCTTACCGAGTACATCCGCTCCGCCCGCAACGCCTTCACCCTGCGCAAGGCCTTCCTGGAGGGCCGGCTCCTGGCCGAACGAGACATCAGCGAGTTGGCCATCCTGCCGCCCAAGGAGATCCTGGCGGCGCGCCTGGCGGGGGCGCTCCAGGCACCCATAGCCAGGCTCGCCGGCCTGCTGGCCGGCGCCCTGGTCAACCCGCCGGGCCGTCTCCTGATGGATAGCGTCCACAACCTTGCCTCGCTTCTCGAGGCCAGAGCCAAGCAACTAGAGGGAGCGTAGAATCATGCCAGCCAAGAAGACCCCGGAGGAGACCGAAGAGGCCGCCGAGCAGGCCGACGAGGAGAGCCCCAAGAAGGCCGCCCCAAAGCAGCGCAAGAGCGCCGCGGGCGACCGGGTGGACCAGGCCTTCCAGGTCATCAAGGAGATGACCATCCTCGAGCTGCGCGACCTCAACAAGCGCATCGAGGAGGAGTTCGGTGTGACTGCCGCCGCCCCGGTGGCCGTGGCCGCCGCCCCGGTGGCCGTGGCCGCCGCCGCCCCCGAGGCCGCGCCTGAGGAGGAAAAGACCGAGTTCACGGTCGTCCTCAAGGACATGGGAGCCAACAAGATCAACGTCATCAAGGCGGTCCGCGAGGTCACCACCCTGGGCCTGAAGGAGGCCAAGGACCTGGTCGAGTCAGCGCCCACCAACGTAAAGGAGGGCGTGACCAAGCAGGAGGCCGAGACCGCCCGCGACAAGCTGGCCGCGGCCGGCGCCACCGTCGAGCTCCAGTAGCCCGACACGACCCTGGGGAAGTGCAGAGGGGGCCTGCCCCCAAGGCTTCCACCCTCAGCCTTCCCCGTCCCAGCATTCCGCCCCCGCGCAGCGGGC
>CAZFGZ010000157.1:0-5551 GCA_964518585.1 uncultured Dehalococcoidia bacterium | reverse complement strand
CAAGTTCGCATTCACCAGCGGCGGGGGGATCGATCTCGAGCCGCTGGCCTGGAAGCTGGAGGTCGAGAGGTTTCGCGATGCGGACGGCGAGCCGCTAAGCGATCACGACGCGCTGGCCGTTCGCTGGCGCTGGTCGGCCACGCGCGACTGAGGGCACCTCGCGGGACAAGAACTCGGCGACCGACGTGCACGGTCCGGAGATCGCCCCGCCTCACCAGTTCATATACCAGGCTTCGCCCCACGCCGATGGCTTTGGCGGCCTCACCCATTGAGTACGTAAGGCATTCAGACATCGACGGCCTTCTTTCGGCGACCTACTTACTCGACTGCCCATCTCGCGGTGCGCATGCCGACAAGGCACAGTAAGTGTGGATAATGTCCGCCCACTATCCGGCGAGGGGCGGGCCATACCTGCCAGGCGCCACCGTAGGGGTAACGGGCCAAGCGCAACCAGGGGGCGGTCGCGAAGGCCGCCCCTGATGTTTGACTAGGGGGTATAGAGACGTCGAGAGGCAGCACACTATTCGTCCATCGTGCCTCAGGGCTGGGCCAGACACCTCAGCGTGTCAACGCTCGAGATGCGGATGAGGTACTGGCACCCCACACGGCCTGGCTCTGGTGCGCGTGGTAGGGCCACTGGCCATACGCTGACCCTGTGCCGTGGGGAAGGTAGTTTGACACGATAACTGGACACGGTCGGCTGCTGGCAGTGTCATGGCCTGAATCTACGGCGCTAGGGGATAGGCTCGCTAAAGAGTAAGCTATCATCTCGATCAGCCCTGTGTCAGGACCGAGAAAAGAGACCGACACAGTTATCGTGTCGATCTCGTATCTGAGAAATGGTTTGGCGCCCCCGGCAGGATTCGAACCTGCGACCCGCTGCTTAGAAGGCAGCCGCTCTATCCGCTGAGCTACGGGGACGCCGGGAAACCATAAGAGGGCGCCCTAGTACCCTACCCGGACGGTCTCTACCTTGTGAAAGCGGCCGGGCCCCCAACCGCCTTCTCTCACCCCCACGATCTCCGTGTCGGAGAGATCGGGGTGAGTGGTGAGGTACTTCTGCACCAGCCTGCCGATGGGCTGGGCCGCGACTACCGCCAGAGTAGAGGCCAGCAGCACGGTCGGTGCGCGCTCCGCGCGGCTGCGACCTCCGAGAGCCAGCAGCGATGAGAGCCCCGCCAGCACCCCGGTCACCGCCAGGTTCGTGCCACACAGGGGCGATATCGCCAAATATGACTCGCCGCGCTTCAGGCGAACCAGCGCCTCGCTGCTGGACTCCTCCAGCCGCTCCTTCGAGACGTCCCCGTACACGTAGAAGCCGTTCCGGGTGGCCCGCGCGACGATGCGAGTGTTCTGGCCCAGCCGCCCTATCAGGATCGAGATGGTGGCGTGCTCCAGCGCGTGGTTGCGTCGCACCGAAGCGATAAGATCCCCTAGTGTCTCTGAGCCTCGCACTTTCGGCCAGTATAGCACACGCTCGGCCTTCCGGGCCGCTGCCCCTAGTTGCGGGCGACCCCCGGAACGCCGATACGGATCACTACAACCGTGGACACGACGATGTCCTTCTTCTGGCCGGTGGTCAGTGATTCGACAGTCACCATGGACCTCTGCGTGCCCGCCGGCGCCCGCCTGGGGTCAACGGAGATCTCGATGGTGGGCGATCGCTGACCGTCGGTGCAGGGCATGTCATTTCCCACAGCCACCCCGGCCGGCTGCGAGACGGTCAACCAGGGATCGGAGGCGACGGCTCGCCAGGCCAGCACGCCGCTGCCGCTGTTCCGGATGGTCACCTTCGCGGGCGCGGCGGATTCGTCCGGCTCAATGGCGATCTGGACGCGCAGCGCGCTCAGAGCCAAGGACGGTTGCCCCATGACCTTGGCTCGAAGGTTCGCGCTGGGCTTCGGCGTGGGGTCCGTGTGGTAGGGCTTCGGCGTGGGGATGTCCATACTCTTGTAGGGGAAGCTGAAGTTGCTGAGCGAGAGGGGCTCCTTCCACCGAGGGTCTTTCAGGTCAGGCAGGCTCAGGGGCAGCGGGTTCCAGAGCGACTGGCCCTTCACCTGGGGCGGATGGGACGCGCAACCGAACACCAGCTCCTGATAGGGATAGTTGCCGCGATTGTGGCCCAGGCCATCGTCGGCGGGGCCGCAGCTATACGGGGTGCGCGGCCAGCTTCCGTAGATCGGGTCCAGGGGATGGTTGCTCCGGTTGGCGCCGGGTCCGGTGAAGCCGTTGTAGCTCCACACCGCGAAGTACCAGTTCTCGGCGATGCCTGGGTCGCCGCCCGTGTCCGTCCCGGCGATGGGCCGGTTCTCCGGGGCGGCATTCCACTTGTCCGCGAGGATGACCGCGCCGCGGGCGATGTTGTAGGCGAAGTGCGTGGCCACCAGCGCCTGCTCCGGCGATTCTCGGCCGCTCTCCCCCAGGGGCGTCGTCATGCCGCTGGTGACCTGCATGATGCCGTGGCCGCAGTCGAAGGAGACCAGCGCCTCTCCGACCGCGTCGAAGGGGATGTCGTAGGAGGCCTGAACCATCGCGCTCTCGATCCAGGCGATAGCCTTTAGCAGCGTGGCCGGGATCAGCGGCTGCGTGGCCCCCCGACTGGTGCGAAGGCCCGTCTCCAGCTCATCAACGCTGAAGAAATCGTCTCCCGGGAAGAGCATGTCATACGCTGCCAGGTCCATGGCGTTCAGGTAGAGCTGGCGGTTCTCGGACGCCTCATACGTCGTGGGCGCTGTGGCGAAGGCGCAGCCGATGCCTTGCGTAGAAACCGCCGCATCGCTCGATGTGTCGGCGTCTTGTGTAGAATCCGACGCATCGCTCGACGTGTCGGCTTCCAGCGCGGAAACCGCCGCATCGCTCGACGTGCCGGCGTCTTGCGCGGAAACCGTTCTTGCGGGTAGCCAGCCGATCACCGTCAGGTCGCTGGTGGAGGAGAGCTGGTGCCGGCTCTCCCCGCTCCCGACCACGACGACGTAGCTGGCCCCGGGGTCCATCGCTGAGCTGCCCTCGAAGGAGCGCACCGCCAGATGGCCGCCATCGGCCGACCACGACAGTGGGACGTCGAAACCGCCCGCCGGGGCGGCCAGCTCCTGCACCTTGCCGTCGGCAGCACCCACGTTGAGCGCGGGTGAGGCCCCTGCCTCCTCGATGCGCCCCATGGTCAGCTTCTCGCCGTTGGGGTGCCAGATCGGGTTGAACTCGTCGGCGGCAGAGTCATCGCGATCGTTCAGGGCGGCCAGACTCTCCGCGGAGGGCGCCTCGCTGTCGTCGGGCTTCTCACTGGGGGCGCCGCCGAGGTCCAGCACCCGGGCGGAGAAGCCCGTCCCATCGTCGCGGATGGCCAGGTAGGCCAGGCTGGTCCCGTCGGGCGAGAGGTGCCAGTCGCGGGTGATGTCGTCGCCCAGCTCGGCGACGAGCGTTGCCCCGCCCCCGGCGAGGGGTGCGCGGCCCAGGTCCGTCCCCCTGGTCGAGACCTGCGCGTAGTACAGGCTGGTGCCGTCCGGGCTGAAGCCTATCGGGAAGAGGCCCGCCTGGGCGGTCAGGAGCGTGCTCACCTGTCCGGCCATGTCGACGCGCAGCAGCTCGAAGGTCCCGGCGGCGTCCTCCACCGAGGTGCTGCGGCGCACCGCCAGCGACGCGCCGTCGGCCGACCACACCGGCGTGATGAGCAGGTCCACACCGGAGGCCAGGAGCTGGGCGTTCGCCCCGTCGATGTCCGTGACCCAGAGCTCGGCCGGGGCGTCAGCGCTGGGATAGGGCTCGCTGGGCGGAAGAACGGTGTAGGCTATGCGGGCGCCGTCGGGCGAGAGGGCGGCGAAGATGCCGTAGCCCTCGGCGTGGTCCACAGAGGTCAGGGCGCTGCGGTTGTCGGGGTTATCCGGGTCGGCCGCCCAGATGGTGTCGCGCTGAGGGCCGAACTGGGCATAGGCGATGAGGGGCTTCTCACTCTGAGGATCGGCGGCGAGCGCCGGCTCCTGCTGGTCGCTCTCGCCGATGCCGCCGAGGGCGAACTGCCACAGCCCCAGGAGGCCGCCGGCAAGAACCCCTCCGACCGCCAGGGGCCTGATGGCCACAGCGAGGACGCGCAGGACAGTCAACGGCGCACCTACATTTCTTGTTCGTCGGCGCTAAGGCGCCGCGCGAACGGGCTCCGTCGCTTCCCGCCAGTACCCCGCCGGACTGGCGTCACTCAGGATTCCGGCCCCGACGGCCTCGGCTCTCCCCAGGCCCGCTTGATCTGCCGATAGAGCCAGAAACCAACTAGGACCGCCGCCATAATAAGGATCGGTATGTCGGCGGGCCGCATCCAGTCACGGATTCGCTCCCAGTTCTCCCCCAGGGCGAACCCGGCCCAGGCCAGCCCCAGGGACCACGGGAACGATCCCGCGAAAGTATAAGCTGTAAACTGCCAGACGCGCATCCGGGCGATACCCGCCGGCAGGCTGATAAACGTCCGCACGACCGGCAACAGGCGCGAGAAGAATATCGCCCAGTTGCCGTACCTGGCGAACCAGCGGTCGGCCAGGTCCAGGTCGTGCCGCGATATCAGCACGTAGCGGCCGTACCGCTCGAAGAGCGGCCGTCCGCCCCACGCCCCGGCGTAGTAGGCGACCAGCGCCCCCAGCGTGTTCCCGAGGGCCCCGAAGAAGGCGGCCAGCACCAGCCACTCCTCCCCCAGCCCCCGGTCCTTCACCAGCATCCAGCCCGCCAGGGGCATTATCAGTTCGCTCGGCAGGGGGATGCAGGCGCTCTCGATAGCCATGAGACCGACGAGCCCGGGCCACTCGATGACATCGTAGGTGCTGTTGATGAAGTCGAGTACCCAGGATTCGATCTCTTGGATCAGCTCGCACCGTCCCCAGGCCAGGCGACGCCCCTTGGCGTGCCCCTACGCCGGGCAAGCGTTGCCTGAGTCTAGCAAGCGACCCGTACCCTGTCAAGCTGCGTGGTGTTCTAAGACATGCGAGGCAGAGAGGGGGTGAGGGGAGGCCGGACGCGGGCATCCGCACGGCAGGGTGCTAGGCGACCTAGGGCTGGCTGAGCTCGGACAGGAGCAGAAAGCCGAGGCGCGCGGCCTCGTCCAGGGAGGCCGCGTCCACATGCTCGAAGGTGTCGAGCGGTGAGTTGATGCGGTCGAATGGGGGCGTGGCGAACCAGATGGCGGGGATGTCTGCCGACTGGAAGCTGGAGTGGTCGCTCACATAGCCCGGGGGGATCTCCCCGCCCCGGGCTTCCAGGCCTGCCGCCTCCGCCAGGGCAAGCGCCTCCGCTGTCAGGTCCGATCCGTCCTCCACTTGCAGGCCCTCGGCGCCTCCGCCCACCACGTCGAAGTTGAGCATGGCACGAAGCTCGCCCTGCTCCTCCGCGCTGAGATGGGAGACGAAGTAGGCGCTACCCTGGAGCCCGATCTCCTCCGCTCCGAAGACGGCGAAGCAGTGGTCACCGGGAAGGCCGGCGGCGGCCGCCGCCCGGGCGAGCTCCAGCACCACCGCGGCGCCCGAGGCGTTGTCGTTGGCGCCGGGGCTGGCCGGTGTCGAGTCGTGGTGAGCGC
>CAZFGZ010000156.1:0-5558 GCA_964518585.1 uncultured Dehalococcoidia bacterium | reverse complement strand
GCCGCGAACACGCAGCTCAAGCACGGCGGCGGAGTGGCGGCGGCGATCGTGCGGGCGGGAGGGCACGTGATCCAGCACGAGAGCGATGCCATCGGCTGGTGCGACCTGGGGAAGGCGGTGGCGACGGGCGCGGGCTCGCTGAAGGCGAAGCACGTCATCCACGTGCCCACGATCGACTACAAGAACCGCGAACGCGCCTCTCTCGAGGAGATCTACGCGGGGACCAAGGCGGCCCTGGAGCTGGCGAAGGAGCTGGGGCACACGAGCGTCGCCTTGCCCCTGCTGGGGGTGGGCGTGGTTGGGCTGCCGCGCGAGGAGGTGGTTCGGGAGATGATCCGCGCCATCGGGGAGTTCCCGGAGCTGGAGGTCACCGTGAGCGCCTTCGCGGGGGCGGACCGGGAGGCGCTGCGGGCGGCGACGGGGGAGTAGGGGGACGCGGCTAGAGCGTGTCCCAGAAGCTGTCGATGAGCTCGTCGGGCAGGTCGAAGACCTGCGGGCCGTCGGGGGTGTGCAGGGGCTCGGTGCGCAGGAAGTCGGGCAGGTAGCCGGCGTCGCGGGTGAAGCCGGCGCGGAGGTTGAACTCGCGCTCGTCCAGCAGGCATCGCTTCCCGAGGGCCATCACATCGTCGCCTGACCAGTCGATGCCGTACTGCGCGCTGACGAGCGCGGCCATGTCGTCCTCCACCGGATTGGAGAACTGGCACAGCCCGAGCGAGTCGACCGCCGCCTGGAGGACCTGCTCGCGCTGGGATGACTTCAGGTAGGTCTCCGGGGTAGCGTTGCGGGCGGCGACGAGGCCGGCCGTGTGGTCGGCGCCCTGGGGGCTGGTGGCGTAGGTGACGCCCATGCCCCTGAGGGTGCGGGGCTCCCAGGCGGGGAGGCCCTGTCCCTTCACGGCGGGCACGCGGGCGATGCCGAAGGCGCGCGCGGTCGTCGCGGTGCCGCCGCCGAGGATGCGGCCGAGGGGCGTCGCCCGGCGGATCTCGTCGAGGAGGGCGAGGGCGGCCTGGCAGTCGCCGAAGGGGGCCGCGCCCGCTTCCATGGCAACGCCGAAGGCGTTGCCGGTCTCGATGGTGTCAAGGCCGATGTCGTCGCAGAGGCGGTCCATGCGGGCGATGGCGTCGAGGTCGTCGATCTCAAGGTTCGCGCCGAGGAGGGAGATGGTCTCGAACTCGAGCGCGGTGGTGAGGTGCTCTCTACGCTCGCTGTTGAAGAGGACGGAGCACTTGATGACGCAGCCGGCCATGCAGGGGAGCATCTTGCCGCCGCGCTGGGGGGCCAGCTCGGCGATGCGCTGGCCGCTGATGTTGTCGGCGCCGGCGAAGGTGCCGAGGCGGTGGTTGCGGGTGGGGAAGCTGGCGACGTTCTCCCGGTTGACGAAGCGGACGACACCGGCGGTGCCGTAGAGGGACATGTTCTTCGTGCGGGGGTCCTGGCGGGTCCGCCTGGAGAAGTCGGTGACGAGGCGGCGATAGGTGTCTCTGTCGGCGGCCTCGACGGGCTTGGTGCCGGCGTCGTCGACGACGATGGCCTTGAGCCCCTTGGAGCCCATCACCGCGCCCAGGCCGCCCCGGCCGGCGTGGCGAGTGGGCCGGCCCTCCGGGTCGGTGACGGCGATCGAGGCGGCAGCCAGGCGCTGCTCTCCCGCCGGGCCGATGGAGACCACGCAGGCGGTGCGGACGTTTCCCGCCAGGAGGCGGTGGGCCGTGTCGTAGTTGCCGAGGCGTTCGAGGCCGTCGGGGGCGGGCTCCAGGCGGGCGCCGTCGGCGTCGATGCGCAGCAGGCGCCAGCGGGCGTCCGGGGGCGCGCCCTCGACGACGATGGCCTTGATGCCGAGCCTGGCGAGCTTGTGGCCGAGGGCGCCTCCCACGTTGGATTCCTTGACGCCGCCGGTGAGGGGGCTCTTGGCGCCGACGGAGGTGCGGCCCGATGTGGTGAGGGCGGTGCCTCCCAGTAGCCCCGGCGCCAGGACCAGGCTGTTGGAGCTGCTGAGGGGATCGCAGGCTGGGTCGACCTCGCTCAGGACCAGGCGGGAGGTCAGGGCGTGCCCGCCCAGCAGGCGGAGCTGCTCGGGCGCGTCCTCTCGCGAGGTGCGGAGGGCGGACATGTCGACGCGAAGGATGGCTGGCATGGGCGCTGGCCGGACAGGGAATCAGGGCCTGCGGAAGTAGACGCCAGTATACGTTGGCGTTTGTCGTCGGACAAGGGCGGCGTGCTATCATGGTGCCGCCGGTCGGCGGCGTGGAGCGCATCGGGACCAGCAGGACGCTTGAGAAGTCGCCGCTCGCCCTTCGACGCGCTCAGGACGAGCGGTTCTAGATTCCGCTCGTGGTGATGCTGTCGATCCACGAGCGGCCCACTTGGGTTCTTGAGCACGCTGATAGCAGGACGCTTGCGTTATTGGGGAAGGGCCGATGAAAGTCGGAGCACATGTTTCCACGGCGGGGGGACTGCCCACTGCCTTCAAGCGGGCTCAGGAGATCGGTGCGGAGACGATCCAGATCTTCGGGTCGCCGCCTCAGAGCTGGCGCCGGAAGGAGCCGAGTGATGAGGAGGCGGCAGAGTTCCGGGCGAGGATGGCGGAGACAGGGATCGAGCCCGTATTCATACACGCCGCCTATCTCATCAACCTGGGGACGCCGAACCCCGAGCTGCTGGCGAAGTCGATAGACTCTCTGTCGTTTTCGGTGGGGCTCTGCTCGCGAAGTGGAGCGCTGGGGAGCATCTTCCACGTGGGGAGCCACAAGGGCGCGGGGTTCGAGGCGGTGCTGCCGCAGATCTTGAGCGCGATCGGGCAGGTGCTGGAGGCTACCCCGGAGGACGCCTGGGTGATCCTGGAGAACAGCGCGGGCATGGGCAACAGCGTCGGCTCAAAGCTGACGGAGCTGGGGGCGATGATGAGGGGGGTGGGGAGCCCTCGGGTGAAGGTGTGCTTCGACACCGAGCACGCGTACGCGGCGGGCTATGACGTGGCGCACAAGGACGGCCTGGAGGCGGCCCTGGAGGAGCTGGACCGGGAGCTGGGCATCGCCAACCTGGTGGCTGTGCACGCGAACGACTCGAAGATCGCTCTGGGCGGGGGAGTGGACCGGCACGAGAACATCGGCGAGGGTGAGATCGGCAGGGAGGGGTTCGAGGTGATCATGGCCCACCCTGCCCTGCGCGATATTCCCTTCGTGCTGGAGGTGCCGGGCTTTCGGGGCGAGGGCCCCGACAGGGAGAATGTGGATATCCTCAAGGCGGTGCGGGCGAAGGTGGGGGCGGAGTAGGGGACCGTCGCGGGTGGGCTCCGAGGCCGGGCCAGACAACTCAACGTTTCGACGCTCCGGATGCGCGTGAGGTCGTGATCGCGCAGGGCAAATGCATGCGCCCGTGGGTCCATGCGGAGGGCTCGCCGCGATGCTGATGGTGGTTGGGGTGAGGGAGTAGTGGGTGTGAGATCGGGAGGGCCGCCGATTGCCGCCAGGCTGCGCCTGGCGGCAGCATCGATGTGGATAAGCACGAGGGAAGGGAGAACTGGCGATGCTTAGGATGAAGGCGGGCCTGGCTGTCGTGGCTATCGTGGTGGCGTCGTTGGGAGGGTACGCGGTGGCGAGCCACGGGGTTGGGGCGCAGAGTGCCGGTCCTGACTCGGAAGGCTTGTTCAAGGTGGAGGCGTCGACGGCGGCGTTGCCGGCTGACGTAGTGCCGAGCGGTCCAGAGCCGATGGTTGCCCTTCCCAAGACCGAGGACTTCGAGGGCGCCTGGCCAGGCGATTGGGCGCTGTACGGTGACCCGACCTGGGGTCCGGAAGACTGTAACAAGCACGGGGGCACCAACAGCGGCTGGTCGGCCGCCTGGGGCGGCGGCGCTCTGGCGGGATGCGTCAATGATTACCCGAACGACCAGGACGCCTGGATGATATACGGGCCTTTCTCGCTGGTTGGGGCTACGAGCGCCGGTGTGGACTTCTGGTTCGACCTCAACTCTGAGGCCGGGTATGAGGACTTGATGTTCGTCGGGTCATCCACCGACGGCGGCAGCTTCAGTGGCTGGCAGTACAGCGGCGACTTCGGGGGCTGGAGAAACGACTACCCGCTTGACCTGGCCGACCGGTTGGGAGAGCCGCAGGTTTGGATCGGCTTCATGTTCTCCAGCAACGAAAGCGTTACCGGCCCGGGCGCTTTCATCGACGACATCGAGATCTGGGCCGACTATGGGCTGGAGGGCTGCACCCTCGGCGGACCGGCGAGGGTGGTGGCCAGGGACCTGCCGGACGCCGCGGGGGCGTCGGAACAGCCAGCGAGGCTCGTTAGCCGGCTCCTCCCGGAAGAACCGGGCGGGAGCGTGGCTCCAGCGCCCGAGCCGAACGTGGTAGACGCGGCGGCGACGGGGGAGCGGCAGCTCCGAACGCCTCCTGACATAGCGCCCAGCTTCGACGGGCTGGACTACGACGACAATCCCTCTGGGCTCTCGCCTCCTGACCCGCAGGTTGCGGTGGGGCCCGATCACGTCTTCGAGGTGGTGAACGTCAGCGGACGCATCTTCGACAAGAGCGGAGGCGTGGTCGATACGTTCACTCTCAGGGATTTCTTCAGCCTGCCGCCAGAGCTGGACTTCGATTGCGATCCGAAGGTCATCTACGACGCGTTGAGCGGGCGCTGGTTCGCGTCGGAGCTAGCGACCGACGACACGACCACCGGCGCTGTGTATTTTGCCGTCTCTCAGTCGAGCGACCCGACCGGCGCGTGGAACGTCTATCACTGCGATTACGATCACCTTCTTCCGGACTACCCCGGCATAGGCTTGAGCAACGACAAGTTCACCGTCTCGTCGAACCTGTTCAGTCTGCCGGCATCCAACTGGGTAGCGGAGCACACCTTCGTTGTGGAGAAGGCGGATATCATGGCCGGCGTAGCTGCCGCCTCGGTGGGGCTTCACAACTTCCCGTACGAACCTGACCGTTTCACGGTCAGGCCCGCCCACTCGCTCTCGTCGGTGGATGACCAGTACCTGGCGACGTTCGACAGCACAGCCTGGGTGTTCCCGGTCACAGATGTGACGGTGATTCGGGTCTCGGGGACGCCGAACGCGGGGAACGTTACGGAGAGTACCTGGAACCTCGTGCTGACTAACACGCAGGACTCGCCGCCGGCGTCGCAGACGGCTGGGGATGGCTCTATCGACTCCGGAGATTTCAGGCTGCTGGAGGCGGTGTACCGCGATGGCAGGCTATGGACATCGGCGTCCGCCGCCTGCACGCCGCCGGGGGATACGGCGACACGGTCGTGCGGGCACTTCCTCGAGATCAGCACGGAAACGCAGGCGCTGATCAACGATATCATGTTCGGGGCAGCGGGCGAGTACTTCTCGTGGCCGGCCATAAGGACCGACAGCGACTACAACCTGCACGTCTCCCTGACGCACACGACGCCGGACATCTTCGCGGAGGCGAGGGTGGCGGGACGGCTGGCGAGCGACGCGCCGAATACCATGAGCGGCTCGAGCCTGTTGCGCGCTGGAGAGGTAGTGCACAGCTCGGGCCGCTGGGGCGACTACATGGGCGCGGGAGTGGACCC
>CAZFGZ010000155.1:0-5560 GCA_964518585.1 uncultured Dehalococcoidia bacterium | reverse complement strand
GAGAAGAGGGCCTCCCAGCGCCGGACCCAGGTGTGGTCGCGGGCGGCGCGTCGGCGGGCGCGGCGCCGGATGGCGTCGGCCTCGTCAGGGTGCTGGAGGTAGAAGCGGGCGAGCTCGGCCATCTCCGGGAAGGAGCGGTAGCAGACGATCTCCTCGCCCGGCTGGAAGTGCTCGGCGATCTCGTCGGTGTACTCGACCATGTGGCAGGCGCCGCACATCGTCGCCTCGAAATCGCGGAGGTTGACCTGCAGGAGCCGCCGGCCGCCCGGCGTGAGCTCGATCGGGGCTGCCGACAGGCCGAGGGTGAGGTGGGCGCGGCTGAAGAGGCGCACCATCTCGTCGAAGGCCAGGGGTGGGTGGGCGACGGAGGCGACGCGCGCCCTGGCCGCTGCCAGGCGGGGGTGGCGCAGGCGCTGCTTGAGGCGGCGGAGGAGGTGGAGGGCGCGGGATCCAGGCGAGGGATCGGGGCGCCAGTTGCGGCCCCAGACCTCGGCGCGGACGCCTCTGCGCAGCAGCGTGTCGATAGCCTCGATGCGGTCGCGGTGGGCGGAGCCGACGAAGACGACCTCGTAGTCGCGCGGGAGCTCGCAGGGCGTGTAGACATCGGGATCGGCGGCGAGGGGCCACCAGCAGGGGTTGGCGCCGATGGCGGCGAACTTCTCGATGGAGGGGCGCTCGGAGAAGGCGCAGAGGTCGAAGGCGGGGGCGATGCGGTCCACCAGGTCGAACTGATGGGTGTTGTTGCAGGAGTAGTGGACGGTGATGATGCCCAATCGCCTGATCTCAAGTGCTACCTGGGGGTCGAAGTTGCCGTTGACGACGTAGGCCCAGAAGACGTCGATGGGGTGCCGTTTGTGCTCCGCTCGAACGGTGTGCAGGAGGAGCGTCATCTCGCGGGCCAGCTCCTGCGGCGAGTACTCGTAGGCGTGGGGGTGCTGGTAGGGAATGACGTCTACGCCGAGGTGCCGGAGGGCGGGCAGGAGGTTGATGTCTTCCCAGCTCCAGGCGACCCCGTTGGAGCCGGACGAGAGGACGCCGGGCAGGTAGAACAGGCGCAGCGGTCTTGTCGTGTCCAGGCTAGTAGTCCTTTCGTGTCGAGCGGGGCGGCGGCGTCGGGCCGGGGACGAGGCGTCCGGCGGCGACGTCGCGCCATCCCCTGTAGAAGGCGAGCTCGCGACAGGCGCGGTAGGCGACCGAATGGGGGAGCCAACGCGGGTTCCGGCGCTCCTGAAGGAGGCGCAGCCAGTCGCGGGCGATGCCCACGGCGATGGTCTTGAACTGACCGGCGAGGCGGCAGGGGGAGTCGGGCTCGCGGATGGCGGCGGCGGCGCCCTCGGTCCAGGAGCGGAACCAGAGCTTGCGCAGCGTCTCGTTGTGGGAGTGCTTGACGGCGGCGGCCGGGACGTACTCCAGGCGATAGCCGCGCGTCACGAGGCGCCTGGCCCAGTCGGCGTCCTCGCAGCCGGTCCACAGGTCGTGGAAGGGGAGCTGCTGCCAGACCTGGCGGCGGACGCAGGAGTTGACGTTGCTGAAGCGGGGGCGGGCCGTGAAGCGCCTGCGCGTGCCGTCGTAGAGCGACTCCATGGTGTAGCGGACGATGGGCCAGGAGTCGTCCATGGCGAGCTGGCGCCCGTAGGAGCCGGCGACGGAGGGCTCGGCGAGGGGGCCGACGAGAGCCCGCAGCCAGCCGCTGCCGACGGGGATGGCGTCGGCGTTCAGGCTGACGAGGAGCTCGCCCGCGGCCAGGCCGACGCCGAGATTGAGGGCAGCGCCGAAGGTGAACCGGGCCGGGTCCATCTGGCGGATGGTGATGGGGTAACGCCCGGCTATCTCCAGGGTGGCGTCGGTGGAGCCGGAGTCGAGGAGGATGACCTCGCTGGGGGCGAGGTCCTGCGCGATCACGGCGTCGAGGACGGGGGCGATGGTGGAGGCCTCGTCCCTGGCCCTGATGACGACCGATACGCTGGGGGCCGTAATCGCTGTCACGCGGCCTGTGTGCCTCCGTCCTTGGTGGCCTCCACGTTGAGGCTGATGAGCAGGCCGTCTTCCTTGTCCATGTGGGGGAAGTAGGCCTGGGAGTAGTCGTCGTAGTCGCGGTGGACCGTCTGGCGCCAGTCGTAGCGGCGGACGTTGATGAAGCCTGCGGCCTCGAGCGCCGCCCGCAGGTCATCGAAGTTGTAGACGGTCTTGTGGTAGAGGTAGCCTCCCGGCACTCCGGCGACGGGGAAGCGGCCAAAGAGCGGCCCGATGACCGAGGAGAGCTCGCCGGTGCGGTCGTAGAGCTGGATGAGGGCGTCGAAGTCGGGGACCGCGAGGCGCAGGGTTCCGCCGGGCTCGAGCACCCGCGACCATTCGCGCAGCACCTGGGGCGCGTGCTCGCGGTCGAAGTACTCGAAGGCGTGACAGCAGTAGATCAGCTTTACGGAGCCGTCGGCGATCATGGGGAGGTCGGTGATGTCGTGGCGATAGTCGATGTGGGGGAAGTCGTCCAGGTCAATGTGGACGAAGCCATCGATGTATCTCTTGCCGCAGCCCAGATGCAGTTTCATTGCGATGGCTCTCCTTCCGGCGGGCTAGGCGCGCGCCAGCACGGTGTCGTCGTACCACTGGACCGTGCGCGCGAGTCCCTCTCGCAGGTCGTACTGCGGCGCGAAGCCGAGGACTCGGCCGGCACGCTCTGTGCTGACGCTCCTTCGGGGCTGACCGCCGCGCTTCGAGGCGTCGAAGCGGACGGGTCCCCGGAACTCGCTTGTCTCGGCGACGAGGCGGACCACCTCGCGGATGCTGGCCTCGCGGCCGGGGCCGATGTTGAGGGGGCCGGTGACATGTTCCCGCTCGGCGGCCGTGGCCGCGGCCTCGGCCAGGTCCTCGACGTAGAGGAAGTCGCGCAGCTCACGGCCCTCGCCCCAGACGACGAGCTCGTCGTCGCGCCGGCACCTGGCGATGAGGGAGGGTATGACGTGGGCGCTCTCGAGGTCGAAGTTGTCGCCGGGTCCGTAGACGTTCGCGGCGAGGAGGACGCAGGCGCTGAGGTCGTACTGGCGGGCGTAGAGCTCGGCGAGGCGGACCACGTTGCGCTTCGCGAGGCCGTAGCCCAGGTGCGAGTCCGCCGGGTCGCCGGAGAGGAGGTCTTCCTCTCGCAGGGGCGAGGGGGCATCGTGTGGATAGGCGACGGCGCAGCTCACGGCCACGAGGCGGCGGGCGCCGACGCTTCGCGCCGCCTCGAAGACCTGGAGGTCGAGCAGGGTGCAGTTGACGAACTGCTGCGCCTGGTGGGTGCGGCTGTAGGCCAGGCCGCCGGTATCGGATGCGAGGTGGAGGACCACGTCGGCGCCGGCGAGCGCCTCAAGGGCGTCGGCGAGGACGCGGAGGTCGTACTGGTCGCGGCGGGGGACGCGGATCATCTCGGGCGGGACGCGGCGGCGCTCGATCAGGTTTCGAACGAGGTGGGAGCCGACGAATCCGGCTCCACCCGTGACGGCGATACGCTTGCCCTGCCAGTAGGACAACTGGATGCCTCCTACCAGTCCACGCGGCCGATCCAGGCATTGCGGTGGGAGGCGTACCACTCGATGGTGCGGCGGAGGCCGTCCTCCCAGGTGAAGGTGGGCTGCCAGCCGGTGAGGGCGTTGAGCTTGCGGTAGTCGACGCGGAGCTCCATCACCTCGCTCTTGCCGATGCGGCCGCGCTTGCGCTCGTTCAGGACGAGCTCTCGTTTCTCCCAGTAGCCCATGTCCTCGCCGAGGCGGTTGATCATGTCGAACCACTCGCCGATGGTGACGTTCTGGCCGTAGCCGTAGACGTAGATCTGGCCGGGCTCGCCGAAGAGGGTGGAGTGGATGTGGCCCATGGCGCCGTCCTCGACGAAGCAGAAGTCGCGCTTGGCGTCGATGTAGCCGAGCTCGACGAAGTTGCGGGTCAGGGCCTGGGTGATGATGGTGCCGGTGATGAAGCGAGGGTTCTGGCGGGGGCCGTAGTTGTTGAACATGCGGGTGACGACGGTGGGCACGCCGTAGGCGGTGCAGTAGTTGCGGGTGAGGAAGTCGGCGGCGACCTTGGAGGTGGCGTAGACGCTCTGCGGGTTGAGGGGCGAGGTCTCGTTGAGGATGACGCCGCCGTCCTCACCGAAGCGATAGAGGGTGAGGAGCTCGCGGTTGACGTTGCCGAACTCCTCGGAGGAGCCGGCGGTGTCCATCTTGTAGATGTCGAGGCCGAGGTCGAGGACGGCCTGGAGGATGTTGATGGTGCTGATGGTGGTGGACTCGATGGTCTCGTAGGGGCGGCTCCAGGATTCTCCGACGTGGGCCTGGGCGGCAAGGTGGAAGATGACCGGGCGCTCTCCGGCCTCGGCTAGCGTGCGGATCGCCTTCCTGACGGCGACCTGGTCGGCAAGGTGGGCGCGGAGAAGGGTGACCCTGTCCTTTACATGCTGGATGTTCTGAAGGGTACCGGCGGAGGTCGGCCGCACGAGGGCGTGAACCTTGGCGCCGAAGTCAACGAGCTTCTCCGTGAGGTGTGAGCCCACGAAGCCGTCGGCGCCTGTGACGAGCGCCGGCCGGCCGTTCAGGATGTCTCGGATGTCCGCGGTTATCTGGTCGTTCCTCATGGTTGCTGTCCTCCCTGACGTTCATCTGGGAACTGCCGGCGCGGGCGGGCGCGACCTGATCTGCTCGAAGAAGCGCTCCGTGGCGTCGCATACGTCGTCTAGCTCGGCGTCCGTGAGGCCGGGCGAGCTGGGTAGCCAGAGGCCGCGCGCGGATATCTCGTCGGCGATGGGGAATTCCCCCGGGCACTGACAGGACTCCTCGCGGTGGAGGGGACGGTAGAACTCGCGGGGCTCGATGCCGGCTTCCCGCAGGGAAGCGGCGAGCTCATCGCGGTGGTCGCAGTAGACGTCGATGAACCAGGGGAGCTCGCCGGTATCTCCGAAGGTCCCCATGGTAAGGCCGGGGATGTTCGCCAGCCTGTCGTGATAGCGGCGGTACATGCGGCGCTTGTGGGCGAGGCGCTCCTCCAGCCTCTGCATCTGGGCGAGGCCGAGGGCGGCCTGGAGGTCAGTGAACTTGAAGTTGAAGCCGAGGGCCGGGTGGTGGTTCCAGGAGCGCTCGAGCCTCCCCTGGTCCTTGAGGCGGACGATGTTGAGGTGGAGGTCCTCGCGTTCGGTGATGAGCATGCCTCCCTGGGCGGTGGTGATGATCTTGGTGGTGGCGAGGGAGAAGCAGCCGACCTGGCCGCTGGTGCCGAGGTGTCTTCCGTGGAAGTGCGAGCCCAGTGTCTGGGCGGCGTCCTCGACGACGGCCAGGCCCCTTGTCTCGGCCAGGGCGTTGAGGGCTGCCACGTCGGCGGAGCGGCCGTTGAAGTGGACGGGGAGGAGGGCGGCGGTGCTGGGCGTAACAGCCCGGGCGGCCGCGTCCGGGTCCATTCCGTTGTTGTCGCGGCAGATGTCGACGAGGACGGGGGTCGCTCCGGCGAGCTTCACGGCGTTGGCTGTGGCGACAAAGGTCAATGTCGGCACAATCACTTCATCGCCCGGACCGACGCCCGCCGCCAGCAAACAGGA
>CAZFGZ010000154.1:0-5584 GCA_964518585.1 uncultured Dehalococcoidia bacterium | reverse complement strand
GTAGAGCTTGCGTCCCCGGACGCGGCCCAGCTCGACCTTGGCGCGGCCGCGCTTCAGGTAGAGGCTGAGCGGCACCAGGGTAAGGCCTCGCTCGTTGACGGCCCTGGAGAGCTCCCTTATCTCGGACTTGTGAAGGAGGAGCTTGCGCGTGCGGCGGGGGTCGTGATTGAAACGGCTGGCGGCCGGGTATTGGGCGATGTGGGCGCCCACGAGCCACAGCTCGCCGTCCTCGGGCCGAGCGTAGGCCTCGCGGATGCTCACCCTTCCCAGGCGGATGGACTTGATCTCGGTGCCGGTCAGGGCGAGGCCGGCCTCCACACGCTGCAGGACATCGTAGTCGTGGAAGGCCTTGCGGTTGACGGCGACGGGCCTGCTGGCCATTCCCTCACCGACGCCCCCGCCGGCCGGCCGCTTCGCGCTCAGGGCGATGTCCCCGCGTCCTGTGACACGGTGTCGGTCAGGCCTCGGAGGTGCTCCACGGCCCGGTGGAGCTGGGAGTCGCGCCGGAGGTCGATGTCTTCATCGGAGAGAAGCGCCTCGATGTCCGGACGGATACCCACCCCATCGATCTGGATGCGCTCCGGCGTGAGCCAGCGGGCGATGGAGACGAAGAGGGCACCGCCGTCATCCAGATTGCGGGAGACGTTCACCGTTCCCTTGCCGAAGGTCTTCTCGCCGATGAGGACGGCGCGATCGTTGTCTCTGAGAGCGGCCGCCAGCACTTCGGAGCCGCTGGCGCTGAAGCTGTCCACGAGCACCACCAGGGGGATGTCCACCGCCGCGCCGCCCGGGCGGGCGTTGAAGGCGCGCTCCTCCCCCTCCTTGTCTACCTCGAACAGGATGGTGCCGCTGTCCAGGAACATGTCGGCCACGTCCACGGTGGTGGCGAGCAAGCCGCCGGGGTTGGACCGCAGGTCCAGGATGAGCCCCCTCACGCCGGAGCCCTGGACCTCCTGCAGCAGAGGTTCGAGCTGGTCCCTGGTGAGGGCGGTGAACTCTCGAATGCGGATGTAGGCGATGTCAGTGACCGGGTTGCCGTCGGCGTCCTCGAGAACGCCGCCCGGCGGCACCACAGTGACGCTCTCCACATGGATCTCGTCGCGGGTGATGGTGATGTCTTCCACTTCGTTGTCGGGATGGCGGATGGTGAGGGTGACGTCGGTGCCGCGAGGGCCGCGAATCTTGAGCACAGCCTTGTCCACGCTCCAGCCCTCGGTCGATTCGCCGTCCACCGCCAGGACGACGTCGCCCGTCTGGAGGCCAGCTCGCTCCGCCGGCGTATCGCTGATAGGGGCCACGATGACGATCTCGTCGCCCTGCTGTGATACGGTGGCCCCGATGCCCTCGAAGCTGCCCGCGGGCCCCACGCTGACCTGGTAGGTGGTAGGGTCGACGTAGAACGTTCCGGAGTCGCTGAGCGGGGCCAGCAGGCCGTTGATGGCTGACTCGTAGAGGGTCTGGTCGTCGAGGCGGTCCGGCTCCACGTAGTCATTCCGCAGGATATCGTGAATCTGATTGAGGATGCCGAAGTCGAAGCGGCTCTCTACAGGAGCCGAGGTTTGGGCTCCCGCGGGCTCGCCGTCGCCCTCGTTGAGTGCGTACCCCAGGGCGAAAGACAGCGCCACCGCAGCCGTCATCAGCAACGACACCACCATCCAGCGGGTGGCTTTCAGCATGGCAGACCAACTCCTCCCGAGCGCGGCATCAGCGGCTCGCCGCTATGTGAAATCAGTCTAGCATCTCCAGGGAACGGCTGACAATGAAGGCAGCCCAGTGAGTGGCTAGGCCCCCGGTCGTTCGGCCCAGAGGCCGGGTTCGACCTGCCCTCGAATGGCCGACGCCCGCTCCTTGGCTGCGTATAGACGGCGATCCGCCACCTGGAGGAGGTGAGGCACGGTGCGGGCATCGTCGGGCCAGGTGGCTACTCCGCTGGAGGCGCTGAGAGGCACATCCTGGGCAGCAGGGATGCCCCAGGCGCCCGCGGCCCGAATGGATTCGCTCACCTTCTTGGCGGCTGCCCGGGCTGCCTTGGCGCCCGTCTCCGGCAGGATAACGGCAAACTCATCGCCGCCGTAGCGGGCCGCCACGTCGGCCCCCCGGAGCTGCTTGAGGATGAGCTCTCCCACGAGGGAGAGGATCTGGTCGCCGACGAGGTGCCCGCAGGTGTCGTTCACCATCTTGAAGTTGTTCAGGTCGAGCATGACGACGGAGAGGGGATGCCCGTAGCGCTGGGCGCGCTCCACCTCATGGCCGAGCTGCTCGTGGAAGTAGCGGTGGTTGTACAGCCCGGTGAGGGCGTCGCGATAGGCCAGGCTGCGCAGGCGTTGGGTGAGCTCCTCCAGACGGGCGGAGTAGGTGCGCTCGAACTGCACGTTGCACCGCCGGGAGTAGGCGGAGACGAGGTACGCACACAGGCTACCCACGGAGATAACCAGGACCTCCACCACCTGCTGGGGCCGTTCGTCGACTATGCGCCCACCGAACAGCGACCAGCTTAGCATGCAGCCGACAACGAGTCCGCCGATGAGGCGGGCGATTAAGGTGGCGCGTCGCCCCGTGGTGGCCTCCTGGGGCAGGGTGGGATCGCCGTTGCGCGGCGGGAGTGAGACGGGCACAGATGTGGCGGACTGCGGCTTGGTCATGGCACCTAACACGAGAGACAACCAGAATTGACTGGATGTCCTGCCCTGGGTTTCCCTCGCGGCCGGCCCGCTCGATTGATCCTAGACGCAGCGGCACCGCTGGGAAGACCACAGCGGTGTCTCACACTCGGGCGCGGCGGCAACCGCGAGAGGGTGACCCAGCGCAACTACCGTTCGTGTCTTCGGCAGCGCGGCCGCCCTAGCAGGAACTCGTCGCCGTAGGCCCGCTCACTTTGCGTCCCATCCTTTCGGATGGTTTGCCTTTCTCGGTGCACGTATTCGGTTGTAGTGTTCCCACTAGGATAATCGGATTGGAAGGGTATTCCCTGAATGCGGGGTGAAGAGTCACCTAGGGAGAATAAGCGGAAGTCTGTCTCCAGCGCCCGGAAGGGCCCGCGCTAACTAGGGCAGCAGAGCTTCCTCCCGCATGGCGGCCAGAGTCCGCCGGAAGGCCTCGATGGTGGCGTCCACATCGGCGTCGGTGTGGGTCGAGGAGAGCAGGCCGCCTGTCCGCATCAGGTGGACGTTCTCGTTCAGCATGCCGCGCTGGAGCGCGTCCGCTACCTCGGACCGCATGGAAGGCATTGCGGCATCGGGCTTGCCATCCCAGCGCCACTCGAGGCCATCCCTGGGCTCCGGGCAGCCTTCAGCCAGCAGGGTGTGGAAGTAGGAGGCGAAGCCGTAGGCGCAGCCGGGGATCTCCATGGAGCGGAGGAGCTCGTTGAGGCCCTGGCAGAGGCGCTTGCAGAGCCGGTCCGCCTGCTGGTGAGGCTGGCCATCGGCTACGATGGCCAGGGTGGCGGTGCCCGCTGAGGCGGAAAGGGGATTGGCGTTGTAGGTACCGGGGTGGGCGATACGGCTCCTGATGTTCCAGCCCACATCCTCGCGAAACTGGATGAGGGACATGATCTCGCGGCGGCCCGCGACCGCCCCGCCCGGTAGGCCGCCTCCCAGGATCTTGGCCAGCGTCGTGAGGTCGGGGATGACGCCATAGGCGGCCTGGGCCCCTCCGGGCGAAACCCGGAAGCCCGTCACGACCTCATCGAAGATGAGCACGCTGCCCGCTTGCTCCGTGAGCTCGCGTATCGCCTCCAGAAAGGAGGGCTCGACCGGCACCGCGCCCCAGGAGGCGCCGGTGGGCTCGAGGATGACCGCGGCGACCTTCTCACTGTCGAGAGCATGGCGAAGGGGCTCGGGATCGTTCTGGGGGAGGACGATGACGTTGGAGAGGGTCGCCTGAGGGATGCCGGGTGACCGGGGGGTCTCGTCCTCCGGCCCGGCCAGGCCCACGACGTTGTCGTTCCAGCCGTGGAAGTGGCCGGTGAAGCGGACGAGCTTGTCGCGGCCGGTGAAGGCGCGGGCCAGGCGAACGGCCATCATGGTGGCCTCGGTGCCGGAGCTGGTGAAGCGCACCACTTCCGCGGAGGGGATGAGTCTGCGGACCCATTCGCCCCAGCGGACCTCCAGGTCGTGCGAGGCGCCGTAGTGGGTGCCCCGCTGCATCTGCTCCGTCACTGCCCGCACTACGGCGGGGTGGGCGTGGCCAAGGAGCAGGGCACCGTGTCCCATGACATAATCTATGATCTCGTGGCCATCCGCATCCCACTTGTGGCTCCCCTGAGCTCGCTCCACGTAGACGGAGAAGGGCATGAAATGGCGGACGTCGTGAGTCACTCCATCGGGGAAGGACTGCCGCGCCTGAGCGTGCAGCTCCTTGGAGCGAGGATGAAGCTGGTGGAACCGGTCCAGGATGGTGCTCACGGTGCGTCTCTCCTTCCCCGCGATAGCCCTACGCCGGGGCCAGCGGTGACCAGTGGCAGGTCGACCATGGTCACCAGGCCGGGCATGTGATTGACCACCGCAGGGATGCAGTTGATCACTACGGCGGCGGTGGCCTGGTCGCCGGGGATGCCGCCCTTCACGACCGCGTGCAGGGGCGGGGTTCCCTCGATGACTATCTCATCCCGCGGCTCCTGGGCGCCAACCGACATCTGCACTGTCATGCTCAGGACCTCGCGCCCGTTCATGCTGCCGCGAACCACCTGGAACTGGCCCGCGGCCTGGCCGGCGGCGACGGAGATGTAAGGTGTTTCCCTGGAATCCTCGGCTATCACCGGCTCGAGCGTCTCCTCGAGGCTGTCCAGCTCCCAGCCCAGCGCGGCCGCCACCAGCCAGGCCGACTCCTTGAGGCCGACGTGCCCGAAGCGACCGCTGGCCGCCCGGCGGCGGAACTCCTCCACCGAGAGGCCCACCCCTACCTTGCGCTGGAGCTGCTCGCGCCTGGTGGCCACGTCCACGACGCGAGCGGCCTGCACTGCCTCAACCTGATGGCAGGGCGCCGTGAGAGCCAGTACCAGCGTGTCGAGCACGAAGCCCGGGTTCACGCCCGTGCCCAAAACGGTGACGCCGGCCTCGCGGGCGGCGTCGTCGAGCTGGCGCGCTAGCTTGGGATGGCGATGCCAGGGAAAGGCAAGCTCTTCGCTTGTGGAAATGAGGTTGCTGCCGGCCCGGACCACCGCCAGCAGTTGCGACTGCACCTCCGGGATGTAGGACCCGGTGGAGTGGAGAACGACATCGGCATTTGCGCGCTCCAGCAGCTCGCCGGCCTCAGGGACGACGGGGACGCCCAGTGGCTTCTCCAGACCCGCCACCTCGGCGAGATCGCGACCCGCCTTATCAGGGTCCGTGTCGACGGCACCCACTATGCGAATGTCCGGCCGTTGCGCGGCCAGGCGGGCGATGCTGGACCCGATGGGCCCGATGCCGTAGTGGATGGTGCGATAGGGCAAAGCCGAAGGCACGGTATCGCCTAGCTGGTGATGGTCTCTCGAAGCTGCGACGTATTGAGCACGCCTATCGTACACGACCGCAGCGTTGCACGGAAGGTGATGTACTCGTTCAGTAGATCCCGTACACTTACCCCCTTTCCGTTTGCTTGGTGA
>CAZFGZ010000153.1:0-5609 GCA_964518585.1 uncultured Dehalococcoidia bacterium | reverse complement strand
CGTAGCGCCCGCGATGGGTCAGCAGCTCGTAGATGACCGGCCGGAGTGGGGCGAGGCCGATGCCGCCGGCCGCCACGACCACGTCGCTTCCGGCGGCCTCGGCGACGGGCCAGCCGTTTCCGAAGGGACCGCGCACGCCCACGAGGTCGCGCGGCCTGGCCCGGCAGAGGGCCCTGGTGACCGCGCCGACGGCGCGAACCGTGTGCACGAGGACGTCAAGTCGCGAGGGGTCACCGCTGATCGAGATCGGGACCTCGCCGACCCCGAAGGCGTACAGCATGCTGAACTGTCCGGCGGCGAAGCGCGGCGAAGGACCCCCAACCGGCTGAAGGGCGAGGGTGATGGTATCGCTGGTTTCCCTGCGCGTCCTGAGCACCCGGTAGGGGCGCGGAGCCATGGGCTGCGCCGGGGGAGCGCTAGGCCCTGTGACCAGTTCCGTAGACATCAACGAGTTGCAGCCTCGTAGCCTGCAGCCGATCCACGACGATCTGGGCGAAACGCTCCATGAGCTCGCAGCCGAGGCGATAGTCCTCGTGGGACTTGTCCCGCAGGCATGTGCCGTCGAAGGCGACGGCGCGCGTCATCTCCATGGCCCGGGCGTCGAAACGCCAGCGGTAGGGGGGAAAGAGCCACGACCAGCCGAGCACGTCGCCCTCGGCGATGGTCTGGATGACCAGCGGTCCCCGCTCAGGTACGAAGGTCTCCAGGGCGACCTTGCCGTGGCGGAGGAGGTAGAAGTGATCCGCCGACTCGCCCTCGCGGAAGAGATACTGCCCGGCGTCGAAGCGGACGTTCCCCCCGCAGCCAGCCATGAACGAGATGCAGTCGGGGTCCATGTCCTTGAAGAAGGGGTGCTCCGCCAGCAGGGATTCCAGGGTTCGCATCATGCCGTCCGCCCCCTTTCTACGCGGCCAAGATCGGCGGTCTGGTCGGTCGCACGGATCGCGCGGACCTCTTCCGTGATATCGATTCCCACCGGGCACCAGGTGATGCAGCGGCCGCAACCGACGCACCCCGAGGTGCCGAACTGGTCAATCCAGGTGGCCAGCTTGTGGACCATCCATTGCCGATAGCGGGCTCTGGCTGAGGCGCGAATGCTGCCTCCGTGTATGTAAGAGAAGCCCATGGTGAAGCACGAATCCCACCTCTGCCAGCGCTCGGCGTGCTGTCCCTTCAGATCGGTGGTGTCCTCGATCGTGGTGCAGAAGCAGGTCGGGCAGACGTTGGTGCAGTTGCCGCAGGTGAGGCAGCGATCGGCCACCTCGTCCCAGCGGGGGTGGTCGTAGTTGCTGTAGAGGAGCTCCTTGATGCCGGTGGTATCCATGGTCCGGCCCATCTGGCGCGCCGCCCCGGCCACCACCTTCTCTTCGGCTCGTTGCTCGGCAGCGGTTGCCTCCGTGTGGGGCACCCCGTTCAGGATGCCGGCGCCGCGTTCGCTGCCCACGGTGACGAGAAAGTAGTGGCGACGGCCTTGGATGATCTCGGTGAGCGCGAGGTCGAAGCCGAAGGTGACCCTGGGGCCGGTGTTCATGGAAACGCAGAAGCAGGTGCCTCCGGCGCGGCCGCAGTTGACGGCTACTATGAAGGCGTCCTGACGGAGCGCCCTGTAGAGGGGATCGACGTAGGGGCCTTCGAGCAGCACGCGGTCCTGAATCGCTATGGCGTGCAGCTCGCACGAGCGGACGCCGATGAAGGCATACCGGGCCGTCTCCCGCGGCTCATCGAGGATCTCGAAGCCCGCGCCGTTGAGCCTGGCCCGCCACAGCCTGACGGCGGGCTGAAGAAGGAGCTTCTTCCAGGAGTGGGGACCGACGGCATAGCCGAACAGCGCCGCGTCCCGCCGGCGCTTGAGGCGGTATGTTCCGCCGTCCTGGTCGTCGGTCCAGCCGCGGGGCAGGTCATCGACGGATGCCAGGTTTTCATAGACGATCGCGCCGTCGCGGAGGGTCGGGCCCATGATCTGGTATCCGCGGGCCTCAAGAGCGCCGAACAGGGCCTTGAGGTCCGCTTCGGCCAGGACAAACCTTGCGCCCGCTTCGGGAGGCGACGCCAAGTGCGAGTGCCCAGCTTCAGACATCCTGTTCTCCCAACGACCAGTTTATCATCCGGCGCGGGCTATAGACATCATCGGGTCTTCAGGGGGTAGCGGCGGCTGTGAGATCCGGGAGCTTCAAGGTGTTGGGGCGCGTCGAGAGGGTGAGGTATGTGGGGGAGGGGGAGGGTCAGGCGGCAGGGGCGCTCCGTGACGGCAGATCGTCTTCTCGCGCGCGGGGCTGGTTCGTCCGCGCAGGCAGCGGCCGCCGCTGGAGGGGGCTTTCGCCCGGCGACTAGCGGCGGCCTGCCAGCACGAGCTGAGGCTCCGGGCGGGGCTGTGCGTGGTGCACAGGCACGCAGAAGACGGGGCAGACCTTCGAATGGACGACGTCGCTGCACACGCTGCCCTGCGCGAGCTGCCCGAGCCAGGCGCGACAGTGGCTGGTCATGACGATGAGGTCGATGTCGTTGTTGCGGGCGATGGTGACGATCTCCTTGGCTGCGTCGTCGCTTCGACCGACGAGGCATCGCGTGCGGTCCGCCGGCAGCTCATGGCGAGAGACCAGCTCGTCCAGGTAGGTCCGGGCCTTCTTCATCATCTTCAGGATTTCGCCCTCGATGCCGCCTTCCCACTCGGGTTCATGGTGGACATGGCTCTTCGTGGCCGCGAAGCCACCCATGACCTGTAGCAGATAGGTCTCTGCGTTGAGCGAACTGACCAGCTTTGCCGCGAAGGGTAGGGCCTTCTCTGACTCGGGGGAGCCGTCAACGGCTACTAGGATTCGCATGGCCGACTCCTTTGGCTTGGTGGCGCCTGGCGCAGCTTACTGCCCCAGGAACGCCTTGAGCCCGCCCCGGCGGGCGTGAATGATCTCCCGCTGCCTCTGCAGCCTCTGCTGGTACGCGATCACCTCCTCACGTGCGGACGGCACGTGCGGCCGCACAACGCCCACCATCTGGAGGGTCGTCCTGAGCGGCTTGAAGGGGGTCTCGCGCGGGCTGAGGAAGGTCTTCATCTCGCCCCGGCGGGCGTGGATGATCTCACGCTGCCTCTTCAGCCGCAGCTCGAGCGGGAGCTCTTCCGGGAGAATCTTGACCACTACGGGTGTGGGCCTCGCCATCGTCTGGGTCTTGACTTTCGTCGCCATTTTGTTCACTCTCCTTTCTTCTCTCACTTGCAAGACCAGGATAGCCCGCCGGGGAGATCCCGCCATCGCAGTTGAGGCCAATCATTCACCGGGTGAAAAGGACTATTCGTGAGGGGCTTGAGACAGGCCGATGCCTAGGCCAGATGGCCTATGGAAAAGGGCGGCGCTGCGCGGAATGCTGAGGCGGGCTTCTCAGGGGGGGCGAGAGCGTCCGGGTGGCTGAGGGAGGCCGATCGCGGATGTGGTTGGTCTCGGCGTGCAGTCATGCCGGAGCGTCTCAGGGCAGCAGCGGTTGCTGGTTCCACCAGGCTATCAGGGTTTGATGCCAGCGCATCCAGCGGTCGCGGCCGAGGAGGATCGCCGTGCCCGCCGCCATGACCGCGGTGCCAGCGAGGAAGAGGATCGCCCAGTTGGGAATCGCGGGGCCGCCGGCGAAGAACAGGTAGTGGAGGCCGTCCATGACTACGAAGGCGGTGCCCGCTGTCAGGAGCCAGACGCGCCTGTAGGTGAGTGCCAGGCCCACGCAGGCCAGTCCCTCGCTCAGCAGGATGAGGCCGTAGCGCCAGCCGTTCTCATCGAGGGACTGCTCGAGGCTGGGGCCCATGATGAGCGCCGCGGCGAGCGCCTCGGCCGGGCCGATGAGTGTGCGCAGGTCTTCGGACAACCCTCGCACTCGCGAGGAGAGCAGGGCCACCAGCAACAGGTAGACGCCAAGAGGCGCCGTGTAGGCCTGGATGTTCTCCGGCTTGAAGTGCGCGATCTCCAGGAGCAGGGCGACCATCATCAGCGCGGTCGCGCCAACCGCGATCTCCATACGACGCTCGAACCAGGACAGGGCGAGCATCAGCAGGGCGAGCACAAGGACGGACGCCGCAGTGGTCTGGTAGAGCAGGGTCTCCTCGAAGTGCTCTGCTCCAACAAAGCCCGAAGGGTCAGCCAGGATATTCAGAGCCACCCAGCCCACAGCCGGAGCGGCGATCGCGTAGGCGAAGGTGAGGTGCAGGAAGACTCGTGCCCAGGTGCGGTACCGGTCGCGAAGCAGGGCGTGGGCAGCCAGGAGCACGCAGCCCACGCCGGACAGCGCCAGCGGCAGGTAGGGATCGGGGGGTTCGTAGTGGTGCCAGGCGGCCAGCAGGGCGAAGAAGCCGTACGCGGCGGGGACCCAGAGCGACAGCGGCTCCCTCTCCCAGAGGGCGAGGGCGAGCGAGATGCCCGCATAGAGAGCCAGCGCCAGTGCCAGCGCCCCTTCCTGGTCGAGCGCGCTGAGCAGGACAAACAGGCTTATGGCCGCTGGGATGACGTAGGCGTGAGGGCGGATGAACGGCCACCACCAGCGCGTTGTCGCGGCGACCGCCGCCACCCCCAGAGAAAGGCCGAAGTAGGGCCAGGCGAGGTCAGACTTGCCGGCCCCCTCGGCGGCGGGCAGGCTGGACAGCAGGTGGAAGAAGCCGACAGCCAGCGCAAGCCCTCCCGCATAGACGAGGGGGATCGATAGCGGTAGGCGGTAGGCATCGGGTCTCCCGCGTGGGTCGCTGGGGTCGGCCAGAGGGATTTCCGCCTTGGTCAGCCGGCCGGCGATGAGGTAGAGGGCCGCCGCTGCAAGATGGACGCCTGCTCCCTCGCGGGGGAAGTCTAGGTAGAGGCCTTCGAAGGCCAGCCAGGACACGGTTACCGCACCCAGCGCCATCCAGCCGAGGTAGCGCTGCCCGAACCAGCGCGGCCCGAAGCCCTCGCTGCCGAAGGCGTACAGCCAGGCGACGATCGCCACCGCCGGGCCGTACCACTCCTCGCCGAAACCGGCGGCGTAGACTACAGTCACGGCGGTGCCGCCGGCGACCGCGAGGGCAGCGACGCTGAGGAACGGCTCGAACACGGGGCGGCTCCGACTGGCCCAATAGGCCTGCGCGGCGTAGAAGAGGGAAGCCACGGCGCCGGTGGCGGGAAGGTATGCGCGTGCGCCGGGGTCCTGGACCGTTATCGGCAGCGCTGCCACAAGGGCCGCCGGGACCGCGATGTGCGCGGAGACCAGGCCTATCTCGCCGAAAACGTCGCTCAGGCGTTGCAGCCTGAGCATAGACGGCGTCGCCAGGAGGACAGCGAGCGCCACGAAGCTGCCTGGATAGGCCTCTGCGGGAGCCTCCACGAGGGCGAGCAGCGCCCACAGCGCGCTCACCAGGGCAGCGACGGTGGGTATTGCATAGGGGCGGCCGATCTGCAGGAGCGCCGCTGCACCGTAGAAAAAGGCGGCAGTCAATGAGACGTTTAGCCAGATCTGTACGTCGGGACCGGCCGACGCCAGGGCCAGCGCGAGCCCGGTCGGCACCACGAGGTGCGCGGCCCATTCGCCGGCGGTGCCAAAGACATCGCTGAGGCGGCCCAGCTTGAGCAACGAGGGCGCTGCGAGGGCGGCGGCCAGTGCAACGGAGC
>CAZFGZ010000152.1:0-5631 GCA_964518585.1 uncultured Dehalococcoidia bacterium | reverse complement strand
TTCATGCTCCTGCCGACACTAGCCACAGCCCATGATAGCAGGCCGACGCGGTACGAGTAGGTGGCTGATCGCCCTGCGATGGCAAGCGTGAGCGGCTCAGTCGGTGATGATCTCCTCGCCCGTGTCCACCACCTCAAGGGCGTCTGCCGTGATCTCCCTGAGGTCGGCCAGGTTGTCGTCGCTCCAGCGGTCATCAGGGGCACCGGAGATGAACCAGTTCCCTCCGTTGTCGGCGACGAACATGCCGTACGTCTTAAGCGCGTCGCAGATCACCTGGACCTCCCGGCTGAAACCCGAGCAATCGTAGCCGGCCTTCATACGGAAGCGCAGGCCCGTCGGCGGCAGGTTGGGGTCGGTGTTGTCTGATGCGTAGTGCGTGGCGGGATGGATGAATGCCCGCTGGGTGTCCTCTACAGTGAAGCGCAGCGCATGGTCGATGACGCCTTCCTCTACCACCTCCTCGTAGCGCACCAGTCCGGGGAAGATGGGAAGTCCGGCGGCGTCGGCGGAGGTCCAGAAATCGGGACGGAGGTCGTTGCTGCGCAGGTCGAAGACCGCACCGGAGCCGGCCCCCCACGACTCGCCCCCGTTGACGGGGTGGGCGTCGAACAGCTCATAGAGGAGGCAGTTGTCGTCGTCGATAACGAGGACGTGGCGGTCGCCTGTGCCCTCAGATCCCCCTTCGACAGGAGCATCGGGAGGGATGGGGTACGGGCCGGGGTCGCTCTCCTCATCGTAATAGAAGGAAACCGGTACCTTCGTCTGGTCGCCCGAGACGATGACGTAGGGAATGCCGTTCGGCGCGCCCTCCCATACGGTGCCGAAGTCGGGGTGGAGGTTCTGGTCGCGGCCGATGGCGTTGATGTATGCGTCGGAGCGCGGGTGCACCGGGAGGCCTGAGATGTCCGTGTTCCAGGGGTTGTCGGGAGGAAATACGGGGCAGTCCGGTTCCCGAACCCCGACGGTTCCCTCGCCCACGGTTTCCGAGTCACCGTCGCAGTCGGCCGCCGTCAGCAGCGGCAGCAGGAGTAGCATCCCGCTAGCGATCAGAATCCACATGCGCCGCATATCGCGTCTCCTGTGCCTGAGCGCGGCCTATAGCACCACGAGGTTGTCGCGGTGGACGACCTCTTCGCCGTATTGGTGACCCAGCGCCTCCAGGATGCGGTCGGAGCGCTGGTTGCGGATCCTCAGCAAGGCCCGGTGCGGTCCTCGTCCAAGAGCGCCAGCACTTCCTCGGCGCGGGCGGCGTCCCCGGCCCTTACCCAGAGCGCCTTGCCCAGGCCGTCCACCTCCATGTAGGCGTCCAGCGGGTCCGAACTCTTCACCACCGACGGGATGCCGGCATCGCGAAGCAACTCCTGGAGCATCTCACCGTCAAGCTGCCCCAGGCCGCCCCTCAGCCTGACCAGCCGTCCTTCGTCCAGGCCCAGCCAGCGCCGCAACCAGTTCATCATGGCCTTTCCCGCCTTTTCCCTCCAGTATCCAGTGTGCTCTCTCCCTTTGCCCTCCTGTCCCTTCGTGCCACCATGGACCACCAAACCGGGGATTGCGATTTCAAGCTACAGCACGACGAGGTTGTCGCGGTGGACGACCTCTTCGCCGTACTGGTGGCCCAGCGCCTCCAGGATGCGGTCGGAGCGTCGGCCGCGGATGGCCTCGAGCTCGTGGTGGGGGTAGTTGGTGACGCCGCAGGCGATGCGCTTGCCGTCGGGCGCGCAGATGTGGACGGTGTCGCCGCGCTCGAAGGGGCCCTCCACCTCGCGGACGCCGGCGGGCAGGAGGCTCTTGTGGCCCTCGACGAGGGCGCGGGCGGCGCCCGCATCGACGACGATGCGCCCGCGCGTGGCGAGGCCCGAGAGGAGCCAGCGCTTGCGGCTCTCCATGCGGTCGGCGCTGGCCGGGAAGTAGGTGCCGAGCTGCTCGCCGCAGGCGAGACGCAGTAGCACGTCCTTGTCGTAGCCGCAGGCAAAGAAGACGTCGCTGCCGCTGGCGGTGGCGAGGCGGGCGGCCTCGACCTTGGTGGCCATGCCGCCGACGCCCTGGGGGCCCTCGGCGCCGGCCAGGCGCTCGACCTCCGCGTCGATGCGGTCCACGCGGGGGATGAGGCGGGCGGAGGGGTCGAGGCGCGGGTCGGCGGTGTAGAGGCCGCCGGTGTCGGTGAGGAGGGCCAGGAGGTCGGCGTCCACCAAGTTGGCGACGAGGGCGGAGAGGTGGTCGTTGTCACCGATGGTGGCGCCTTCGATCTCTTCGACGGCGACGGGGTCGTTCTCGTTGACGATGGGCACGGCCCTCAGCTCGAGCAGGGCGAGGAGGGTGTTGCGGGCGTTGAGGTAGCCGACGCGGTCGGCCAGGTCGCGCCTGGAGAGGAGCGTCTGGGCGACGACCACGTCGTGCCAGGCGAAGAGGGCGTCGTAGGACTGCATGAGGTGGCTCTGGCCGACGGCGGCGAGGACCTGGCGGAAGGGGATGTCGCGGCGCTCCTCGGCGAGGGCGAGGCGGTGGCGCCCGGCGGCGATGGCGCCTGAGGTGACGACGATGACCTGGGCGCCCCGCTTCAGGAGGCGGGCGACCTGGCCCACCAGGGCCGACATGACCTCGAGGTCGAGGCGGTCGGTGCCGGCGGTGAGCAGGTTGGTGCCGAACTTGGCGACGACGCGCCGGTAGCGCAGCTCACCGTCGCGGCGGCCGCGCGCAGGGGTCTTGGACGCGGCGCGTCGCGGCTTCCTGGCCTTGCTCTTCCCGTTCAATCCTCGCTCCCGCGCTTGGTGCCCGGATTATAGCTCGGCGTCCGGCGGGCGAACAAGGAAGCGGGCGCATCGCTTTGACAGGCCTGTCGGGCTGGGTCTAGACTTAGCGAGGAGCCCGAGGCTTCTCGGGCTTCTGTCATCTCTGCGGGGGTGCGGTGGTGAAGACGCTCATCCTGCTGGCGAAGCGTACCTTCCAGGAGTTCAACGCCGACAACTGCACCAACATGGCGGCGGCCATCTCCTACTACGTCCTGTTCTCGGTGATCCCGCTCACCGTGTTCCTGGTGTCGGTGTTCGGCTTTGTCATGCGGGACGCCCAGCTACGGGACCAGGTGGTGGACCGGCTGCTGGAGACCCTACCCCTGCAAGCGGAGAGCCAGCAGGACAACCTCGTGCGCGACACCATCGAAAGCGTGAAGAACGCAAGCGCGCCCCTGACCATCGTGGGCATCCTGGGGATGCTCTGGTCGGCCTCGGCCATGTTCGGGGCCGTGCGCAAGTCCCTGAGCATCGCCTGGGGCGTGGAGAGGCAGCGGCCCGTCGTTCAGCAGAAGCTGGTGGACCTGGGCATGGTGGCGGGGCTGGGGCTGCTCCTGGTGGCCTCGGTAGCCGGAACGGTCTTCCTGCGCACCCTCCGCGAACTGAGCGACGAGAACCTGGGACCCCTCTCGGAAGGGACGGGGTTCGTGTGGTCGGTGCTGCCCTTCTTCCTGCCGGCCGTGTTCACCTTCGCGGTGTTCATGCTCCTCTATCGCTACGTCCCCACCGCCGAGACCCACGTCGGCGATGTGTGGCCGGGAGCGCTGCTGGCCACGGTCCTCTTCGAGCTGCTGAAGAACATCTTCGCCATCTACGTGGCCCACTTCGGCACCTACGACATCGTGTACGGGTCGCTGGGGGGCATCCTGCTCTTCCTCACGTGGGTGTACCTGACGGCCAACATCCTGCTGCTGGGTGCGGAGCTGGCAGCGGAGTACCCGCGGGTCATGCGGGGGGACTACGCCGAGGCGGCCGCCGCTGCCGCGCCGGGGGCCAAGGAGGCCTTATCGCGGCGCGCCTGGCGGCTGGCGAAGGGGCTCGTGGTGCGTGAGAAGGAGGGAGCGGGGCGGCCGCGGGCCGGGAAGCGGAGTGGCGGCTAGCAGGGTGCTGAAGAAGTTGCCGCTCGTCCTTCGACGAGCTCAGGATGAGCGGTACTGAAACTCCCACGAGCTCAGGACGAACGGTACTGAAACTCCCACGAGCTCAGGACGAACGGTACTGAAACTCCGACGAGCTCAGGACGAGCGGTTCTCAGATTCCGCTCGTGGTGAGCCTGTCGAACCACGAGCGGCCCGCTTGGGCTTGTCAGCACCCGGCTAGGCCCGCCTCACCCCTAGCACTACCTGCTCACCGTTCACCTTCTGCTGGCCGCGGTGGGCGTCCTCGGGGGGCTCGCCCTCGGTCAGCTCGAGGGAGAGGGTCTCCTGGCGGATGTAGTCGGCGTGGGTCCGCATCACCCGCGCGACGCGCTCGCCGCCCCGGTAGAAGGTGACGATGCGGTCGGCGATGTCGAAGCCGGCGTCGCGGCGCATGGTCTGGAGGCGGTGGACGAGCTCGCGGGCGAGGCCCTCGTCGGCCAGCTCCGGGGTGACGCGGGCGTCCAGGACGACGGCGTAGCTCCCCTCGAGGGCGGCGACGAAGCCCTCTTTCTCGACGGTGCTCACCAGGATCTCATCGGGCTCGAGGTGCTGGCCGGCGACCTCCACCTCGTGGCGCGCGGCGACCGTGCGGGCCACGTTGGCGGGGTCCATCTCGGCGAGGGCGCGCTCGATGTCGGCCAGGGCGCGGCCGTACTTGGGGCCGAGGAGGGCGCCGTTGGGCCTCACCTCGAAGCGGACGAACTCCGATTCGTCGCGGATGGTGGTCAGCTCCTTGACGTTTAGCTCCTCGAGCACCTGGGGGACGAGGCGGGCCAGGCCCTGCTCCTCCGCGCGGGAGGAGAGCTTGACGAGCACGCGGGCGAGCGGCTGGCGGACCTTGATCCCGGCCCTGCTGCGCGCCGAGCGGCCGAGGCTCGCCACTTTCATCACGAGGCGGGTCTCCTCGTCCAGCGCCTGGTCGATGAGGGACGTGTCGGCAGCGGGCCAGTCGCAGAGGTGGACGCTCTCGGGGGCGGCGCCGTCCCAGGAGCGCACCAGGTTCTGGTACATCTCCTCGGCCAGGAAGGGCGTGAAGGGGGCCATGAGCTTGACGAGGGTGACCAGGCACTCATAGAGGGTGTCGTAGGCGGCGCGCTTGTCGGCGTCGTCCTCGCTCTTCCAGAAGCGGCGGCGGCTGCGGCGCACGTACCAGTTGGAGAGGTCCTCGACGAAGGCCTGGACGCGGCGGCAGGCGGTCATGCTGTCGTAGTCTTCGAGGCAGGTCGTCACCTCGGCGACGAGGCGGTGGAGGTTCGAGAGGACCCAGCGGTCCAGGTCGGTGCGGGCGGCGGCGCCGTCGCCGGCGGCGCCGGGGTCGAAGCGGTCGATGGCGGCGTAGGTGACGAAGAAGGCGTAGGTGTTCCAGAGGGTGAGGACGAAGTCGCGGCGCACCTCGTCGCCGGAGTGCCAGCCGAAGTTCAGGTTGGCGGTGGGGTTGTGGCGGAAGAAGAGCCAGCGCATGACGTCGACGCCCATGCGCTCGGCGGCCTCCTCGAACCAGATGGCGTTGCCCTTGCTCTTGTGCATCTCCTCGCCGTGCTCGTCGCGGACGAGGGCATAGGCGAAGCAGGAGAGGAAGGGAGGCTGGTTCTCCAGCACCGTGCTCATGGCCAGCAGGGAGTAAAACCAGTTGCGGTACTGGCCCGGAAAGCTCTCGGAGATCCAGTCGGCGGGATACCACTCGCGCCAGTAGTCGCGGTTGT
>CAZFGZ010000151.1:0-5657 GCA_964518585.1 uncultured Dehalococcoidia bacterium | reverse complement strand
CCGCCGGGAGAGTGTTGGGGGCGCCGCTGGTGACGGGCGAGCCGTCGATGTACAGAGTGAAGCTGCCGACCACGGCTGAGCCGCCGTCGTCGTTGACGACGACCTTCGTGACGGTGAGGGTGGCCGGCGGCAGACCGCACTGGATCTCGGCGTCGAACAGGTCCGTGGGCAGTAGGACCCCGGGGTCAGAAACGGTGGTCGTGCCGAAGACGGTGTCCTCGACCATGGTCTGGAGGTGCAAGGGGCTGACGCTGCCGTCCTGCACAAGGCAGTGGAAGGTCATTGTCTCCACCCGGCCCTCGTAGTTGGTGGGCCCCGGGTAGATGGCGCAGCCGGCCTTGACCGTGCCTCCAACCTCGTCCACCACCAGGCCCCCGCAGAGACTCAGGGGTGTGCTCACGAAGGCGTGTGAGTCGAAGTCGATCACCGCGGGGTCATACTCGGTCTTCTCCTGGTAGGCCTTGTAGTCCAGGTGGCCGTCGGTGATCCAGATATCGATCCCGAAGGGGTTGGTGTCCATCACCGTCCTGGTGGCCTGGACGTCGGCGGTGCCCCCTGCGCCCCCGTCGGCGTCCGCGGCAATCTCGTTGGTGGTTGGTCCAAGGACGACCCCAACACCGCTGGCTTCACGAGGGGCCGTGAAGCCCGGGATGCCAAGGAAGGAAACCGTGGCCCCTCCTATGACTACCAGCAGGAGCAGCCCACCAACAAAGAACACCCGTGGAGATCTCATCGTTTGCCTCCTCCTCGGCCTGGCATCCAGCCATCAGGAAAAACGCACAGGCAAACTACAGGGTTAACCCCCGGTCTCCCCGCAACCATCTGAACCCGCGCCACTTTACTACTCTTAGGCCTCTTCGCGCAAGGGGTCCCGTAGGTATTTTTCCTCTCTTCACTTCGTGAATCATTCCGCTCGGGTACGGGAAAGCCCGCGCCCTCACACCTACGGCGGCGCCTGGCAGTTGTGGCCAACCTGCACCAGCACCAGGAGCACGTCGCCAATGATGGTGATGGCCCCGTCGGGCGCGTCGGACCACACCGCACCCGGTGAGCGGTCGTAGAGGATCCCGTCGTCCTCGCCGTCCCCGTTGTTGTCCTGGTCGTAGTCCCTGCCTCCCGCGTTGGGCGGGCCGCCGTCAGAGGTACCGGAGTACTCGAGGACCGCCAGGACATCATTGATGATGCTGATGGCCTTGTCCCTGTTGGCCCGGGTGCCGCCGTTGAAGGCTGTGGGCACTGGCACGTCGTAGAAGTCCCAGGGGTTAGTGGGATCGCGCTGCCCGCCCAGCGCTGGGTTGCCGCCCAGCTCCTCCTCGTCGGAGCAGCCGTCACCGTCCCCGTCGGGCACTCCCACGATAGTGCAGACCGATGCCGAGTACTTCACGCCGGCAGGCACCTGAGTCCACTCCGCCTTGGCCTGGTTGCAGACGGTGTCGTTGGCATCGGGGAAGGTCACTGTGATGGTGACGGTGGCGGATGTTGACGGCGCCATGGTGCCCAAGGTGCACCATACGATGTGGTCGCCGCTCAACTCATAGTAGGTGCATGAGCCGAGGGTTGTGCTGTGGCCGACATAGACCACCCCTGGAGGGAGAATGTCGGTTACCCTCACGTTGGCCGCGCTCGAGGGACCTGTGCTCGTGACGACGATCTGGTACTGGTCTGTGGCCCCCTTGTCCACCTGGTCGGGCGCGCTCTTAACGATGTTCACGTTTGCCAGGTCCACCGTCGTGGACTTCTGGGCGTGGTTGTTTGCGGGGTTCGGGTCGACCGTGGTGCTGGTGGCGTCGGCCGCGTTGATGATCGTTCTGCCCGCCTTGCTGGCCGCCACGGACACGGTAATGCTTATGCTCTCGCTTGAGCTGAGAGTCATGTCGCCGAGGTCGCAGGTGACTTGGCGCGGCCCGGCGTTGTAGGTGCAGCCGGGCGTGGCGCTAACGAAGCCCACCTCGCCGGACAGCGTATCGACCAGCGTGACGGCTTCGGCGTCGTAGGGTCCCAGGTTGGTCACCTGGACGTTGTACGCTATGTTTCCCGGCGCCGTGACCGTGTTGGGGCCGGTCTTCGCCACACTCAGATCCGCCGCGTAATCCACCACCACGGTGCCGTCCTGCGTGGTGTGTGGGATGTCTGTGCCGAAGGGATCGGCCTCCACCAGCTCCGTGTTCTGAAGGTGAAGGTCGGTCTGACCGATGATGAGGGGCTCGAAGGTCACCGTGGCCAGGTGGCCGCTGCCCTCGGGGCCACGGGGTGAATCCCCAGTGGTGGTGCAGAAATACGAGATCACCCCGTTCTCCGGATGGTGCCTGATTGACGTGCTGGGGCACATGTACGGGGCGCGCCCCGTGCTGGTCAGAAAGGGGCCGTCTTCGAATGACTGAAAGGCTATTACGGTGGGGTCAAAGGCGATCTCGACCGCGTAGCTGCCGAGGCCGCAGGGCCCACCGCCGACCAAGGGGCATGGATCCGTGGTGACGACATCGTCCACCCATACCTGCACCGAGAATGGCCCGCTGCCGGGCGACACCACCTTGTAGGCCGGTTCGATCCTCATTACGGTCGTCTGTGCCCCGGCCGGCTCACCAGAGCCTACGAGTAAGGCTATCGCAAGGGTGGCTAGTACAAGGATGGCGCGCCGCATACCTGCCTATCTCCGATCGCTGGCCCCGTTCCGGAAACGGGTTACACTCCTACAACGCAGTACCTTCGCCCTCCATTTCGCCGCACGCCGGAACGCTTCTCTGCGCCCGTTCCGCAGCCGTTTCGGGAACGGGGGCAGTGTACCGCAACCCCAGCGGCGAGTACAATCCTGCGGTCCGATGTCCCTTGATACCGCGTGAGACGACCTCCTTGAATACACGAGTGGGGGAGCCCCTGTTTCCAGGGTGGCTCCCCCACTCTGTGCTACCTTTCCCAGACCTAGCAGCGTCTTTGCGCTGCCGGGTGGGACCTAGCGCCTACCTACTAAAATGGAGGCGGCACCGGGTCCTGAGCCGGGATCGGGTTCTCGCACGTGCTGCCGAGTCGGCCGAAGACCTTCTGGAGGTCCTTGATGTCGATGTCAAAGTCCTTCAGAGCGGGCTCCAGGTCGAACCACGGGTCGTACAGCAGGTTGCCGAACGCCGAGCCGTACCGGAAGGCGATGGCAGCCACGTCGCTAACGTCGACCACGCAGTCGAGGTTCAGGTCAGCCTCGAGGATGCGCACGGTGACCGTCATGTCGGAGCAGACCGCCAACATGCCGCCATCGACGACACCCGGGGCGGGTACCAGTTCGCCTCCGACCTCGATCTGCAGCGGGTCACCGAGCGGGCTGGCGAGCTCGCAGTTCTCGTCGAGCAGCGTGCGCACCACACCGTTCTCCTGGCCCGGGGTCAGCCGGCTGACCAGGTCAGGCTCAGGGCAGAGGTGGATGATCGCGGCGACTTCCGCGTCAGGGCCGAAGCCGGCGGTCGCGCCTGGGAGCGGACCCGACGAGTTGCAGCCCCACAGAATGAAGTTCTCTGTGAAGATGCTCGCGCTGCAGTCGACCGTGCGAGTGCCGCCGTTGCTCAGCCAGCTCGCGTCCTCGATCGTGATGTCGAAGATCTTGTGGTCGTACTTCAGCTGGAACTCGTAGGCGCCGACACCCTCAATAGGTGCCAGGTTGACCGCGTTGGACACCAGCTCGTAGATGTCGACGCAGACCAGATCGCCGGTCACCGGGTCGATCTCCAGGAAGAGGTTGAAGGAGTCCTCGACCTCAGTGGCGTCGTCATCCGTGTCCTTCTGCATGCTTACGGTCGGCGGCAGACAGGTCGCGGAACCGTGAGCGGTGTCTCCCTCAGCGCCCAGCGCGCCGTCGGCCCAGGTCACGCTAGCGTCGTTGACGCACTCGTTCCCCGCGGAGCCGATGACGTCCGTCACGATGGTCATGCTGTAGGAGGTACCTGCGGCCATCGGGGCGGGCGGCGTGCACGTCACGTCGGACCCAGCGACGCTGCAGTCAGCGCCTGGGCTAGCCGACACGACCGCCTGGTTGACGCCCACCGTGTCGGTGACCACCGGGCCGGTGGTGCCGGGCGGGTTGACGCCGTCAGCGTTGCTGCACATCGAGCAAGGCAACATCGTCACAGGGTCCGTGGCCAGGCAGTGGACGTCGACGGTCCAGGTGATCTGCTGGCCCTCGCTGTAGAGCGACGCGTCAGGCGACTTCTCGATCTCGACGCACGCCGGCAGAACCTGCAGGATGTCACAACCCAGGTTCATGTCCACGAGGGACGGGTCCATGGCCTCTATCGGAGCGCAGTCGGCCTCGTTGTCGTCCCAGATGTCCTCGTCCGGGTTGGCAACGTTACCGGCCTGCCCGATGTTGATGTTCAGCTTCCCGGCATCCCACAGCGGTATCTGCACCGTGAGCGTCAGGGTGGCCGAGGCGCCCACGGGCATCGGCTGCAGAACGGGAGGGCCGCCGAGCGCGCCGCTGAGGTCGCACACGACGTCGTTGAGCAGAACCTCGCTCGTTACCGGGTGGACGAACACCGGCAGGTAGCCGGGGAAGCAGACCGCCGGCACCGGGCCGCCGCCGTCGTCGATGGTCAGAACAACGTCTAGAAGCTCCTTGGCGAGCTGGGAGTCATCCGCCGTCCCGGGGAGACCGTCAGGGCCAAGGCCATCCAGCTCGGGGTACTCCGGCAGGTTGTCGCCGATGACGACAAAGTTGGCCGGGTTCGGGCCGACGTTGACCGCCGTCAGGTTGTAGTCGAAGACCTGCCCGGCGAGCGCGGCCATTCCCGCGGTGTTGCTCTTGCTGACCTGGATGTCAGCCAGGTTGGCGCACGTAACCGTGCCGTCCTGCAGCACCATCGGGTCCGGGTTGCCAGGGCTGGCAGCCGTGGCGGTACCGAAGACCGCGTCCTCAGCGATCGACTCCAGGTGCAGGTACGACGTACCGCCCGCAACACACTGCAGCTCGATCTCGAAGAACGGTTGTTCCGCGGTCAGAGCAGCTGCTGCGGCGCAGCCGCCCCATCCGGCCTCGTCGCCAGCGGCTGTGCCGGCGCCTATCGTGATTCCGCCGTACAGACAGGCTGGGGGTCCCACGTAGGTGTCGGACACGAAGTCGAGCGTAGCGTCATCCCAAGCGAGCTTGAACTGCACGCCCTTGTACGCCATCGTTGGTTCGACTTCCGCGACGTCCACCGACACGGTGAAGTTCGCGCCGATGCCGTGCAAACCGGAATCAGCGGGAGTCACCTCCATGGTGTTCTTGCCGTCGCCCACTACCGGGTCGGCAAATACGGCGGAGCTGCTGAGCCCGAACGCCAGCAGAGCTGCCACTATTCCTATTACTATGCCTCCTAAGGCAAACTTACGCATGAACTAAACCTCCCTACCCATAAAGGTCCAAACCTCTTCTAACCGGTTTCACTTCGATACGCTACCCTCCTTGGCGGGGTTCAGAGCACATGTCTGGCGACATCTCTGTCTCTTGGTTTGCGGGCCGGGGACCGCCGGGCGGAAACCCCGGCCCGCGTCTTCCCTGCAGTCAGCAGAGCGTCGGCTCTGCGAGTTGCTTGGGTCAGTAGATCTCCTTCCTTACGGCGAGGCTCACGCGCAGCTATCGCCTGACTGGTCGAGCACCAGCAGCACGTCGACGATGATGCTGATAGCGCCGT
>CAZFGZ010000150.1:3589-5692 GCA_964518585.1 uncultured Dehalococcoidia bacterium | reverse complement strand
AAGACCAAGGTGGGGAAGACTAGATTGGCAGCTTCAACCAGGCGGGGTTTGTCAGAGACTATCCCCTTAACTCAGCAGGGATATGCTGAACTGGAAGCGGAGCTTGCTGTCCTTAAGGGTAAGCGCTCTCAGGCCATCGATGAAATACGCCGGGCGGCGGCTGATAAGGATTTCCGTGAGAATGCACCTCTGGAGGCGGCTAGGGAGGAACGTGGGCATTTGGAGGGGCGGATTAGGGAGCTGGAGGAGGCGCTGGGGTCGGCGCACGCGGTGGTGGACGCGCTGCTGGGGACCGGGAGGCCGCGGCCCATCGAGGGGGCGGCGGCGGAGATGCTGGACCGGGTGGCGCGGGCGAAGGAGCGGGCGTCGCCGCCGGTGGTGATCGCGGTGGACCTGCCGACGGGGGTGAGCTGCGACACGGGGGCGGTGGACCCGCACACGGTTCGGGCGGACCTGACGGTGACGTTCGGGCACTCGAAGGTGGGGCTGCACACGCTCCCGGGCGCGGAGTACGCGGGGCGGGTGAGCACGGTGGACATCGGGCTGCCGGCGGAGGCGTCGCGGGAGCTGCCGTACGAGCTGCTGTCGGCGCGATGGATGCGGGAGAGGCTGCCGGCGCGGCCGCTCGGGGCGAACAAGGGGACGTTCGGGCGGGTGCTGGTGGTGGCGGGCTCGAGGAACTACGTGGGGGCGGCGCGGCTGGCGGCGGCGGGGGCGCTGCGCGTGGGCGCGGGTCTGGTGACGGTGGCCTGTCCGGAGGGCGTGCAGCCGCTGGTGGCGGGCGGTCTGACGGAGGCGACCTATCTGCCGCTGGCGGAGGAGGACGGGGCGATAGCGGCGTCGGCGGGGAACACGGTGGTGCGGGCGCTGCGCGACTACGATGTGCTGCTCATCGGCTGCGGGCTGGGGCAGTCGGCGGGGACGCGGGCGCTGGTGCGGTCGGTGCTGTTCGCGCTGGAGGAGGACGGACCGAAGGCGGTGGTGGACGCGGACGGGCTGAACAACCTGGCGAAGGCGCCGTACTGGTGGCGCGAGCTGAGGGCGCCGGCGGTGCTGACGCCGCACCCCGGGGAGATGTCGCGGCTGAGCGGGCTGTCCGTGGCCGAGATCCAGGGGGACCGGCTGGGGACGGCGGTGCGGCTGGCGGGGGAGTGGGGGCAGACGGTGGTGCTGAAGGGCGCGCATACGGTGACGGCTGCGCCGGACGGGCGGGCGGGGGTGAGCCCATACGCGAACCCGGCGCTTGCGTCGGGGGGGACGGGGGACGTGCTGGCGGGGGCGATCGCGGGGCTGATGGCGCAGGGGCTGGAGCCGTTCGAGGGGGCGTGCTGCGGGGTCTATCTGCACGCGGCGGCGGCGGAGGAGCTGCGAGAGGAGATGGGGGAGGCGGGGCTGGTGGCGGGTGACCTGCTGCCGGAGCTGCCTCGGGTGATACGGGGGCTGAGGAGCGGGCAGTCATTCTGAGTCAGAGAGAGCAGGGGCGGTTCGCGAACGGCCCCTACGGACCACGGACGGCCGGGACCCGGTTCAAGGACTCAGGCCGTTGTGCTATATTATCCCCATCTTCGTACGGGGTGAGGGCGTGACTCGAGTTCGGAGAGCGATGATGCGCGAGAACGATGGTGCTGCTCCCCAGCGCAAGCTGGCGCTGCTCTTTCCCGGGCAGGGCTCTCAGCATCCGGGGATGGGCAAGCATATCCACGCGGTGTCGGAGGCGGCGCGGAGCGTGTTCGCGCAGGCGGACGAGGTGCTGGGCCTGCGGCTGTCGAAGCTCTGCTTCGAGGGCCCCGAGGAGGAACTGGAGAAGACCGTCAACACTCAGCCGGCGATCCTGGCGACCAGCATTGCGTACCTGGAGTTCCTGCGGGAGCGGCTGGGAGGGCTGGGGAAGCGGCTGGTGCCGTCGCTGGTGGCGGGGCACAGCCTGGGGCAGTTCACGGCCGCGGTGGCCGCGGGGGCTGTGGACTTCGCGGATGGGCTGCGGCTGGTGGTGGAGCGGGCGCGGATCATGGCTGAGTGGGCGCGGACGCGGCCGGGGGGGCTGGCGAGCATCCTCGGGCTGAACAGCGAGGACGTGGAGCGGGTGTGCGAGGAGGCGTCGGG
>CAZFGZ010000150.1:0-3489 GCA_964518585.1 uncultured Dehalococcoidia bacterium | reverse complement strand
CACGGCGGAGGATGTGCGGCAGGAGCTTTCGGAGCAGATCTGCGCGGCGGTGCAGTGGGCGCGCTGCTTCCTGACAATGCTGAACGAGGGGACCTCGACCTTCGTGGAGGTAGGGCCGGGGCACGCGCTGTCGCGCATCGCCCGTCGCATCAGCGAGGGGGCGAGGGTGCTGAGCGTGCAGGACTCGCTCCCCGATGACCTACTGTCCGCGGGCACGCCGGGGGTGGTCCCCAGGGAGGTGGAGGCGAGGCGATGAGGTCGGCCGGGGAGGCCGACCGGCGCGTCGTTGTCACCGGGCTGGGGGCTGTGTCGCCCGTAGGGAACGACGCCCGCAGCACCTGGGCGGCCCTGGCGGCCGGGAAATCCGGCCTGGGCCGGATCACCGCATTCGATCCTTCCCCTTTCGAGATCAACGTGGCGGCCGAGGTGAAGGGTTTTCGCCCGGAGGAGGCGATCCCGGCCAAAGAGCTGCGGCGGATGGATCGGGGCGCGCAGCTCGGGGTGGCAGCGGCGCTGGAGGCGGTGCGGGACGCGGGGCTGAGGATCGACGAGGGGAACGCGGCGGAGGTGGGGGTGATCTTCGGCTCGGCGGGCGGCGGCTACGGCATGCTCCTGGAGCAGGAGCGGACGCTGGTGGAGCGGGGCGCCCGTCGGGTGAGCCCCTTTCTGATCTCGCACATGCTGCCGGATTCGGCGTCGGGGCACATCGCGATCTTGACGGGGGCGATGGGGCCGAACATGGCGGTGGCCTCGGCGTGCGCGACGGGCACTACGGCGGTGGGCGAGGCGGCGGAGACGATACGGCGGGGGGACGCGGAGGTGGTGATCAGCGGGGGCACGGACGAGCCGCTCCTGCCGGTGCTGTACGCGGGGTTCATGGCGCTGCGGGCGGTGGCGGACGACCCCGACCCGGCGAAGGCGTGCAAGCCGTTCGATGCGCGGCGGAACGGCTTCGTGGTGGGCGAGGGTGCAGCGGCGCTGGTGCTGGAGACGCTGGAGCACGCTCGGGCGCGCGGGGCGCGCGTGTACGCGGAGGTGCTGGGGTACGGTTCGAGCAACGATGCGTTCGACATGGAGGCGTCGCATGAATCGGGGCGGGGGCCGATGCTGGCGATGCAGATGGCGTTGCGTAAGTCGGGGGTGTCGCCGGAGGAGGTGGGCTACATCAACGCGCACGGGACGGGGACGATCCTGAACGACCGGGTGGAGACGGCGGCGATCAAGGCGGTCTTCGGGGAGCATGCCTACCGGCTGGCGGTGAGCTCTATGAAGTCGATGGTGGGGCATCTGATGGGTGGGGCGGGGGCGCTGGAGGCGCTGGCGACGGTGATGGCGCTGCACGAGCAGGTGCTGCCGCCCACGATCAACTACGAGGTGCCGGACCCGGAGTGCGACCTGGACTACGTGCCGAACGAGGCGCGGCGGACGGAGGTGCGGGTGGCGATATCGAACTCGCTGGGGCTGGGCGGGCACAACGCGACGATCGCGTTTCGGCGGTACGAGGGGTAGGGATCGGCGGAGCGGTCCGGAAAGGGGGCGGCGAGTCGATGACGAACGAGGTCGTATACGACAAGCGGGAGCAGCTCGAGAAGATACGGGGGGTGCTCTTGCAGGGGGAGCGTGTGGAGGCGGTGTTCGACCTGAAGGGTGCACAGACGGGGTTCGTCGGGCTGACGGACCGGCGGCTGATCATCTACGACAAGGCCTTTCTGGGCGGGCGAACGGCGATGGTGAGCATCCCGTACAGGCACATTGTGGCGCTGGGGAGTGAGGACGAGGGAGGTCTGCTGACGCCGTCGCAGTTGGTGGGGAGCAAGCTGGTGGTGCAGACGGCGGCGCGGAATATCGAGATGGAGTTCCGAGGGCGGGATAAGGCGCACTGGGCGTATCAGGTGATCCTTCACCGGATCCTGTAGCGGGGAGCGTTGAACTCGTCTAGTCCTCCAAAGGCTGGTGGCCCGAAGCGCTGGCGACTGCGGCCGGAGCCGTCGCAGGTGCCGGAGGGGCCTTTTCCGCTTCTGATCGGGCGGCTGCTGGCGCATCGTGGCGTGCGGAGCGCGGTGGAAGCGCGCGCCTTCCTCGAGGGCGAGGGCGCCAGCGTCCTTGACCCCTATCGCCTCCCTCAGATGGAGCGGGCGGTGGCGCGGCTGGCCTCGGCGTGCCGGGGCGGCGAGACGGTGGCGGTCTTCGGCGACTTCGACGTGGACGGTCTGGCGGCGACGGCGCTGCTGGCGGAGGGGCTGGAGGGTCTGGGGGCGCGGGCGATCGCGCACGTGCCGGACCGCTTCAGTGAGGGCTACGGGCTGAACATGCCTGCCATCGAAGCGCTGGCGGGGCAGGGGGCGACGGTGCTGGTCGCGGCGGACTGCGGGACGAGCTCGCTGGGGGAGGTGGCGTTCGCGCGCGAGCGGGGGATGGACGTCATCATCGTGGACCATCACACGGTGCCGCAGAGGCTACCGGAAGCGGAGGCGCTGGTGAACCCGAGGCTGTCGAGGGGTGGCGGGCCGGGGGAGGAGCTGACGTCGGCGGGGCTGGCGTATCACCTGCTGGCGGCGCTTCACGAGGGGCTGGGGCGGCCGTTCGCGGGGGAGGGCTGGCTGGAGCTGGTGGCGCTGGGGACGGTGTGCGACGTGGCGCCGCTGGTGCGGGGGAACCGGGAGCTGGTGCGCGGGGGCCTGGCGGCGCTGTCGCGGACGGCGCGGCCGGGGCTGCGGGCGCTGATGGAGGTGGCGCGGGTGGAGCCGGCGCGGGTGGACACGGAGGCTGTGTCGTTCGCGCTGGGGCCGCGGCTGAATGCGGCCGGTCGGATCGCGCACCCGCGGCTGAGCTATGAGCTACTGACGTGCGAGGCGGAGGAGGAGGCCCGTGCGCTTGCCTTGCGGCTGGACGAGCTGAACCAGGAGCGGCAGCGGCGCACGAGGGAGGCGCTGGCGCTGGCCGGGCAGCTCGTGGAGGAGGAGGCGGAGGGGACGGACGCGCCGCTGCTGATGGTGGGGCACGGGGAGATCTCGTCGGGGATCGTGGGGCTGGTGGCGTCGAGGCTGGCGGAGGCGTACTACCGGCCGGCGGTGGTGTACGAGCGGGGGGAGAGGGAGAGCCGGGCGAGCGCGCGGAGCATCCCGGGGTTCGACATCGTGGCGGCGCTGCGGGAGTGCGGCGAGCTGTTCGTGCGGTATGGGGGTCACCCTCAGGCGGCGGGGTTCACGGCGGAGAACGAGCGGCTGCCCGCGATCAGGGAGCGGCTGCTGGCTCACGCGCGGCGGGAGCTGGCGGAGGTGGAGCTGGGGCCGAGCCTGGAGATCGACGAGGAGGTGCGGCTGCGATCGCTGCGGGGGGAGGAGATCGGGTGGTTGGGGCGGCTGAGGCCGCACGGCATGGGCAACCCGGAGCCGACCTTCGTGAGCCGGGGCGTACTGGTGGAGGGGAGCTGGCTGGTGGGGGGCGAGGGCGAGCACCTGCGTCTCAGGCTGCGGGACGGACCGGTGG
>CAZFGZ010000149.1:0-5701 GCA_964518585.1 uncultured Dehalococcoidia bacterium | reverse complement strand
GTTCGACAGGCTCACCACGAGCGGAATCTGAGAACTGCTCGTCCTGAGCTGGTCGAAGGGCGAGCGGCCACTTTTTCAGCAGGGCGCCTACAGCCCCAGGATGTTGATGGAGTAGTACCCGAGGAAGGCCAGGGCCAGCCCGCGCACGTTCTTGCCCGCCAGCACCGCCAGCATGAACCGCCAGAAGTTCATCCGCACCGCCCCCGCCGTCAGCCCCGCCAGCTCGAACGCCGGGTTCGGCACCGCCGAGAGCACGAACAGCGTCAGCATCCCGTAGCGGGCCATCAGCCAGCTTATCGCCTGCGCCGTGCGCTCCACCGCCCGCCGGAACCATCGAGGCCCGCCCACAGTCCGCCCCTCGGCCATCTCGTGCCCGACGCTTCCCGCCACGTAGGCGGTGATCTCCCCCAGCGCCATGCCCGTCCCCCCCAGGAGGCCCACTGGCACCGGGCTCAGGGTCTTGCCCCCGCTTAGGATGAGCGCCTGACCCGCCGCCGTCAGGCCGGGCACGGGGATGAACACCGTCGCCGTGCTCGCCAGGTTGGCCAGGAAGATGCCGGCGTAGCCGAACCCCTCCAGGTTCTCCTCGCCCAGGTCCACCCAGATCGGCAGCAGCAGCAGCGCGATGGACGGTGCCAGCACCAGCGCCGCCGCCGCCACAGCCAGGGCCAGCCGGGCCCTCCGGCTCGAGGGCATGCGCCGGGCCAGCCACTCGGAGAGCGCGACCAGACGCGCAACAATCGAGGGAACAGCCTCCTGCTTCTGCCGCTCGTTCGTCTTCATCGCCTCGCCCTAGCTTATCCCCCCGGCCACGCCTGCGCTATCCTCCCGAGCCGCCCGCCCGTCCGCGAACACAAAGAGGGGGCGTCCATCGACGCCCCCTCGCGCGATTCCCCCTCTCGCCCTCAGATCAGCCCCAGCTCCCGCTTGATCTCCTCCGGCACTTCCGACTCGTCAATATTCACAGCCTCCACGCCTTCGAGTTCGGGGACCTGATCGTTCAGGACGCGCTCGATGCCCAGGCGCAGGGTCATGATGCTCATCGGGCAGCCGGCGCACGCCCCGGTAAGCTCCAGACGCGCGATGCGGTCCTCCGTCACCTCCACCAGGCTAACGTCGCCCCCGTGCGCTTGGAGAGACGGGCGCACCTGCTCCAGCACCGAGTCCACCCTCTCGTACAACTCCGCGGCCGTAGTCATAGCCTCACCAGCCTTTCACGACTCTATACGAAAATGCTAGCATGCTGGTCCGCGCAGGGTCAAACCTGTCCCCCGAAGTAGGGGATTCCCCTAGGGATATTGGGGAAAACCCTGATGGCACCGGTGGCGCTCACGCATTAGCATCCAGAATGGTACCGACTCAGGCAAGGAGGCGCTTCATGCTCCGGCGCTCGTACTGGCCGTTCCTTTGGATCCTGATCGTGCCGCTGGCTACCCTGCCCGCGTCCATCGCCCTGCAAGATGGGCTGGAGTTCCACGATCAGGCGCAGATCGGCGTGGCCTACGGCTCGACCTGGGTCGAGCGAGACTACGCGCTGCGGACCCTGGCGCCCGCCCTCCTCAACCTGCTCGTCTTCGCCTGGCTGTTCGCCGGTAGCCTGCGAACGGCCTGGGCCGTCCTCTGGGCCGGCGTCATCGCCATAGCCCGCCTGGTGATTCCCGCCGTCATCCTCTTCACCACCGGCGTCCTCGGTCCCGACGGCATGCACTACGTGGACTGGACGCCCACCCGCGCGCTCATCTTCGTCGCCGAGCTCGAGCTCTGGCTGGGCGGCCTGCTGCTCTGGCTGCTGTTCGCCCTCGCCACCCGTCTCCAGGACAGATACGTCGAGGAAAGGATGGGGCCCGTCGAAGAAGGCTGGAGCCACTAGAGGCACTGCCACCCCCTCCGACGAACCCGGTCGTGAGCCCGTCGCCCCGGCGGGCTCCATCCATTTTGGCGCGAAATTCACATAAGCTCCCCACCCTCTTGCCCGGCGGCCTGCTATACTTGCCGCGTCGCCTCATGTTCACGCACCTGCACCTCCATACCGAGTACTCGCTGCTCGACGGGCTGTCACGCATCCCCCAGCTCATGGACCGCGCCCAGGAGCTGGGCCAGGAAGCGGTCGCCCTCACCGATCACGGCGTCCTCTACGCCGCCATCGACTTCTACCGCGAGGCCCGCGCCCGCGGCCTCAAGCCCATCATCGGCATCGAGGCCTACGTCGCCCGCGGCTCCCGCCGCTCCCGCGACCCCCAGCGCGACAAGTCCTCCAACCACATCACCCTCCTCTCCCGCAACCTGACCGGCTATCGCAACCTGCTCGCCCTCGTCACCAAGGCCAACCTGGAGGGCTACTACTACAAGCCCCGCATGGACAGAGAGCTCTTCGAGCAGCACGGCGAGGGCATCATCGCCCTCTCCGGCTGCCACTCCAGCGAGCTGCACCGCCTCCTCATGGACGGCCGCCACGATGACGCCGTGGCCGCCGCCCGCTGGTACCGCGAGGTCTTCGACGACTTCTACATCGAGCTCCAGGAGCACAACATGCCCGAGGTCCACGCGGTCAACCAGCAGCTCGTCAGCATTTCCCGGGAGACCGGCATTCCCCTCGTGGCCACCAACGACTGCCACTACGTCTATCGTGATGACGCCCCCACCCAGGACATCCTCCTCTGCATCGGCACCAACACCTCCGTCCTGGACGAGCGGCGCATGCGCATGTCCGACGACTCCTACTACATCAAGTCCGAGGAGGAGATGCGCGCCCTCTTCCCGGAGCTGCCCGAGGCCATCGACAACACCTCGCGCGTCGCCGCGGACTGCGACCTCGACCTCGAGTTCGGCCGCCTCCACCTGCCCGAGGCCGACCGCCCTCCCGGCCTCTCCTCGGACGACCACCTCGCCCGCCTCTCCCAGGAGGGGCTTGCCCGTCGCTACCCCCACGTCAGCGAAGACGTGCAGCGCCGCCTGGAGTACGAGCTCTCCGTCGTGCGCGAGACCGGCTTCGCCAACTACATCCTGGTCGTCAAGGACTTCTCCGACTTCGCGCGCAGCCGTGGCATCCTCATGGGCGTGCGCGGCAGCGCCGCCGCCAGCCTCATCCTCTACTCCCTCGGCGTCACCGACATCGACCCCCTCGAACACCGCCTCGTCTTCGAACGCTTCCTCAACGTCGAGCGCCGCGAGATGCCCGACATCGACCTCGATTTCGCCGACGACCGCCGCGACGAGGTCATCCGCTACGTCGCCGAAAAGTACGGCCACGACCGCGTCGCCCAGATCATCACCTTCGGCACCATGGGCGCCAAGGCCGCCATCCGCGACGTGGGCCGCGCCCTCGGCATGACCTACAGCGACGTCGACCGCGTCGCCCGCCTCGTCCCCAACGTCCTCCACATGACCATCGATCGCGCCCTCGAGGACTCGCCCGAGTTCGCCAGCATCTACGAGATGGACGAGCAGGTCCGCCGCCTTGTCGACACCGCCCGCCGCCTCGAGGGCATCGCCCGCCACGCCAGCACCCACGCCGCCGGCGTGGTCATCTCCCGTGAGCCACTCGTCGAGCACGTCCCCCTCCAGAAGCCCAGCCGCGGCGACGAATCATCCATCCCCATGACCCAGTTCGCCATGGACCAGGTCGCCGAGATCGGCCTGCTCAAGATGGACTTCCTCGGCCTCGTCAACCTCACCATCCTCGGCCGGGCCGTCGAGATCATCCGCGACGCCTGGGGCCGCGAGATCGACCTGCTCAAACTCCCCGACGGCGACCCCGAGACCTTCGACATGCTCTCCAAGGGCGAGACCTTCGGCGTCTTCCAGCTCGAATCGGCCGGCATGCGGCGTCACATCCAGGAGCTCAAGCCCACCGCCATCGGCGAACTGGCGGCTATGGTCGCCCTCTACCGCCCCGGCCCCATGCAGCACATCCCCGCCTACTGTCGCGCCAAGCACGGCCTCGAGGAGATCCGCTACCCCCACGCCGACCTGGCCGGCATCCTGGACGAGACCTACGGCGTCATCATCTACCAGGACCAGGTGCTCCTCATCGCCCAGAAGTTCGCCGGCTACACCCTCGGCGAGGCCGACGTCATGCGCAAGGCCATGGGCAAGAAGATCCCCGACGTGATGCGCGCCGAGCGCAAACGCTTCCTCGCCGGCGCCAAGCGCAACGGCTACCCCGGCGAGGCCGCCTCCGAGATCTTCGAGCTCATCCTCCCCTTCGCCGGCTACGCCTTCAACAAGGCCCACGCCGTCTGCTACGCCACCATCGCCTACCAGACCGCCTACCTGAAGGCCCACTACCCCGCCGAGTACATGACCGCCGTCCTCTCCCTCGCCTCCAGCCACCCCACCGGCGCCCAGGAGCGCATCGCCGCCGCCGTGGCCGAGAGCGCCAAGCTCGGCATCCCCGTCCTCCCTCCCGACGTCAACCACAGCGGCGTCAACTTCACCCTCGCCCCCGCCGGCGACGCTCGCCAGGCCATCCGCTTCGGCCTCGCCGTCGTCAAGAACGTCGGCTCCGGCGCCGCCGAGAGCATCGTGGCCGAGCGCGACGAGAGCGGCACCTTCACCTCCATCGAGGACTTCTGCCGGCGCATCAACCTCAAGAACCTCAACCGCCGCGCCCTGGAGAGCCTCATCAAGGCCGGCGCCCTCGACGCCCTCGCCGAGCGCGCCACCGTCCTCGCCAACCTCGACCGCATCATCTCCCTCGCCCAGCGAGAGCAGCGCCTCCGAGAGTCGGGCCAGGCCACGATGTTTGACCTCTTCGGCGACAGCGTCGCCACCCCCCTGCCCGGCCTGGAACTCGAAGAGGCCGAGGCTAACCGCGCCCAGCAGCTCGCGTGGGAGAAGGAACTCCTCGGCGTCTACGTCTCCGAGCACCCCTACAGCGCCGCCGCCGCCGCCCTCGCCCCCCACGTCACCGCCGTCTGCAGCGAGGTCTCCGCCGAGATGGCCGGCCGCGAGGTCGTCCTCGCCGGCATGGTCACCGCCACCCGCCGCCTCTTCACCCGCGACAGCCGCGTCTTCTGCGCCGCCCAGCTCGAAGACCTCTCCGGCAGCGTCGAGGTCACCATCTGGCCCGACCTCTTCGACGGCACCCAGGACCTCTGGATGGAGGGCAACATCCTCGTCCTCCTTCTCCGCGTCCGCGAGCGCCGCGAGCGACTCCAGCTAAGCGTGCAGCAGGCCGCCCTCTACCAGGCGGGCGGCGTCGCCCCTCGGCCCTTCGTCATCCCCGACTGGCTGCGGGCCGGGGCCGCGACGGCGCGGGCCAGGGAGCAACCGGCGGCCCCCCCGGAGACCCGCACGCCGCCCCCGCCGCCGAGCCCCGAGCCCGCGGCCGCTCCCGCCCGCCTGCGCATCAGCCTCCACGAGAGCGAGGACGAGGACGCCGACCGCGATCGCCTCAGCGCCATCGTCGCCGCCCTCGCGGACTTCCCCGGCAGCGACGATATCCGCCTCACCGTCCACACCGGTGACGGTGACGAAACCGCCCTCGCCCTCCCCTCCGCCCGCGCCTGCCCCGAGCTCGCCGAGCGCCTCACCCAGCTCGTCCAGGGCCACGGCGAGGTCCGCCTGGAGACCGGACACTCCCCCGTCCCGGCCTGACACGCCCCCTGCGAGCCCGCGCACAGGTGGCCGGGAACCCTGCCCTCTCCCTCCCCACCCCCGATGGTCCGTTCGGCAGTTGCGCGTTCCGCTCCGTGCGTCT
>CAZFGZ010000148.1:0-5703 GCA_964518585.1 uncultured Dehalococcoidia bacterium | reverse complement strand
CCAACCAGCCCGGTCCTTCCTTCTTGGGCGGTGGGCTGGGCGCCTTGGGCGCCGGGCGGGCTGCCTCTGGAGCGGGCGGCGCCTGCGCAGCAGGGCGAGGCGCTGGTCTGGCCGCGGCGACGGGTTCCCCTGTGGCCACCGCGAGGGATTCCCGGTAGCGTCGATTGAGGGCGGCGTAGAGCCCCTGCGAAACGGCTCCCTCCGTTCGAAGCATCTCGAGCTCGTTGAGCAGGAACGCGATGCCCTGTCGGCGCTGCTGGAGACTGGCGTGCAACTGCCGTGCGCAGCGGTAGCAGACGGTAGCCCAGTCAGGGTTCGCGGCGCCGCAGTTGAGGCAGTATCGGGTGGGCCGTGCGCTATCGTTCATCGTTGGGCCTCCGACGAGCTTGCTCCTTCGGCTCAGGTCGCTAGCTGTAGGAGTAGACCTGGACGCCCGTGGCATCCGCGACGAGCAGGACCCGACTTCCAGCCGCCTCGGCGATGCGGCGCTCCAGGACCCGCACGTCATCAGGTGAGAGCTGCGGCGGGCCGACGTCGGGGTCGAGGCGACGCAGCACTCGCGCCTTCCGGCTCAGAAGCGTCTCGAGGTGAGCGAGGAAGGGCCCGCCGCCCTCGGGGATCAGCACCGTCACGGATTTCCGCGAGATCGGCGTTGGAGCGGCAGGCTCTCCGATAGCCTGGCGGTCCTCCTGCAGTATCAGCCAGTAGTACGGAACGAAGAGCGCGGCCGCGACCACGCCGCCCATGCTCCACTTGACGTCCGCGAGGAGTGTGAGCGAGAGCGTGTCCCCCAGGATGGAGTCCAGGAACATGTAGAGGAGGTAGCTGAGGTTGCCGAGAAAGGCCAGCGTGCCTATCCCGAGGACGGCGAAGATGAGGATGCGCCGGGGGAGGGCGGCCCGCTCCGCGGGCTCCGCGGAGGCGACCATGCGCTGCATCGAGAACCAGTAGTAGGTCCAGACCGGCGTGCCCAGGAGTCCAAGCGTGAGGACGAGAACGATGCGGTCTCGCCACCAATCGTCGCCAACGAGTACGTCCCTGGCGCTGGTGACTCCGATCGCGATGGCGGTGGGAACCAGGACTACGATGGCGGCGGCCAGGGCACCGAGCCCCACGGCAGCCATGATGTAGCCGTAGATCTGCCTGGCCAGGCGCAGTTGCCCGGGGGCACCACGCTCGCGCAGGACGGTCAGCCAGTGGTAGAACCAGAGGCCGAGGCCGACGATGAGCGGCGGCAGCGCCCCAGCCAGGAAGCGGAAGTGCGCCGCGGCCGAAGCCTCCTCGGGCGTGCCAATGAGCCACTGGAGAACCCCGAAGGCGATAACGCCTGTGGCGGTGATTGTCGTGATGACGCCTCCGAGGACCGCGAAGGCGTACAGGTAGAACTGACGGATGGTGGACTCGGTATCGCGGCGGGAGAGGTACAGCCAGTGGTACGCCCACAGGCCGGCCCCCACGATGGCGACCGACAGCGAGTCCTTCATGACGTCGCCCCAGAGGGGCTCGTCTCGCCTCAGGAGGAGCGGCACGGTGAAGAGGCCCTCGTAGGCCTCTCGCAGGACGACGTAGGCGGCGAAGCTGACCCCCGCGGCCAGCATGGCCAGGCTGTAGGCCGAGGTGATATAGAGGTAGAAGCGGCGGATGGTCTTCGTCTCTTCGGTGGGCTGGCCCTCAGCGCGTTCGGCGATCCAGTGGAAGGCCCAGAGGGCGCTCCAGATGACCACAGCGGCGAACGGGTAGCCCTGGAAAGAGGTGGCACCCATAAGGCAGCGGAGAAGCTCGACCGAGGCGTGAGCCACCAGGGCCGCGGTCACGCCGAGGGTGAGGTAGGTGTAGAGCTTTCGCAGGATGGAGCGGCGCTCGGCGGGCTCCTGGTCGGCGAAGCGCTGCACTCTCAGGCGGTGCCAGGCCCATATGGGCGTCCAGATGAATGCCAGGACCACCCCCAGAGCTAACTGCCCCGTGTCTCGCGAGAGGACCGGCGGGCCGAACAGCTCGTCGAGCACATAGCCGACCACGAGGGCTACGCCCACGCCGGCCACCACCATGTAGGCGAAGGTGGCCGCGTAGAAGTAGAGCCGCTTCACGGTGCCGATGCCTTGGTCCGCTTCCGCGGTCTCGTCGAAGGGCTCACGGCGGCGCCAAGCCATGACTGCGGCGACGATGGCGCCAATGACGGCCAGCGGGATTAGCAGATTGAGCAGGCCATAGACAATTTCCATTGCAGCGCCTCCTTAACTACCACAGCTTGAGCTGCTGTCTTGCGCGGTCGTCAATAGGGCGGGCACCACCATTCGGGCCCCGTCAGGCGCCACTGCCCTTCCTCGAGCTTCAGGTCAAAGGACCGCTCGTAGGAGTACTCGGAGGCGCCAAAGGGAGCGTCGTGGTGGAACACGGTGACCTTGACCTTGACCAGAGCAAGGCCGTCGAGGTCGTGCGTCTTCTCCAGGGTCACCTGGTCTTCTCTGGTGTCGGGCCAGTAGCCCCGGCTGACGAAGTCCTCCAGGGAGCAGGTGGCCCGCAGGTCGCTGCTGAGATAGCCGTAGGCCTCCTGGTAGTCCTCCCTTTCCATGGCCAGGAGGTAGCGCTGAACCACTCCTTCGGGCGAATCGGCGGGAAGGAGGTCCACGCCGCCGCGGGTGGTCACCAGGGCCACGGCTACGGCTGCCGCCATCAGCGCCAGGACGGCCGTGACCGCACCGATGAGCCAGATCTTCGCCATGTCGCTGGTCCTCCTTTCAGGTCTTCTGACCGGGTTCAGTGTACGGCCTAGCGCGAGGCGCTTCCAGGTTCGGCTGCCCCAATTTGGCGTGGTGCTTTTGTCAGGCAGGGAGTGGTGCAGGTGCACCATGGCGGCGGCCGGGGCGTGCGGTAGCATCGATTCCGAGAGTGAGGCCGGGGGAGGGGAGAGGAACGGAGGGGAGACGATTGACGGCCTACATACGGGGTGATAGCGTGCTAGCGGCTAGCCATGGACGGCATCGCACGCGGGAAAGGGTCGGGAAGAGAGCGGCGTGTCGCGCTGGGGACGGCAGCTAGCGCGCTGCGCCGAGAGGTGACGGGCGTGCTTCCCTTCCTCTTTGCCGTGCGCTGGGGGGCCTGGGCGGTCGCCGAGGTGATCGTCGTCTTCGGAGACCTGCCGCATCAGAACACCGAGCATGAGCCGCTGCTCCTCGCCGGGACGTTCGCTCAGATCCTGGTGGGGACGCTGTACGTGCCCCTGCTGCGTTCGCCGGTCCGGAAGCGCCTGGGAGCGCGCGCCGGGCCCCGCGACGACCTGATCGTCCTGAGCCTGCTCGACCTTTCTCTGGCGCTGGCCGTCGTCTACTGGAGCGGCGGCTGGGGCAGTCCCTACTACCACTTCGCCGTGGCGTCGCTGCTTGTGCCCGCCTATTTGCTGGGGTGGCGTCGCTCGACGCTCCTGGTTCTCGCCTTCCTCGGCGGCTACGTGGGCACTCTGTCCACCGCCGGCGCCGGCACCGATGGGCCATGGCTGCACGAGGACGTGAGCAGCCTGGCGGGCGTCCTGATGACGCCGGTGCTGGTGGTGGCTGTGATGCAGTATCTATCGCAGCTCGTGCGGCGTCTGGAGCAGCAGCGGGAGGAGGCGCAGCGAGCCTTCAGTGAGACCGCGGCCCTGTACAGCATCGCCCAGGCTGTGGCCGCCGATGACGCGGTTGACGAGCTGGCCGGCCACGTGCTGGACATCCTGGGAGGCATGGAACGGTTCGAGGGGGTGCAGGTCTTCTCACTCGAGGGGAGGCGAGAAGTCATTGCGGAGGCAGGGTCCGATCAGGGGGAGGCCGCGGCGACCGGGCCGGCGCTGTCGGAGAGCGAGATCCAGGCGCTCTCCCAGCCCGAGGCGCTGGTGGCGCTGGGGGCGGGGAAGGGCGCGGCGGGAGGGGTGTTCGCGGTCCCGGTCCAGATGCAGGACCGGCTCTGGGGAGCGGTCGCGTTCAGGACGGAGAGCGAGGAGCCGCAGCCGTCCGACTCGCGTCTGATGCGGGCGGTCGCGGGGCAGCTCTCTCTGGGCATGACGAAGATATCGTTGAGCCGCCAGAAGGAGGAGCTGGCGGCGCAGGAGGAGCGCAGCCGCATCGCACGGGAGATCCACGACGGCATCGCCCAGTCGATCTACATGCTGTCTCTCAATCTGGAGAAGGCGGCGGAGGCGGCGAGCGGCGATGACACGCTGGGCCAGCGCCTGAGGAAGCTGGTGGGCCTGGCGAAGGAGACCCTGCTCGAGGTGCGTCACTACATCTTCGATCTGAAGCCCCTTCTCTCCGGAGAGGCGGGGCTGAAGAGCACGATCCAGGCTCAGCTCCAGGAGTTCAGCACCGTCTCGGGGCTTTCGGCGGAGCTGACGGTGGAAGGAGAGGAGCGAAGGGTACCGCTGGCGGTGGGTAGCTGCCTCTACCGGATCGCTCAGGAGGCGCTGGCGAACGCGTACCGCCACGCGGAGGCGACGAGCATCGAGGTGAAGCTGGCTTTCGAGACGGACGCCGTGTCGCTGGAGGTCCGCGACAACGGGTGCGGGTTCGCCATCGATCCGGCGGGGCCCGCGGCCTCAGGGGGCCGGGGGCTGCGTAACATCGAGCAGCGGGCCAGCGAGCTGGGGGGCAGGGTGGAGATATCGAGCGCGCCCGGCCAGGGCACGACGGTGGCGGTGACGCTGCCGGTAGCGAGGTAGGCGATGGCTATGGACGAGCAGACCGGGCCGGTGCGAATCCTTGTTGTTGACGATCACGCCGTCGTGCGGAAGGGGTTGCAGGCGATCCTGGGAGATGAGGAGGGGCTGGAGGTCGTGGGGGAGGCGGCGGACGCCGAGGAGTCGGTGGCCAAGGCCGGCGCGCTGCGGCCGGACGTGGTGCTGATGGACATCCGGAGGGGGGAGGGCGATGACGCGAGCGGCATCGACGCGTGCCGGCGGATCCGGAGCGAACTGCCGGAGACGCAGGTGATCATGTTCACGTCGTACGGGGAGCGGGAGTCGGTGCTGTCATCGCTGGTGGCGGGCGCTACGGGCTTCCTGACCAAGAACGTCGGCCACGCGCGACTGGTGGAGGCGATCCGGGCCGCGGGCCGGGGCGAGGCCCTGCTGGACCCCAGCGTGACGCGGGGCGTCGTCGAGCGGCTGGCGGAGCTGAGCAGGGGGGAATCGCACCCGGAGGCCGCGCTGTCGGAGCGGGAGAAGGAGGTGCTGCTGCTCATCGCGCAGGGCTGCACCAACAAGGAGATCGCGGCGAGGCTGGTTGTGAGCCCCTACACGGCGCGCAATCACGTGATCCGCATCCTGGACAAGCTGGGCCTTTCGCGTCGGTCTGAGGCGGCTGCGCAGGCGGTGAGGCTGGGGCTGGTGGAGGGGGCGCGGCAGGAGGGGGCGCGGCAGGAGGGAGAGCGCCGGTAGGAGGCTGCTGGGGGGCGCGGCTCGCCCTTCGACGGGCTCAGCGGTCCGCAGACCCCGCTCGTGGTGAGCCTGTCGAACCACGAGCGGCCGGCCTGGGTTTCTCAGCGGCCTGTACAGGGGCGGTTGGCCAATCGCCTCTAACTTACGTCGGCGGCAGGCAGCTCTGGCCGGACTGCGCCAGCAGCAGCACATCGCTGATGATGCTGATGGCGCCGTCGGGCGCACCTGAGCGCGTGCCGGCGACCGAGCGGTCGTAGGCGCGGCCGTCGAACACGCCGTCGCCGTTAACGTCCTGG
>CAZFGZ010000147.1:0-5720 GCA_964518585.1 uncultured Dehalococcoidia bacterium | reverse complement strand
CCACCAACCTGGCCGAGCAAGAGCGCGAGCCTCTCTACGCCATGGCCGAGGCCCGCGCCGCCCGCCTCATCCTGATCCGCCTGGCCGCGCCCGGCCCTGTCGTCCGCGAGCGCCTGGCCCGGCGCCACCAGAAGGACGCTCAGACCCAGTCCGACGCCGACGTCAGGGTGTACGAGCGCATGCGCTTCCGCGAAGAGAGAATCGGCCGGCCCCACTACGTCGTAGACACCACCGCAGACATCGAGCCCCTGCTGGCGAAGATCGCCCGGGAGATCGGTTCGGCGTGAAGAGCCGGGTGTCGCGGTTTCCCCGCGCACCCGGCCATAGGTGTCAGCCGGACCTGCTCCGGACTAGGCGCTTGCCGTTCCTGCCTCGCTGCGAATCCGGGCCACCAGACGCCTGAGGTTCGCGTACCCCCAGCGCTGCAGCAGGATGGCGACGCCCACCCCGAGCACACACACGCCCAGCCCCACGAAAGCATCAAGGATGAAATGGTTAGCCGTGAAGAGGATGGCCGCCATCTGCGCCCAGGGCAGCAGGAATCCAAGGCCCCGCAGCAGCCAGTTCCGGGTGCTCCAGATGATCGCCGCCCCCACCAGTACCGCCCAGCCGTAGTGCAGGCTGGGCACCGCCGCGTACGGGTTCACGAACGCCTGCATCGACGCCGCCTGATAGCTGAAGTTGCTGTACGCCTCCACCGTCCCCAGGAAGCCCCAGCTCTCCGGCAGAAGCCGGGGCGGCGCCACTGGGTACAGGTGGTAGATGATCAGGCTGATCGCGCCCGAGGAGAGGACGGCGTCCCTCGTCAGCGTGTACTTGTGCCGATGCCAGAAGTACAACCACAGGCCCACCACCGCCATCAGCGGGAAGTCCAGCCAGAAATAGATCCCGTTGAAGAGCTGAACGAGAACATCCTTGCCCATAACGAGGCCCTGAAGCTCTACCTCCCAGAAGATGCCCAGGGTCTTCTCGAAATTGACGATGTCGAGGGCGTGCTGCTGCGCTTCCTGCGCCCGGTCCACCACACTCCCGCGCACCAGGAAGTAGAGCAGAAAGGCGATCCCCACCAGCCCGATCTCGAACGCGTCACGGAAGACACGCCGCTCGGTGACGATGGTGATCACTCGCTCCGCACTGACAGCTTGCGGCAACGTCAACACCCCGCGCTAGCACACGCCATGAGCTCGCACCGCTAACCCTTATTTAAACGCACGCTCAGCGAAGCTTCAAGGCCGGATTCTCGACAGGACCGCCCGCCGGATCCACCCCGTCTGCCAGAGGTACGAAAGACCCAGCATCGCCAGCACGATCCCCGCGCCCACCACCATGTCCAGGATGAAGTGATTGGCCGTCACCACCACCGCGAAGAACATCGCCACCGTGATCGCCAGGATCCCGCCCCGCAGCACAGGGCTGCGGCTCGTGTGAAACACCGCCACCAAGGCCAGGAACACCCAGCCGAAGTGATAGCTGGGCACGGCCGCGTACTCGTTGAGGAAGGTGGCAGGCTCCCCGTCATGGGAGAAGGTATCGATGAAGCCCCACTCCGGAGGCATCAGCCGCGGCGGCGCCGTCGGGAACAGCCCGTACACGAATAGACCCACCACCGCGGACATCAGGAGGGCATTCCGGTAGAGCGTGTACTTGCTGCGATCCCGCCAGTACAGCCAGACCGCCAGAGCGATGATCACAGGGAAGTGCGCCCAGATGTAGACCTGGTTCGCGGCCTTCCTCAGGAAATGGTTGTCGATGACGTGTTGCTGGAGCTTCTGCTCCACGTAGATGCCCAGGCTCTGCTCCACCTCGATGATCTGCACGGAGCGCGCCTTGGCCTCCTCCGCCGGCTCCGGCAGGCCGCCCCTGATGCCGAAATACACCACCATCAGCAGGCTGACCATGGCCAGCTCAACCAGGAACCGGAAGACCTGTCGGGAGCGCGGCCCGGACAGGGCCCACTCCCCTACCTCAACTTGCAACGATCCTCCGTTCACGCATGCCTTCGTTGCGCACGGTCGCTCCAGAACCCTATTATACGCCGTGAACCCCTAGAGGGAAGGCTGCCCCCGAAGAGGGCCGGCCCTTCCCTCCGAAAGGACCTCCCGATGCAGATCAAGGTCGAGAGCGGAGACATCACAAACCAGCCTACCAAGGCTATTATCGTCAACTTCCTCGAAGGGCTCACCCAACCTGTCGGCGCCGCCGCCGCCGTGGACCGCTCCCTCGATGGCGCCATCTCCCGCCTCATCGCCGAAGGCGACCTGCGCGGCAAGCACAACGAGCTGACCCTCCTGCACACCTTCGGCAAGATCCCCGCCGGCCGGGTCCTCATCCTCGGCCTGGGCAAGCCAGAGGAGCTCACCCTCGACAGGGTCCGCGACGCGGCCGCCAACGCCGCACGCTACCTGCGTCGCCAGCGCTGCCGCAGCGCCGCCACCGTCGCCCACGGAGCGGGCGTCGCCGACCTCGAGGCCGACGCCTGCGCCCGCGCCGTCGCCGAGGGCACCCTCATGGGCCTCTACACCTTTCGCCGCCACAAGAAGCGCGACGAGGACGAGACCGACCTCGACGAGCTCACCCTCGTCGACGAGGACGCCTCCAGGCTAGACGCGCTCCAGCGCGCCGTCGACCTCGGCATATCGCTGGCCGAGGCCGCCAACTTCTGCCGCGACCTGGCAAACGAGCCCGGCAACGTCCTCACCCCGTCCGAGATGGCCGAGCGCGCCCGCGCCATGGCCTACGACGCAGGCCTCGAGTGCCAGATCCTCGAGCGCAAGGACATGGAGGAGCTGGGCATGGGCGCCCTCCTCGGGGTCGCCCAGGGTAGCCAGCAGCCCCCCAAGCTCATCGTCCTGCACTATCGGGGCGCCCCCGGCCAGGAGGCAACCCTCGGCCTCGTCGGCAAAGGGATCACCTTCGATGCTGGCGGCATCTCCATCAAGCCCTCTGCGGGCATGCAGGCGATGAAGGGGGACATGTCTGGCGGGGCGGCCGTCATCGCCGCCATGCGCGCCATCGGCCGCCTCCGGCCTGCCCTCAACGTGACCGCCATCGTCCCCGCCACCGAGAACATGCCCAGCGGCAGCGCCCTCAAGCCCGGCGACATCCTCCGCGCCATGAACGGCAAGACCATCGAGATCATCAACACCGATGCCGAGGGTCGCCTCATCCTGGCCGATGCCCTCTCCTACGCCCGCCGCCTCGGCCTCTCCCCCATCGTTGACGTCGCCACCCTCACCGGGGCCATCTCCGTCGCCCTGGGCAACGTCGCCGTCGGCGCCATGACCAACGACGAGGCCGTCCTCGACAAGGTCAAGCGCGCCGCCGCCGCCGCCGGCGAAAAAGTCTGGCAGCTCCCCATGTACGAGGAGTACAAGGAGCAGATCAAGAGCGAAGTCGCCGACATGAAGAACACCGGCGGCCGCGCCGCCGGCTCCATCACCGCCGCCTTCCTCCTCAAGGAGTTCGTCGAGGACACGCCCTGGGTCCACCTGGACATGGCCGGCGTGGACAGCTACGACAAGGAGAAGGGCGTCATGGTCAAGGGGGCCAGCGGCATCCCCGCGCGCACCCTCGTCCACCTCGCCCTGGCCCTGGCCGAGGAGCGCGGTGCGGGCGCTTCGGAGGAAGAGACTACCGCGTCGGCTTGAGGAGCCTCGCTACCCGGTCCAGCACCCGGTGGGCCACCTCGTACTTCGAGAGCAGGGGCAGGCTCTCCACGACCCCGTCGGCGTCGATGATCGTCACGCGGTTGGTGTCGGCCGCGAAGCCGGCATCGGCCGCCGTTATGTCGTTCGCGACGAAGAGGTGCGCCCCCTTCGCGCGCAGCTTCTCTGCGGCGTTCTCGACGACGTTCTCGCTCTCGGCGGCGAAGCCCACCTTCACCAGATCGACCTCTAGCTCCCCCAGGATGTCCGGATTCGGAACCAGCTCCAGCTCGAGCGGCTCGTCGCCCTTCTTCACCTTCTGCCTGGCCGGGCTGCTCACCCGGTAGTCCACCGGGGCAGCCGCCATCACAAGGGCGTCCGCATCCAGACAGGCCGCCGTCACGACATCGCGCATCTCCAGCGTGGTGCGCACCGATATCAGCTCCACCCCATAGGGCGCGCTCAACCCCGTCGGGCCGCTCACCAGGATGACCTCGGCACCGCGATCCCGCGCCGCCTCAGCCACCGCATAGCCCATCTTGCCCGAAGAGTAGTTGCCTACGAAGCGCACCGGGTCTATCGGCTCCTGCGTCGTGCCCGCGCTCACGACAACCTTGCGGTCCGCCAGGTCGCCGCGCCGCCCCAGGACCTGCCGCAGGGCGGCCAGCAGCACCTCCGTCTCCACCAGTCGCCCCGGCCCCCACCGGCCGCTGGCCAGCCGGCCCTCCGCCGGTCCCACCATGATGAAGCCCCGCTCTCGCAGCACCGCCACGTTCGCCTCCGTGGCGGGATTCTCGTACATGTTGGCGTCCATCGCCGGCGCCACCAGGACCGGCGCCCTCGTCGCCAGCACGGTCAGGCTGACCAGGTCGCTGGCCAGACCGTGCGCCAGCCGCGCGATCGTGCTGGCAGTGGCCGGGGCTACCAGCACGGCGTCCGCCCGCCGCGCCAGCTCCACGTGCTCCACCGCCAGCTCCGACCCGGGGTCGAACATGTCCACGTACACGGCGCGGCGCGTGATGCTGCGCAGCGTGAGCGGCGTTATGAAGCGCGTCGCCGCCTCAGTCAGCACCACGTCCACCTGCGCCCCCGCCTGGGTAAGCTTGCTGGCCACGTCCGCGGCCTTGTAGGCCGAGATGCTCCCGCTGATGCCCAGGACGATAAGCCGGCCGTTGAGCGAGTCCATGGCTAGCTGCGATTTGCCTCGTAGATCAGACGGAGCCCCGTCAGCGTCAGGTTGAGGTCCACCACGTCTATCACCCCCGTCTCCCGCGCCACCACCTCCGCCCAGCCACCCGTGGCGATCACCCGCGTGTCCGCACCCAGCTCCTTCTTGAAACGCGCTACCATCCCCTCGATCAGCCCCACGAAGCCGAACAGAATGCCCGACTGGATCGCCGACACGGTGTTCTTCCCGACGGCGCTCGGCGGGCGCTGCAGCTCCACCGGGTACAGCTTCGCCGCGCGCTCGTACAGCGCGTCCGAAGCGATGCCGATCCCCGGCGCGATAGCGCCGCCCAGGTAGTCACCCTCCGCCGATACCGCATCGAACACCGTCGCCGTCCCCAGGTCCACGAGGATCAGCGGCGGCGGGCCGTACAGCTTCGTCGCCGCCACCGCGTCGGCCACCCGGTCCGCCCCGACGTCACGAGGGCTGTCATACAGGATACGCACGCCGGTCCTCGTCCCCGTCCCGACCACCAGCGGCGACACCTCGAAGTAGCGCTGACAGAACTGCTGGAACACCGGCACCAGATCCGGCACCACCGACGCCAGCACCGCCTCCTTCACCTCACGCCGCTCGATCCCGTCGGCCTCCAGCAGGCACAAGATCGTGGTAGCATACTCATCAGCCAGCCGCGCCACATTCGTCCCGATCCGCCACGTGGCCTGGAGCGCCTCACCCCGAAACACACCGATGGTAGTGTTGGTATTGCCGATGTCCAGCGCTAGCAGCATTCCACTCTTCCCCCCCACGCACGTGGCGCCGCCCATTATAGGCACGTCCCCAGGCCCCTGCAAGCAACGCCCCCACAACTGATGTTTGGGAAAGGGCGGCAGATTTTCCCCCCGAAG
>CAZFGZ010000146.1:0-5768 GCA_964518585.1 uncultured Dehalococcoidia bacterium | reverse complement strand
CGGCGGCCCGCCGGCCTACGATGCGGTGGCCCCGTTCCTCCTCCGGGCCCAGCTCGCGCATGTCGCCGAGGAGGGCGATGCGGCGGCCCGGCACCTCGCCGAGGAGGTCCAGGGCCGCCAGCATGGAGGCGGGACTGGCGTTGTAGGTGTCGTCGAGGATGGTGGCGCCGCGCCGGCCTCGATGGACCCGCAGGCGCAGGGGCACGCGGGCCTTCGCCAGGGCCTGCGCGACCTCGTCCAGGGACAGGCCATCGACGAGGCCTACGGCGGCGGCGGCCAGGGCGTTGTGGAGGAGGTGGCGTCCCGGCAGGGGGGCGCTGACCTGCGTCTCGGCGCCCTGGTACTCCAGCACGAAGTCGATGCCGTGGAGTCCCCGGCTTGCCACGAGCCGTCCGCGCACCTGGCAGTCGGGGCCGGTGCCGAAGAGGACGGTTCGGGCGTGGGTGCGGGCGGACATGCCGCGGACGAGGGGATCGTCCCCGTTGAGGAGGGCCGCTCCGTGCGGCGGCAGGCTCTCCACGAGCTCCGCTTTGGCGTTTGCGAGGGCCTCCATGCTGCCGAGGCGCTCGAGGTGGGTGGGCCCGACGTTGGTGACGACGCCCACCTCGGGCCGGGCGATCTCGCAGAGGCGGCTGATCTCGCCCAGGGTGTACATGGCGAATTCGAGCACGGCCCGCTGGTGTTTGGGCCTCAGGCCGAACAGGGACATGGAGACGCCGGCCTCGTCGTTGAAGTTGGCGGGGCTCTTGAGCACCTTGTAGCGTGTCCCCAGCACGGCCGCCGTGATCTCCTTGGTGGTAGTCTTGCCTACGTTCCCGGCGACGCCGATGACCTTGACCTGGCGCTGGGACCGCCAGGAGGCGGCCAGCTCGCCGAGGGCGCGCAGCGTGTCGGCGACGCGGAAGAGGGCGACGCCTGCGGGGACCTCGACATCCGCCCGCTGCACCACCGCTCCGGCCGCTCCGGCCTCGATGGCCTGGGGCAGGAAGTCGTGGCCGTCCCGCTGCTCCGTCTTGAGGGCGAAGAAGAGGTCGCCGGGCCGGAGGGTGCGGGAGTCGTTGGAGACGGCGCGGAAGCGACCGGTGCGGCCGGGTCGCGCCTCTCGCAGCAACGGCTCCAGGGCCTGGGTTACCTGGTCGTGGCTGAGCATCGCTTCTGTCCTAGGGTACCTGGACGAACTGGGTGCCGTTAGGCTCGACGCCGAGGTAGGCGAGGATCTCCGGCGCCAGATCCCGGAAGACGGGTGCGGCCACGACACCCCCCAGGGGGTCATCGACGGGCTGGTCGATTTTCACGAGCATGATGATCTGCGGGTCCTCGGCCGGGGCGAAGCCGACGAAGGAGGCGAGGGTGGAGTTCAGGGCGTAGCCCCCCGGGATGGAGACCAGGGTTGTGCCGGTCTTGCCGGCGACACGGTAGCCGGGCGTTCGGGCCAGATGCTGGGGCACACCCTCCACCACATCCGTCATCATCTGGACCAGCGTCTCGGCGGTTTGCTCGGAGACCACCTGGCGCACCACCACCGGCTCGAACTCGCGCTGGCCGTGGGGGCCCGTCACCTCCTGCACCACGTAGGGTCGCATGAGGCGCCCTTCGTTGGCAAGGGCGGCCACGGCGGTAATCATCTGGAGAGGGGTGGCGGCGACGCCCTGGCCGAAGCTGTTGGTGGCGAGGTCTACCGGATACCAGCCGTCCTCATCGCTGGTGCGCACGAGGCCGTCGGCCTCTCCTCCCAGCCCGACGTGGGTCTCCTCGCCGAAGCCGAAGCGGTGCAGGTACTCATAGAAGCGGTCGGCGCCGATGAGGCCGCTGAGCCAGACCGCCCCGGTGTTCAGGCTCTTCTGAAGCAGCTCCGTGGCGGTGGTCAAGCCGTTGACGCTGAAGTCCCAGTTCTCGATGGTTGCGCCGGGCACCTCCACCACGCCCGCGTCGTAGTAGGTGCTGCTGGGGTTCACCAGGCCCAGGTCCACCGCCGTGGCCATGGTGATTACCTTCATGACGGAGCCCGGCTCGTAGATGTCGCTGACGGCCCGGTCTCGGAAGAGGGCGAGATCCACGTCGCCCGACAGGTCGAGTTCAGTGAGGCGGAAGCTTGGGCGGCTGGCCATGGCCAGGATGGCGCCGGTGCGTGGGTCCATGACCATGATGGTGCCGCCGCTGGCGCCGTGGGCCTCCACCTGCCGGTCGAGCTCATCCTCGACGAGCCGTTGGAGGTAGCGGTCGATGGTGAGGCGGATGTCGCTCCCGGCCTCGGGCTCGCGGCCGTAGCGGTGGCCCAGAGCGATGGGGTTGCCCATGCTGTCGCGCTCGAAGTAGACGTTGCCGGGGGTGCCGCCGAGGGCCTTGTCGTAGGCGGCCTCGAGCCCGGCCAGGCCGACGTGGTCGCGGCCGACGAAGCCGATGAGCGCGGATGCGAGGTCACCCTCGGGGTAGTGGCGGCTGAAGGAGCTGACGGCCATGACTCCGGGCGGCGCGAGGTCGATGATCCTGCTGCCGGCGTCGAAGTCCAGGCCCCAGGCCAGCAGGTAGTCGCCGTCCTCCTCGCTGAGGGCCTCGCCGAGGATGGCCTCGGGCTCCTGACCGACGATGGGTGCGATGAGCTCCGCGGCCTCCCGGGCTACCTGAGGGTCCTGCCAGGCCTTGCGCTCGATGTAGATGTCATAGGCCTGCACGGTGGTGGCGAGCGGGTAGCCGTTGCGGTCGAGGATGGCGCCGCGGGGCGCCCTGACGACCTGGCGGCTAATGTGTTCGCCCTGTGCTTCCTGGACGTAGTGGTCGTGCCGGATGATCTGGAGGTAGGCCAGGCGGCCCACCAGTCCGGCGGCGCTGGCCGCCAGCACCACCGCTATCGTGAACAGTCTCCAGGTGAGCCGTCCGCTGCGCCGGGGCATCCCAGCCTCTCCTCACAGGTATCGCTTGCCGGCGGCCCGCCGAGCTGAGGCCGCCCTGAGCTATCAGGCTAGTAGAAGGGCAGCAGGTCCAGCAGGTCTTGCCACCAAGATCCGCTGGAGGATTCTTCCGGTGGTTCCGCGGGCGCGAACCGCGTCGGCAGGATCTGCTGCGGAGGCACGGGGGCGTTCACCTCCAGGTAAAGGCGCCTTTCCGCAGGCACCAACCCGAGCCTCCCGCGGGCCTCCTGCTCGACGCGCTCCAGGGAGGCTAGAGAGGCTACCTCTGCCTCCAGTTGATGCACCCGCGCACTCCACTCCAGCCGCGCCTCCTCCAAGCCCTGGATTTCATAGCCAGTGCTGGTAACATTGCTGGTCTGGACCACCTGCAGCAGGCCTGCTCCCACGATCGCCAGGCCGGCCGCTATCAGCATGGCTCGGAGGCCGGCCGCGGGTGCCTTCAGCGCGGCCTTGGGCCCGGCCCGGGGGATGGAGCGGTCCAGCGTTGACATAGCCACTCTTCCCTGCGATCCTAGGCGTCGGCTGCATCGGTCTTCTCGGCGGCGCGCAGGCGCGCGCTGCGCGAGCGAGGGTTGGCGGTTGTCTCCTCCTGGGAGGGCTTCAGGGCACCGCGGGTCACCAGGCGCAGAGTAGCCCGGTGGTCGCAGATGCATACGGGGGTGTGCGGCGGGCAGACGCAGTCCTTCGACTCCCGCTGGAAGTACTCCTTGACCAGGCGGTCCTCCAGGGAGTGGTAGCTGATGACGGCGACGCGTCCTCCAAAGCCGAGCAGGCCGTGGACTTGAGGGAGAGCGGCGGCTAGATTGTCTAGCTCTTGATTTACCGCGATGCGGAGGGCCTGAAACGTCCTGGTGGCGGGGTGGGATTTGCTCCGGGCCCTCCTGCCCACGGCCTGCTCGATCGCTTTGGCAAGTTGGGTGGTAGTAGAGAGGGGACGCATCTCTACGATCCTGCGGGCGATACGCCGGCTCTGCGGCTCTTCTCCGTAGCGCCGCAGGAGCTCGGCCAGCTTCTCCTCTGAGTACTCGTTCACGATATCTGCGGCCGTCGGGGCCTCCCGGCGGCTGAAGCGCATATCCAGGGGGCCTTCACGCTGGAAGCTGAAGCCCCGTTCCTCTTCGTCGAGCTGGAGGGAGGACATGCCCAGGTCAAGGAGCACGCCGTGCACCGGCAGAAAGCCGAGCTTCCGGCAGATCTCGCCCACCTGGCGGAAGTTGCCCTCCACCAGACGGACGGCGTCGCCGAAGTCCTCCAGCCGGCCCCTGGCGACGTCCAGCGCCTGCGGGTCCAGGTCGATGCCCACCAGGCTGCCGCCGGGGGATGCCGCCTCCAGGATGGCCCGGGCGTGGCCTCCACCATCTACTGAGCAATCGACGTAGCGGCCGCCGGGGCGCACCGCCAGGGCGGCCAGCACTTCCCGCGTCATCACCGGCATGTGGGTCGCCTGCATCGTTAGCAGCCTCACGGGGGCGGCTCCACTGATTCGAGCGTCTCTTCGTAGTGCTCGTCCACGTCTTTCATCGCGGCCTTGAGCCGCTCGGGGTTCCAGATCTCCAGCCATTCGCCTTCGCCGGTCAGCACGACGTTTCCCTCCAGGCCGGCGTAGCGGCGTAGCGGTGGCGGCACCAGCACCCGGCCCTGGCGGTCCAGCTCGGCGGGGAAGGAGCGGGAGAAGAACCCCCTGCGGATCAGCCTGCCCCGCCGCCGGATGGGCGGCTCGCTGGTGTACAGCGCAGCCTGTGCGTCGTAGGTCTCCTGGGTGTATACTCTCAGGCAGGGATCGGGCGAGCCTTCGCTGAGGACCATGCCGTGGAGAAAGGAGTCACGATAGCGCGGCGGCAGGGGGACGCGCCCCCGCTCATCCATGCTGTATTCATAGGTCCCCAGGAAATACACGCCGAGACTCCCGCCGCTCCCTCACGGGGCACAGATCATCCAGTTGACGCCACGTTTACCCACAAGCCCCCACATCTTACCATCTAACTCCCAGTTGTCAAGATCCTTATCCATTTATTTTCCGTCAACTTGACGCAATTTCCCCGCATGGGGCCCTGTGCTATCATGAGTCGAATTCGGGGAGGGACAGATCGTTGCCTGCGGCTCTCAGGGTCGGCGTCCTTACCGTCAGCGACAAGGCAGCCCGGGGCGAGCGTCGCGATACGAGCGGCCCCGCCATCGGCGAGCTGCTGGCGACGGTGGGCGCGGCCGTCGAGCGCCACGACATCGTGCCCGACGAGCGCGAGGAGATCGCGGCCCGCCTGCGGGCCTGGGCCGATGCGGGCGACCTGGACCTCATCGTCACCACCGGCGGCACGGGCCTGGCTGCCCGCGATGTGACGCCCGAGGCGACGCTGGAGGTGGTGGAGCGCGTGGTCCCCGGCCTGGGCGAGGCCATGCGCGCCGAGGGGGTCCGCCACACCCCGATGGCGATGCTCAGCCGGGCCGTGGCCGGCGTGCGGGGCCGCTGTCTCATCCTGAACCTGCCCGGCAGCGAGAAGGGGGTTCGGGAGAGCCTGAGCGCGGTGCTCGCCGTGCTGGGGCACGCGTCGGAGATGCTGCGCGGCGAGGTCGGCGACCACCTGGCCAGCGGAGCGACCGTCCAGGGCCCACCTGAGGCTCCGGCGGGGGAGTAGCCGGCGCCGGGACGCCGCGGGCGGGGTTGAGCCCGCCGCTATGGATTCCTAGCTATGCGAGTCGATATCCTGACGCTGTTTCCGGAGATGTTCGGCGGCGCGTTCGAGGCGAGCATCGTCGGCAGGGCGGTGGAGGCCGGCCTGGTGGAGATCGCCCTGCACAACATTCGGGACTACGCCCGGGACAAGCACCAGGTGGTGGAGGATTACCCGTACGGAGGGGGAT